>JAFNFQ010000034.1 GCA_017885655.1 Methanobacteriota archaeon | reverse complement strand
CCCGCCGACGAGAAGTACGTCTTCGACAGGGCAAGGACTTTCATCCGGACGGAGGGTTTCCTGCCGGCCCCGGAGTCCGCGTACAGCATCTGCTGCGCGATGGACGAGGCGATCAAGTGCAAGGAGACGAAGGAGAAGAAGACGATCGCCTTCAACATCAGCGGGCACGGTTTCATGGACATGGAGGGCTACGCGGACGTGCTGAAGCTCTGAGCGAACGCGCCCTCGAAAAACCACGAAAAACCCTTATATGTCGGCGAGCGCGTAGGCAATCTCCGGGACACGTGACTATGTCGCTGAAGGCCCCTCGGGGGCTGTTGCCGTTCGCGATAGCGATGGCGCTGCTGTCCTCGCCGCCTCTCGCCGCTCTCTCGAGCGCTCGTGCATCCGGCGATGGCCAGAGTGCGCGGGTGATGATCGGCTACGAGTCGGGGGCGGACCTCGCGAGCCTGCTCTCCGCCGTGGAACGGTTCGGCGGGAGGGTCATCAGCGTCGACAGCGAACTGCAGTTCATCACGGTCGCGGGCCTTGGCAGCGCGGAGGAAGTCCAGGCCCTCCTCTCCGGCGTGGCTCCTCTCTCCTACGTGGAGGACGATCTCAGGGCTGCTCGGATCGCCTTCACACCTGACGATCCTTATTACGGCGACCAGTGGGCGCTCCAGGAGATGTACGCCCCGTTCGCCTGGGATCTCACGCTCGGCAGCAAGGACATCGTCGTTGCGGTGGTCGACACGGGCGTGGACTACAACCATGAGGACCTCGCCGCGAACATGTGGACGGACGCGGGCGGCCATTACGGGTACGACTTCGTGAACAACGACAACGATCCGATGGACGACCAGAACCGCCTCCAGGATTCATTCGGCATCTGCCAGATCGACCCGATCTACCATGGGACGCACGTGGCCGGCATCGTCGGCGCGGTGACCAACAACTCCAGGGGCATTGCGGGCCTCGCCCAGGTCAGGCTCATGGCGGTGAAGGTCCTGGACGACTGCGGCCTCGGGTACATCTCGGACATCTCCCTCGGGATCAGGTACGCGGCCGACAACGGCGCGGACGTTATCACGCTCAGCCTCGGCGGCATAGCTTCCGCCACGCTCAAGAACGCCGCGCAGTACGCCTGGAACAAGGGCGTGCTCCTCGTGGCCGCGTCTGGCAACGACGGCGGCGGTGTCTCGTATCCCGCCGCGTACCCGAGCGTCGTGGCGGTGGGATCGGTTGGCCGCAGCCGGATCCGCTCGTCATTCAGCAACTACGGCAGCCAGATGGAACTCGTGGCGCCTGGAGAGGACATCACATCGACGATGAGGATCCAGCCATACTATCAGTCGCACACGGGGACCTCGCAGGCCGCGCCCCAGGTCGCCGGCGTGGCGGCCCTCGTCCTCTCGCGCAACCCTTCACTGACGAATTCCGAGGTCAGGGCGATTATGAACTCGACCGCGACGGACCTCGGCGACCCGGGCTGGGACAACGAGTACGGTCATGGGCTCGTCAACGCGTACGACGCCGTGCGCGCGGCACTTCCAGGCGGCCTGAACGCGTCGATCATCAATGTGCCTGTCGTGAAAGGGGTGGCCGGATCGAGCGTGACGCTCACCGCCACGATGCGCGCGCCGAACGGCACTGCGGTGCCCGGAAAACCGCTCAGCTTCCACGTCGACTCGAACGCCGTCGGCTCCGCATTCACCGACCAGAGCGGCCGGGCGAACCTCACGTACCCGATGACATCGGTTTGGGGACAGCACCTTCTCCGCGTGACCTTCGCGGGGGACACGTCGTACGCGTACTCGGCCGGCAGCGCGCAGCTTTTCGCGTTGGCGGTGGACGGCGGGAACATCTCCGGGGTGGTGATGGACGCTCACAGCTACGAGAGGATCGCGTTCGCGTCGATTTCCCTGCCCGGGGGCCGGATAACGCTCTCCGCGGACGACGAGGGCGTCTTCAGCATATCGGGCGTGCCGGCAGGCACCCGCATGATCGTGGGGTCGCGGGTCGGCTACGAGGAGACGTACCTCAACGTCACCGTGGAGGCGCGCAGGACGACGGTCGTGCCCCTCCTCCTCTGGACGCCGGGCTCCGGTCCGGGGAACAACGGGAGCCTTTCGGCCCTGTCGCTCCTCGCGATACTAATCATATTCGCGGGCGTGTTCCTCGTCTTGATCGTCGCGTTCGCCGCGGGCAGGAAGAGGACGAGGGACATCGCGCGGTCCACATCCCCGGGTCAGATACCGCAGAACGTGGCGCAGTGGCTGGCGGGCGTCTACGGGATAGACCCGTCCAGACTGAGGGTGGTCGAGGTCATGCCTATCGCTGACGGCATGCAGATGGCCCTGATGGACGTCGCGACTGGGAGGGTCATGGTCGTCAGGATGGACAGGTACGGCAGGCCTGTCTACATGAGCGCGCAGTCGGGCATGTACTGACGCGGGGCGATAGCCTTTCAAGGAGGGCCACATTCTGGTCGGAGGCATGACCGAATGGGTCACGGATCGCGAGAGGCTAAGGGCGTTCGTTCACTCCGACGTCGTCAGGAACGCCATCGTCTCACAGAGGGTGTTCTATCCGCGGCGGGAGACGAGGTACCTCGTCGACGACGCTGACCATGTGCGGGCACTTGCCGCGATCGAGAAGCCCGCGGACGAGTTTGACGCCACAGCGATCGCGATTCAAGCGAGCGACAAAGAGGCGGCGGGGAAGGTCATCGATGACCTCCCGGCGGGGAAGTACTGGTTTCACCTGGTGAACGAAGACATCCTGAGGATCGTGCGGCGAAGGATGAGGATAGGATGGTGCTCAAGCGCCTGGCTGCTGGCCCTCTCGCCGGGTGACCTCAGGGGCGAGCAGAAGCACGAGACCAAGCGGATAGATCCCAGCTGGGCACCCAAGATCGCCAGAGCCTGGGCGTACGACTGGGATGCCACAGATTACGTCAAGGCGAGGATAGAGAACGGGCCCAGTGCCGGAGTCTTCATAGGTGGAGAGCTGGTCGCGTGGAACCTCACGCATTTCGAGACAGACAAAGTGAGCGCGATGGGCATGCTGGTCGTGTTGCCGAGTCACAGGGGGAGAGGGTACGCGGAATCGGTGACGATCGATGTCGCGAGGCAGGTGCTTGCGGCAGGCAGGACCCCGTTGTGTCACATCTACGAGGACAACCAGGCTTCGCTCGCGATGAGCGAGGGGCTGGGATTCAAACGAGTCTGCAAGCAGGCGTGGGGAGATGGAGTCACCCGTTGATTCGCACTCCACCGCCAAGTCCGCTTAACCGAGCATCTCTCGCCGGCGGAACACCACATACGCCAGCAACAGCGACACGACAAGCCAGACCGTGCAGACGATTATCCCGTTCATGACGGTCGGGTTGTAGACCACGAAGTCGAACCTGGTCACGTTGTAACTCTGCTCCGGCGGCGGGAAGAAACCGGGGTAGGGACCATTCAGGAAACTGCTGATGACTCCCGCCTGGAACGTGAGCAGGGGCTCCGCCCTAACCTTCGCGAACATGAGTATTCCTGAGAGCATGCTCAGGACGAAGAGGAAGAGGACGAAAGTCAGGACGAGCGCCGACACAGTGGACTTCATCAGGGCGCTGATGGCGAAGGCGACGCCGAGGCAGGCGGACATGTAGAGCACTGCGAAGAGGAACGAATAGAGGAGCTCGATCACGAGCGTGCCGTATACGGCGATCATCGATGCCGCGATTATGATGTAGTACGCGCCGAGAACGAGGACGCATGCAAGCAAGCTCGAGAACAGCTTGCCCATGAACAGCGACGAGCGGCGGATGGGGTTGGGGAATATCGCGTAGCCCGTCTTGTTGGAGAACTCCGAAACGAGCGCGTCGCCACCATAGAAGACTGCGAGCAGGATGATCAGGAAGTTAATCGTGGACGTGAAGTTCTGCGCGAAGCTGTAGGGGCCGAGTATCGGGTCGCTCGGGTACCCTCCGAAGAAGGGCGGGACCGCGAGCACCAGGGCGGACACCAGGGCTATGATTATCGCGAATATCAGGAGGCGCTTCCTCCGCAGGTTCCTCAGGAACTCGACGCGGGTCACCGTGATTATCTGGTCGAAGTCGGAGGGGAGGACGTACTTCCCTGTTTCCGCGTTCGTTACCGCCATGCTATCTCGACTCCTTGATCAGATCCATGTAGAATTCCTCCAGCGCCACGCCCGCGTCGGCGAATGAGTACACCTGGAGCCCAAGCCTCTGCAGGGATTCGAGCAGCGTCCTCCTGTCGGCGGTGTCTCCGTCGAAGTCTATGAGCATCTTGGTGGCCGTCGGGCACTGCACGCCGTTGACCTTGTCGAGCGCGCAGACCTTGGTGTAGGTCTCCGTGTCGATCTTGCCGACAAGGTCGACCTCCAGCTTCAGGACGTGCCTCTTCGTGCTGAGGTTCTGCACGGTGTCGTAGATGAGGAGCTTGCCCTTGTCGACGACGGCGACCTTATCGCAGAGCTGCTGCACCTCGAATAGCAGGTGGCTGCTCATGAAGACGGTGTAGCCCTGCAGGCGCAATGCCTTGATGATGTCCCTTACCTCGGCCATGCCCCTCGGGTCGAGGCCTGCGGTCGGCTCGTCGAGGACAAGGAGGTCGGGCTCGTGAAGGAGGGCCTGAGCGATCGCGATCCTCTGCTTCATACCCTTGGAGAACTTGCCTATCCTCTGGTCCTTCCACTCGCCCATCTTCACCTGGTCGATGACCTGCATCACCCGCGACTTCGCGCGGTCGGAGGGGATGCCGCGGAGCCTGGCGAAGTAGTCGAGGGTCTCGATTGGCGTCAGCTCGGGGTAGAACTCCGGCGTCTCGACGACTGCGCCGACCCTGGCGAGAGCCTCCTTGGGATCTGTCGTCACGTCGACGCCGTTGAGGAAAGCGCGGCCGCCAGTAGCCCTGAGCATGCTTGTGAGAATCTTGATCGTGGTGGTCTTGCCGGCGCCGTTCGGCCCGAGGAAACCTGTGCAGGACTTCGCCTCGACCTTCAGACTGAGGCTGTCCAGCGCCCTGAAGCCGTCGTAGTCCTTCGAGAGGCTCTCGATGACGAGGGGTTCCACGCGATGATGAACTCGATTCCTGTCATAAGGATTTCCTATTGCCGCGAAACGCGCCCTGCAAGGAATCTGAGCGACTTGGAAGCGCGGATATCGCGTGGAATCCGCTTCATTTGCCCTCCATCTGGGACGATTGGGACGGCTGTGGGGACAATCGGGAAAGGTCTCGGGGCAATTGGAATTGAATCGCGGACAACAGCTGATGACCCGAAAACAGTCCCCCGACGCCTCGGACAATTGGGATGGACTCTGGGGCAATTGCTCCAGAGCCGGGGACAACCGGGACGGACTTCGGGGCAACTGAAATCGGTCCGGGGACAACTGGGATAGGTTCGAGAACGATTGTCCCGGGTCTCGGGACAATGGGGACATTCATTCGGATGAACATTCTTGCATATACTATCATTGGGATGGAAGTCGGAACAACAGGGAGCGGTCTCGGGGCGATTGGGATGGGTCCTGGGACAACCGGGACGGACCTGAGGGCAATTGTCCCCCATGTCTGGGACAGTTGTCCCAAGAGGATTCAGATTGGGATGGAATCCATTCCGATTGGGATGAAAGGCGTTCCGTATGGAGTAGCATTCATGCGGATGGCAACAAGGTCGCCTCCGGCGGAGGAGATGCGGCCGCGAGCTTCGCCGGACGGCGTCCAAGTCAGTCCCAGTCGCGCGATTCCCGATGGACTCAAGATCTTCACTGGAAGAAGCATCGCGTGCGTTCGGCGGAATGACGCGACGTTTGGGGCAAGAGTCGCGCCGACAGTCCAACGAAGCACTCCGGATCGAATCGAGTCGCCTTGTCATGGACCGATATCGAGAAATAGAGAGGGCAAGAGAAGAATACGCGCCCCAGAGCAGACTTCTGAGCTGCATTCTCCACGACCTTCGGGTCAGAACCGAGGTTGCGAATATTTCTCGGTGATTAAGGAGGTACGAGATTGCCCAGATACGCCCGTGGGAGAGATTCATTTCATAAACAGACGCATTCTCATCCGGGATGCAAGATGAAGCATATTCGGGATGACAGAGATGGCCTGGAAGGTCTGCCCCTCCAGCTGCTGATAATGGCGGTTGTGGCGGGGCTCGCGCTTGTCGTAGTTGTCGGTTGGTTCTCAGGGCTCAGCGGGACTCCGGTGAAGAACATCAAGACTATATCGATTGAACCGAACCCGATCACGACCTCGAACCCTGGAATCAACGTGCAGGCGAAGAAGACAGTTGATGTGACTGTCTGCGCATTTGACCAGAGCGACACGAAGATCAAAGGGATAACGGTGCATCTCTCTGGCGTCGGGGTCGACAGGACCGCCACGGACGGCAAGAGTACCGATGCGGACGGCAATGAGGACGGATGCGTGAAGTTCAACAGCGTGGTGGTCATCCTGCCGCCAGGGGTCTCGACGTCCGAGCTCAATGTGGAGGTCACTGCGAGCGGGTATCCCGCCAAGTCGGATATGGCTCCTGTCTATCGCTCGTAGTCAATGCAGGAGGAGCGCTTCCGGATTAGCCGGGACAGGCGGGTGTCAAGTCGAGGTGACTCTTGCGCTCCTGACTTGCCAGCATCGAAAGAACGGCGACCAATAAATCGCAGGCACAGCGGACTTCGCGGTAATTCTGTCTGCGCCAACCCCTAAGGCAGCAGCTCTTGCTCTATCGCGTTCACCAGGTCGTCTATCGCGCCTCCTCCGACATGGATACATGCTATCCTGCCGTCTTTCCCTGTTAGGAAGAAAGTCGGCACCGCGACAATCCCGTACATATCTCGTACTTGTGTCCCTGAGCTCTCAACTAGGTGTGTCCAGACTGCGCCGTACTGAGTCATGAATGCACTCACCGTGGAAGCATTCGGCGGGTTTGTGAACCCGCCGACATCGAACGTCACCGCCACGCTCACCAACTCCAATTCTGAACTGTAATCGTTGTAGATTTCCACGAGTGATGGAACCACATCCGCGCACGCGTGACAGTCAGGGTGCATGAACTCCAGAAGTATCGGCTTCCCGTTGCCGATGTGCGCGTACATGTCCCAGGGCGACCCGTTCGTGTCGTCAAGCGTAAAGTCGGGCGGTATGCCTATTGAATTCGACAACGGTGACCAGTTCGCCATTTCGTCTGCCGTCTTCAGGGCGAAGAATTGGTCGGCATCGTTCATCAGGTCCGTCACATTGAACGTCTGGACAGTCCCCGGAGCGGCTGGAGTCGGCTCGCCGACACACTGTGTGGCAGCGGCGAACTTGGCCTCGGTGTCTATCGCCGATGAAGCGTACCTGATGTCGTAGTACGCGGCGATTCCGGTGTTGCCGTCGTCTCCCGGCGCCGTCCAGCGCAGCTCCACGGAAGAGTCAGTCGGATACTGAGGTGAGAGGTCCGAGACCGCCGCGGGCGGGGTCGTGTCCGTGCCCACCAGCGGAATGCCCATGGCAATTGCCAATGGCGACCAATTCGGCACCTCGTCCGCTGTCTTCAGGGCGAAGTAAATCGTCTTTATCAATACATCCGTTACGTCGAATGTCTGGATCGTTCCCGGGGCGGCGGGGGTCGGCTCGCCAAGGCACTGGATCGCGGCGGCGAACTCTTCATCGCCATCTATGTCATCGTAGGCGTACCTGATGTCATATTGGCTCGCCGTCCCAGCATCGCCATCATCGCCAGGCGCGGTCCAGATTAGCCCCCATGAAGATTCAGTGACGCGAACCGCATCAAGGTCGGTGACGCGGGAAGGCGGCGTTGTGTCCCTGCCCGCGATAATGACATAACCTATAATCGATGCTGCGACGATGATCACGACGCTCACAGCGGCCGCCCTAGTCAATTTCCCGTGCGGGCGCGAGGACCGCTTGGACGACACGGGGAGAGCCGACCTTGAGGATTCCCCAATCGGAGCCTTGACCGGAGAATGCTGACCCACTCTTTCACCTCCTCATCATACCTTGAATGCCATGTCGCACTGGATATTTAAGAATGGTTCCGTGACTCATCCGATTCGGACGAGGATGGTCTGATCGCCGCCAATCCAAATCGAGGATGTCTAAGTCACAAGGTATTGGCCAACACAACAGCGTTCTCGTTCCACGGTGCGAATACGATGTGAGAAAGCCTTTTCAAGCCGCCGGGACTTCCCGCCCCGAGAAGGAACATGCCCCATAGCGCTCGCAGGCCAGCTAAGAAAATCCGAGGCGGGAGAACAGAAGGGGCCGATCAAGCCTCCGACCACAGGACCCTCTCCGACATCGATGTCAAGAGGCTCTACGGCCCCGATGTCGATGGCAGGGTCGACTACGAGCGTGATCTTTCTCTCCCCGGCGAGTTCCCCTTCACCCGAGGCATCTACCCGACGATGTACCGAGGCCGCCTCTGGACGATGAGGCAGTACGCGGGCTTCGGCACCGCGGAGGAGTCGAACAAACGATACAAGTTTCTCCTGTCTCAGGGAAATACGGGGCTGAGCGTCGCATTTGACCTGCCGACTCAAATCGGCTACGACTCGGACAATGAGATGGCCAAGGGGGAGGTCGGCAAGGTCGGAGTGGCTGTATGTTCCCTCGCAGACATGGAGACCCTGTTCGATGGTATTCCAATGGGCAAGGTCAGCACCTCGATGACGATCAA
>JAFNFQ010000033.1 GCA_017885655.1 Methanobacteriota archaeon | reverse complement strand
GTCGGATCCATCCTGGAGACCTACGCCAAGTACCCGGCCACCGGTCCGGTGCTGCCGGCCATGGGCTACGGCGACAAGCAGATCGCGGAGCTGCAGGAGACGATCAACGCCATCGAATGCGACCTCGTCCTGAGCGGCACCCCGATAGACCTGAGGAGGGTGCTCAAGGTCAACAAGCCCGTCGTGCGCGTGAGGTACGAGCTGGACGAGATAGGCCACCCGAACCTCGAAGACGTGCTGAAGGACTTCTGAGCGCGCGGGCTCGAATGGAGATGAAGCGACATCTGACGGATACCGCCACTCGCCAGCGACCGCACTTTGGCTAACTAGTTAGCCGAAGAAACCGGGTCGCGGACGGAGCGGTTTCAATCGCTCGCATCGATCAGTCCCAGGGCAGATTCAGGCCTGATCCAGACTCGCCTTGAATCGCATTGCACACTGAGGCGCCGGAGAAACGCGATGAAATCTTCGGCGTCCTTCTCCCTCATCATGAGGACCGACTGTCCCAGCCGGTCCACATCCGGTCTCGACGTCAGACCGGGATAGAAGTACTTTTTCTTCCTGCCGTCGACTTTAGCCGTGACCTTCCTTCCATGCACAAAGCGCTGGATTGCCACCGCCTCTGCTCGTTGCCACTTGCCCGCGTCGTACGAGACAATGATGCGGAGCACGGCCGCGATCTTCTCTGTCTTTTCGTCATCCGGTTGCTTGTCATCCCTCATGTCGTGAATGATGTACTGGCAAATGATAAGGCTCATTGGGAGAGGGGTGGCCGAAAGTGAACCGTTTGGGTCCGTTCTACTCCGGCGATGTTGCATCTTGGGCTAACTAGTTAGCCAAAGAGGGTCCCTCGCGCAGACGGTCGGCTTCGTTTGTCGGGACACGAGCCACTTGCAGGCAAACGGAGTCGGCGTCTTGGCTGATTTCTCAGCCAAACGACCTACGTCGTCGAGAGCTTCCCCGGTCCCTGATTCGAATCAGCCACCATGGAGCAACTACGTCTCTCCGCGCAACTTTATTATAGAGAGGTCAAGATGAGCGCCAGACGCGAGGGTAGCCAAGCCTGGCCAAAGGCGAAGGACTCAAGATCCTTTCCCGAAGGGGTTCCCAGGTTCAAATCCTGGCCCTCGCATCATCATTCTGGGATTAAACGAAAGCGAGCTCTTCCTTCCTCTCGCTCGTCTCCCTGCGCAGTATACGCGACGAGATGTCCATGAATGCCTTCTCCACGCCCTCGCCGGTCTTCGCGCTCGTGAAGAAGAACGGGCTCTCGTACGCCTTGCCGAACTGGGCCATGTTCCTCTCCTCGATCTTCCCCCTGTCCCCGAGGTCGACCTTGTTGATCAGGATCGCGACCGGCACCTCTCCGGCGATCTTGTAGGTCCTGTCGAGCCAGCCGTCGAGGCGGTTCATCGTCTCCTGGTTCGTGACGTCGCACACGGCGATGATGCCGTTCGCCCCGCAGAAGTACGCGTCCTTGAGCAGCTCCCTGAAACCCTCCTGGCCCATGATGTCCCAGATGGTCATCACGACTTCCGTCTCCCTCTCTCGGAAACCGTCGTAGAGGCAGGTCGACTTCTTGCTGACCTTGGTCCCTATCGTCTTGATGTACTTGTCGTCGAACTGGTTCAGGACGAAACGCCTGATGAGTGAGGTCTTGCCGACGCCCGCGTCCCCGACAAGGCAGACCTTCGCCCTGACTCTCGGCTTGCTTGTCCATTCCTCGTCGCTTTCCACATACTCCTCTTCGGGCAAGTTGCACGCTCCCGCCAGTCTGATGCCGGGGGAGGGGTCAAAGCAGTTGTCCCTTGGAAATCGGTTTTGATAATCTTGCTCACCGCGAGAATGCCGGTGCGAGCCACCGCCATGGGCATCTCAACCGCCGCCACGCAACCCTTTTTATCTCCCTGTCCTTTGCGCACTGAAGTTCAGATGCCCGAGCCGAAACTGAAGGACAAGCAGTGGGAACAGAGGTTCGAGGAGGACCTCCTCAAGCTCTGGCGGGAGGAGAAGCGGTACGCCTTCAATCCCGCATCGAAGAAGCCGTTCTACGTGATCGACACTCCGCCGCCTTACCCCTCGGGCCAGTGGCACATCGGGGCTGTCGCCGGCTACTCTCTAATCGACATGTGCGCGCGCGCTCAGAGGATGCTCGGCTTCGAGGTGCTCTTCCCCTTCGGCCTCGACCGCAACGGCATCAACATCGAGCTGACCGTCGAGAGGAAACACGGAAAGCGCCTGCACGACTTCGATCGCGAGGAGTTCATCGATCTCTGCAGGCAGGAGATCCAGAAGTACTGCGACCAGATACACGTCCTCTCCCGTCGCATCGGCATGAGCTGCGACTTCGACAACTACTACTTCGAGACGGATTCGCCGGAATACAGGAGGGTCACGCAGGCGGTCTTCATCGACCTGTTCAACAAGGGCCTCGTCTACGAGGGGCTCAGGCCGAGCTACTACTGCACGAAGTGCGGTACCACGATTGCGGAGGCGGACATCGAGTACCAGGAGAGGCCGTCGAAGCTCACCTACGTCGCCTTTGGGCTTCACGACGGCGGCGGGGAGCTCGTCATCGCGACGACCAGACCGGAGCTCATTCCCGCCTGCAGGGCGATCATCGTCCACCCGGACGACGAGAGGTTCCACAAGCTCCGCCACCACAGGGCCATCGTCCCCATCTTCGAGAGGGAGGTCCCGATCCACCCGCACCCCAACGCCAAGCCGGAGTTCGGCACAGGGGCGGCGATGATCTGCTCCTACGGCGACCAAGTGGACATCCAGCTGTTCCGCGAACTGAGCCTGGAGCCCATCAGCGCGATCGGCGAGGACGGGCGCATGACCGAGGCTGCCGGCCCCTACAAGGGGATGACAGTCGAGGCGGCGAGGGCCAAGATAATCGAGGACCTGAAAGCGCTCGGCCTCGTGCGCAAGCAGGAAGATGTTGTGCACAAGACCCCGATGTGCGAGCGCTCGAAGACCCCGATCGAGTTCATCCAGATGAAGGACTGGTACCTCAAGCAGCTGCCCGTCCTCGACGACCTGAGGAGGTCTGCAAGATCAATGGAGTTCCACCCAGACCGCCATCGCCAGCTCCTCCTTGACTGGATAGACTCCGTCACGATCGACTGGCCGATCAGCCGCCGCAGGTACTATCACACGGAGATCCCGCTCTGGTACTGCGAGGACTGCTTCGCGCCGATAGTCCCGCCGCCGGGGAAGTACTACCGCCCCTGGAGGGACCCGCCGCCGTTCGACTCCTGCCCGCACTGCGGCGGCAAGAGGCTCCGCGGCGAGGACAGGGTCTTCGACACCTGGATGGACAGCAGCAACACCAACCTCGTCGCGACTCTCTTCATGCGGGACGACGACTTCTTCAGGAAGCACTTCCCCACGACCCTGAGGCCTCAGGGCCGGGACATAGTCCGCAACTGGCTCTACTACACGACGCTGAAGAGCTGGTACGTGATGCACGAGAAGCCGTTCCACCACGTCTTCGTGCACGGCCTCGGGTTGGATGAGCACGGCCGGGCCATGCACAAGTCCCAGGGCAATGTGGTCGACACCGAGCCTGTGATCGCGAAGCACGGCGCGGACGCCTTCCGCTTCTGGTCCGCCGCGGAGACGATGCCCGGCGACGACTTCAGGATCTCGGAGGACAGGATAGCCGGCGGGAGGAAGTTCATCAACAAGCTCTGGAACACGATGCGGTTCGTGTCGATGTTCGAGCAACCCGCCACGGGAGACCTCAAGGCGACGGACCGCTGGATCCTCTCGGAGCTCAACGAGCTCGTCAGGGTCAGCCGCGAGGGCTACGAGGACTACAACTTCTTCGTCCCCGCGAACAGGTGCAGGGAGTTCCTCTGGAACGTCTTCGCGCCTCACTACCTCGAGATGGTCAAGGGCAGGGCGTACGAGGGGGACACGGGCGCGCGCTTCACCCTGAACGAGGTGATGAAGACGCTCCTCAGAATCCTCGCCCCGATTACCGCCTTCTCCACTGACAAGATGTGGCGGGAGGTCTATGGCGGAAGCGTGCACGACCAGGCGATGCCGGAAGCGCGGACTGATTGGGAGAACGACCTGCGCCGGTTGACGCAGGGGCTGATCGAGTTCAACTCAAAGGTCTGGAAGGACAAGAAGGACAGGGGGCTGAGCCTCAATGAGCCTCTTCAAGGCGTGACAATCCCGGAGAACCTGAAGCCCTTCGAGGCGGACCTGGTCAGGATGCACAAGATCGGGTAGCGCTATCTCGATCTTTTCGACCTCGGTCTGAATGTCCCGCAATCGAGAAAGGCTAAGTAGAGTCGGCGGTTCTCCAATTGCGGTGTCGCAATGAATCTCCAAACCCTGAAGGTTGGCTCCAAGGTCCCTGCGTTCGATCTCCCCGGCGTCGACGGCAAGAAGCACAGTCTTGACGAATTCAAGGGCAAGAATGTGGTGGCGGTTATCTTCTCGTGCAATCACTGCCCCTATGTTCAGGCATACGAGGACCGCATGGTCGAACTGCAGAGAGACTATGGCCTCAAGGGCTTGCAGCTGATCGCAATCAACAGCAATGAGACGAAGAACTTCCCGGAGGACGACTTCGCGCACATGGTCAAGAGAGCGAAGGACAAGAAGTTCAACTTCCCCTATCTGAGGGACGAGGACCAGAGCGTCGCCAAGGCATACGGCCCTGCCAGGACTCCCGAGATCTTCCTGTTCGACCAGGACTTGGTGCTCAGATACCACGGCGCCATAGACGACAACTACCAGGACCCCGCCAAGGTCAAGCGGAAGTACATGCGCGAGGCTCTGGACGACCTACTGGCGGGAAAGCCCGTGAGAACGAAAGAGACCGCCGCGGTCGGCTGCTCGATCAAGTGGCTCTAGCGCGGCTGGCCAGTCGCGACGAGCCTGGCGAAGTCCGCCTTGGTCACCATTCCGACGACCTTCTCCCCCTCGACTATCGGGATCCTGTTGACGTTGTGCTCGATCATCTGAGCAGCGACCGACTCTATCGTGTCGTTCGGCCTGGCGGTGAAGACGTCCTTCGTCATCGCCTTCTCCACCTTCGCCGCGCGCAGACGCTTGAATACCGCCTCTCTGACCTCGTGGTCCCTCTCCGCGAGCATGACGAAGAGCGATAGTGAGTGCGTCGTGTCTGAGAGATAGCGCATCCCGACCTCGTCATCCACCAGCGTCTTCATGTGCTTCAGGATATCCGACTCGCTTAGAATCCCCACCAGGTTCCCTTCTCTGTCCACGACCGGGGCGCCGCTCACGCCGTTCTCGGTCATCCTCTTCGCGGCCGCCTCGAGCGTCTCGCCCGCCTCTACTGTGGTGAGTGTCTTCGCCATGATCTCGCGAATCTTCATCAGCCTGCGCCACTATCTGTACGCACATTTATCCTTTTTGGGCCTCGGGCCCCGCCTCAAGACCCGCCGCCCGCGCTGCTTCTCGATTGCATGGAGAAGATGCCGCTCTGGCCTGATACGTCCGAATACGAGGTTGTCAAGAAGTTAGGGATATCTGGCTGCGGAGCGGACCTGTCGTGTCTTGTCTTCCCCATAAGCCAGGTGCCGTGAGCCTTCTTTCCCGGGCATTTCATCCCTAAGAATTTGACAGCGCCTCCGAATACACAAGACTAAAATACCATCCCCCAGTTGCACCGGCTGAACGAGAGAGAGAAAAAGGAAGGCTGAGTCCGGGCACCACGGAAGTGCACTGACCCTTTTCCTTTCCCGTGAAGGGTGACCCGATGGACAGTGGGCCCGCAAGAAGGGAAATTGTAATCCCTGGCGAGCTGCTAGGTGGCAGGAACGTAAAGCCTGGTCGAGGCACATTCGCCGAGCGAGAGGAGGTCTTCTCGTCCCTGCTCGGCATAAGGACGGAGAGGTACGGCCGCGTCGGCGTGATACGCCTCAGCGGCAGGTACATGCCGTACCCGGATGACCTCGTCATCGGCATAATCACCGACAGGGGGCCTTCTCACTGGCTCGTGAACATCAAAGCACCCTACCCCGCTGCCCTGCATCCCGCGGAGACCCCGTGGCGCATAGACTTCGGCGACACGGGCAGGTATCTCGAGATCGGGGACACGATAATCGCCAACGTGCTCACCGTGGACGAGATCAAGCACATCGAGCTCACGATGCAGGACATGGACTCGAGGCGGTTGACCGGCGGGCAGCTTGTCGACATATCACCGTCGAAGGTCGCGCGCCTGATCGGCGCGAGGGGCAGCATGATAGCAATGCTGATGGACTTCACCCGCTGCCGACTGCTGGTGGGCCAGAATGGCCGCGCGTGGATTGACGGCGAACCGAAGGACATGGCCGTGGTCTCCAGGGCCGTGGAGATGATCGAGGAACGCGCCCACATGATGGGGCTGACTGAGTCCGTGAGGGCGTTTCTGGAGACCGAGTATGGTATGAGGGCCGGCCCCAGGCCGAGGTGATGACGATGGAAGACGTGGAACACATAGAGAAGAAAATGAAGCTGATCGACGAGAATGGCTTGAGACTGGATGGCCGGAAGCCGGAGGACATGAGGCCAATCAGGATGGAGGTCGGGGTGCTGAAGAGGGCTGACGGGAGCGCGTACATCGAGTGGGGAGGGAACAAGGTCCTCGCCGCCGTCTACGGGCCGCGCGAGGCACACCCCAGGCACCTGCAGGACCCGACGAAGGCGCTCGTGCAGTGCAGGTACAACATGGCGCCTTTCTCCGTGACTGAGAGGAAGAGGCCGGGACCTGACCGCAGGTCCGTGGAGATAAGCAAGGTAATCTCCGAGGCATTCGACTCAGTCGTCTTCTCAGAGCAGTTCCCGCGCGCGAGCGTGGACATCTTCATCGAGATTCTTCAGGCGGATGCGGGGACGAGGTGCGCCGGCCTCACCGCCGCCTCCATCGCGCTCGCCGACGCGGGCATCCCGATGAGGGACCTTGTCGCCTCTTGCGCCGTCGGGAAGATAGACGGCGTCGTCTGCCTCGACCTCCGCAAGGAGGAGGACAACTATGGAGACGCGGACATGCCAGTCGCGATGATACCCAGGACCGGCGAGGTACTGCTCCTCCAGATGGACGGGCACCTCACGCTCGACGAATTCGACAAGGCGTTCGGCATGGTCAAGGACGCGATAGGCGGGATCTACGAGATGCAGAAGGATGCCCTGAGGAAGCGCTACGCGGTCACCGCCGAGGAGTTCTCGGACCTGCCTGAGCAGGCACCGCCGGAGAGGCGGGCGCCCCCGGAGAGGGAAGCACCGCCCGAGATGCCACCGGAGGACGGGGAGGTGCCGCAATGACCGAGCTGATATCCGAGCTGCAGAGGGAGCGCGTCTACAGGCTCGCTGCAAGCGGGACCAGGTCGGACGGCAGGACCCCGGAAGAGGTCCGGCCCCTGACCATCGAGAAGAACTACATCAAGAACGCCGAGGGCTCGGCAAGGGTGAAGCTCGGAAACACCGACGTCCTCGTCGGCGTCAAGGTCGAGCTGGGCGTGCCCTACCCCGACACGCCGGACTCGGGCGTGCTCAGCACGGGCGCGGAACTGATACCGATGGCGAGCCCCTACTTCGAGTCGGGCCCGCCGCGCCCCGACGCGATAGAGATCGCGAGGGTCGTGGACAGGGGAATACGCGAGGCGCACACGATAGACTTCAAGAAGCTCTGCATCACGCCGAAGGAGAAGGTCTGGATCTGCTTCGTCGACATGCACGTCCTGGACTACGACGGAAACCTCTTCGACGCGGCCTCATACGGGGCCATGTCCGCCCTCACCTGCACGAAGGTGCCGGCATCGAAGATAGGGAAGGAGGACTACCCGCTCCCCATCCAGCATTACCCGGTAAGCGTCACCGCCGCGAAGATCAGGGACGTGATCGTCATAGACCCGAACCGGCAGGAGGAGCAGATAGCCGACGCCAGGCTGACGATCGCAACCGACGAGAACGGCGACATCAGGGCGATGCAGAAAGGGTTAAGAGGAAGCTTCAGTTACGAAGAGATCAGCCGTGTGATAGGGCTGGCCCTCAAGGCCAGTGAAGTGATTCGCACGAAGATAAAGGCTTGAAGAACATGGCTCGCAGGACGCTCAAGGCCGGCATCGCCGGCAGGCTCGGTCCCCGGTACGGGGTGAGGATAAGGCGCAGGGTGCAGGAGGTCGAGGAGCTGCAGAAGCAGCGTCACTCCTGCCCGAGATGCCTCGCGAGGAACGTGAAGCGGGTCGCCTCAGGCGTCTGGAAGTGCCGGCGGTGCGGGCTCACCTTCGCCGGCGGGGCTTACAGGCCTGTCGTCACCACCTCGATCAAGAGAGAGCTCCCGCCAACTGCCGAGGAAGCAGCGGCGGCGGAGAAAGAGGAAGAGGAGATCAAGAGCTGAGATGTACAAGTGCGCCGTCTGCAAGGAACCGATCCACGCCAACATCAACACCGTCGGCATTCAGTGCGAGCGATGCGGCTCGAAGATCTTTTACAAGGAGAGGCCGAACGTCAAGAAGGTGGTGAAGTCCCGCTGAACCGGAACAGGGCGGTAGTCTCTTTCAAGGGGGAGGAGGCAGAGATCGTGGCGAGGTCGCTTTCTCCAGAGGCCGGCAGGGACATACCGGGCACGTCGATCAATGTGGAAAGCATGCCGGGCGAGGCGACGATAACCATCGAAGCGGGCGACGTGGCGGGGATCAGGGCCGCGCTGAACTCCTACCTGCGCTGGGCCGACGTTGCGGCAAAGGTCGCGAAAGAGGTGCGAGGATGAAGGAGATTTCTCCGCAGATGCAGAACCAGATCGCGCAGTATCAGCAGTTGCAGCAGCAGTTGCAGGTGCTCGCTTCGCAGCGCATGCAGCTGGAGGCGAAGGCCAGGGAGATCGGCGGCTCACTCCAGGAGCTGGCCAAGATCGGCCCCGAGGCAGTCGTCTACAAGTCGATAGGCACGCTGCTGGTCCGCGCGGACGACCACGAGTCCGTCAAGAAGGAGCTGGAGGAGCACAAGGAGACCGTCTCGATCCGCGTCAGGGCGATCCAGAAGCAGGAGACGTCCCTGGGCGAGAGGTTCGAGCAGCTCCAGCAGAGGATCTCCGAGGCGCTCGGCGTGGGAAGCGAAGGGGAAGGCAAGGAGAGCTAGAACCGCGGCCATCCCGGGGCAGCATTGAGCGCGCCCCCCAAATCCTTATATTCACAGGGCATTAGACTGACAGATGGCTCAGGGAACACCGACCCGGCCGCCTCCTAGGCCAGGTCTCAGCACCTCCTCCAAGGTCTCGATATTCCTCCTTCTGCTGACCTTCATGGTGATGATCGACCCGTCTCTCTCGAACGCGCTCGGGATGGGGGCGTCGGCGATCCTCGACCCCCTATTCGGCTTCGGCGGTCGCTATCCCGTCGTCACTCTGTTCTTCGCGGCAACATTGACGACAGGGGTCTCGACGATCATCAGGCATATCTTCACCGACTGGGTCAAGATGGCGAAGACGCAGAAGCAGACCAGCGCCCTCAGCAAGGCCACGATGGAGGCCCTGCGCCGGGGGAATACGGCCAAGGTCGAGAAGCTCAGGGAGCAGACGAACAAGATGAGGGCCGACAACCTCGGCATGACCGGCTCGATGATGAAGTACATGGCCTTCACCTTCCTCATGTTCATCCTGGTCTATTTCTGGCTGAACAGCTTCGTGAACACGACGGCGATGGGGCAGGGGACCACGCTCTTCGCGGTGCCGTGGTCGTTCCAGACGAGCATGACCGCCTCCTACGTCTTCGCGTCCTGGCTCCTGCTCTACATGCTGTTCAACATCTTCCTCGGCCAGCTGTTCGCCAGGCTCCTCAAGTTCCTCAGCTTCAGGAAGAAACTGGCCGCAATGAGCCCCGCCGCCGAGGCCAGCTAGGTGTCCCCATGATCGTCGTGATTGGCGGGACGCCGGGGAGCGGGAAGAGCACGGTCGTCGGTCTTCTTTCAGAGAGACATGGGCTGGCGGTGGTTTCCTCCGGCTCGATGTTCCGCGACGAGGCGGTGCGCAGGGGCATGACCCTCGAGGAGTGCGGCGCCTTCGCTCAGAAGCATCACGAGGTCGACCAGGAGCTGGACGGGAAGGTCACGAAGGAGGTCCTCGAGCGGGGGCAGAAGGAAAGCCTCATCGTCGATAGCCGCCTGCAAGCATACCTGCTGCAGAGGGAAGGCGCGACATTCTTTGGTGTTCACATCGATGCACCGGTCAATGTCAGGGCGAAGCGCGTGGCGGAAAGGGAAGCGAAGACCGCCAGCCAGGCGCTGAGGGAGATAAAAGAGCGGGAGAGGAGCGAGAGGACCAGGTACCTCGAGATCTATAAGATAGACATAACCGACCTCAGCGTTTACGATATCACAATCGATTCCGGAGAGAAGACAGCCGAGGAAGTCTCAGAGCTCATCTGGTCCAAGGTGCAGGGATGAGCGACCTCATCGTCCTGCACGAGACCCCGGAAGGACCCCACGGCAAGAGACCGGAGGAGCGGTCGGTCCCTGAGCTGCTCAAGGCGGGAGTCATCAACATCGACAAGCCGCAGGGCCCGACGAGCCACCAGGTATCTGCCTGGGTGAGGGACCTGCTCGGCGTCCCTAAGGCGGGTCACGCTGGCACCCTGGATCCCCGCGTCACAGGCGTCCTTCCTGTCGCGCTCGAGAACGCGACGAGGGCCCTCGACGCATTGCTCGTCGGCGACAAGGAGTATGTCGGGGTGATGCAGCTTCACCAGGACGTCGACGAGGGGAGGCTGAGGACGATGCTCTCGGAGTTCGTCGGCGAGGTCTACCAG
The DNA here is from genome assembly GCA_017885655.1 of Methanobacteriota archaeon. Lineage (GTDB taxonomy): Archaea > Thermoplasmatota > Thermoplasmata > RBG-16-68-12 > JAFNFQ01 > JAFNFQ01. The sequence goes on along the minus strand of JAFNFQ010000033.1, from coordinate 13,289 downwards.
ACCCCGCCGGTTCGTTCTGCGGTCAAGCGAGAGATGCGCACGAGGACGATCTACGAGCTGGAGCCCTTGGAAATCGAGGGCAGGCTCGCGCTCCTCCGCGTCAGGTGCGAATCGGGGACATACATCAGGACGCTGTGCAACGACCTTGGAGAGGCGCTCGGCGTCGGCGCGCACCTCGCGGACCTCAGGCGGACGAGGACGGTTTCGTTTCACGAGAAGGAGTCAAGGAGCCTTAGCGACCTCAAAGACGCGTTCGTGCTATGGAAAGAGGAAGGCGACGAGAAGGACATCAGGAGGATCGTGCAGCCAATGGAACGGCTGCTGGCGCATCTCCCGGCGATCATCGTCAAGGACACGGCTGTGGACGCCATATGCCACGGAGCCAGCCTGGCTGTCCCGGGGGTCGCCAAGCTTGACAGGCGCCTAAGGAAAGGGGACCTTGTTGCGATCTACACAGGCAAGGGGGAGGGCGTCGCCCTGATGGATGCTGAGAAGAGTTCGGAGGAGACGGTGACGGACAAGACGGGGGTCGCGGCCACGGCCAAGCGCGTGCTCATGGAGCCGGGGACATATCCGAGGCTCTGGAAATAGGGTGCAGCCGGCAAACTGGCTGGGCTGACTCGTTCGACTCGCCGAGGATAGGAAGGGCCGGCGGACTAGTGCTTCCTGAACAGCCCTTTCTTCGGCTCCGTGTACGAGGGGGTCGCGACGTACTTCTGGTCCACGTAGCAGTACCACTGGTTGTACTGGGTGACCCACGTGGCCTCGTTGCCGCAATCGGGGCAGTAGGCCTTCGCGAGCCTCGCCGTGGTGGGCTGCTGAGCGCCGCCCCACTGCGGTTGCTGCGTGGTTTCCGGTATGGTCAGAGTCGGCTGCGGACCCATCATCGTCGGCTGCGCGGTGACTGCCGGTGTACTCATGGCTGCCTGGACCGCCATCGTGGCGGCTGGCTGCTGGGCAGACATCTTCTGCGGCAGGTCGACGAGCGAGGTGCCGCATTCCGCGCAGAACTTCTTGCCCTCATCCCTGCAGCCGCAATAGGGGCAGTAACTCTGGCGGACGAGTGCCTCGATCGGGGATCCGCACCCCGTACAGTACTTGGCGTCTAGTCTCGAGCTTATTGGCACGGGTTTCACCTGTCTTGGGATGGGACGGGCTGTAGGTGCATATAAGCTTATTCCGGATACTCCTACGGTTGATAACGACCCTGTGCAGGCTCCCTTGGACTCCGGTGCTCGCCTCATCGAAATGCTGGGCACAATCCTAAGTTGCTTCGGCTGATAGTCCTCGTGAGCGTCTCCCTGACCCTCCAGCAATGTTTATCTAGGGGCCGTTCTTGTAGAGCTTTCTACCGCACACAAGCCGGAGAGTGAAGATTGGGTAACGTCCGACCGACCTACATCAAAAGGGTGGCAAAGGAGCTGGTCCGGAGATACCCGGAGCAATTCACCGACGACTTCGAGCACAACAAGCAGAAAGTCGCGGAACTGACCGACGTGAGCAGCACGATGATGAGGAACAGGATCGCCGGCTACGTGACGCGGTATAGGAAACACGTCGAGGCGTAATCCCCAGATTTTTCCTGCGGGGTCCGCCCCGCAGCGCGGTTTCCTTGAGAGCCATGACGTATGCTACGGAGACTCGTGACCTCACGAGGATCTTCAAACGGAAGCCAAAGCGGCACCTCCTAAAGCGCAAGAGCGCCAAGAAGAACGAGAAGGAGAACGGCGGGCCAGTGACAGCGCTGGACCACGTGAACCTCACGATCAAGGAGGGAGAGCTTTTCGGCCTGCTCGGGCCGAACGGCGCGGGTAAGACGACGCTGATCAAGGTGCTCTGCACGCTCCTGCTGCCCACGAGCGGATCCGCGTACGTCGCCGGCTTCGATGTCTCCAAGGAAGTCAACCAGATCCGCAGGAAGATAAACATGGTCTCGGGCGGCGAGACCTCCGGATACGGCCTCCTCACCACGAGGGAGAACATCTGGATGTTCTCGCAGTTCTATGGCATACCATCGAAGGTCGCGAAGGAGCGCATCGACGAACTGATGCACACTTTCGGCCTCTATGACAAGAAGAACGTCAAGGTGCGGACGCTTTCCACGGGGGAAAGGCAGAAGATGAACATGATAAGGGGCTTCGTGACGGACCCCGAGATCCTGTTCCTCGACGAACCGACCCTGGGGCTCGACGTGAACGCCAGCAGGACGATCAGGGAGTACATCATGAACTGGGTGAGGAAAAGGGAACATAAGACCGTCCTCCTCACGACTCACTACATGATGGAAGCCGAGATGATGTGCGACCGCGTCGCGATCATCGACCGGGGCCGCATACTCGCCCTCGACACTCCGGCGAACCTGAAGAGGATGATCCGCAAGGAATCGACCGTCCAGCTCGAAGTGGACACGCTGAAGAGCACGGCCCCCATAGGCGGGATAAAGGGCATCGGGAACTTCAGCTCCAAGGACGACATCGCCCACGGCACGACGAACCTCACGATAATCGTCGAGGACGAGAGCGCGATATCGGACATCATGAGCGCGATCACCGCGCAGGGGTCGAGGATACGCTCGATGCGCAAGACAGACCCCACCCTCGAGGACGTGTTCATCAGCATGGTGGGGAAGGGGTTGGAGGAGTGACCGAGCCAGGCTTCATCCGGCTCAACGTCCGCGCGCTGTTCGGCCGTTCGTACCCGAGGGTGATTGGCGGGACGCGCGAGCTGAGCTGGATCTTCTTCGAGACCGTCCTCCCCATCCTCTCCATCGCGGCCTACGTGTTCATCTACAAGGCGTTCCTCCCGCCTAACCCGGACCAGACGATGCTCGACAAGGTGAACTCCCTCGTCGGGTACGTTGTCATCGGCGGGACGATGACGGCCTTCTGGCTCAACGTCCTGTGGTCGATGGCGTCGCAGCTCTACTGGGAGAAGGAGGTCGGCAACCTCCAGCTGTACATGATGGCGCCGATGTCCCGCATGGCCCTGCTCGGCGGGATGGCGGTGGGCGGGATGTTCATGACGTCGACCAGGGCGGTGACCACCCTCGTCGTCGGCGTCTTCATCTTCGGCGTCGTCATCACCATCGGCAACCCGCTGCTCATACTCGCGGTGTTCTTCGTCACGCTCATCGCGCTCTACGGCATGGGCATGATGTTCGCTTCCCTCTACCTGCTCTACGGCAGGGAGGCGTGGAACCTCTCGGCGCTGATGGAAGAACCGATATTCCTCCTGTCCGGGTTCTACTTCCCCGTCAAGGCGCTCGGGCAGACGGTGGCAATCGGCGCATCGGTAATCCCCGCCACGCTCGGACTCGACGCGCTCAGGCAGCTGATGTTTCCCGTCAGCGGCTTCGGGACGCAGTTCTACTTCTTCTCGCCGGAGCTCGAACTCGCAGTGCTCTGCGTCCTGGCGGCGGTGTTCCTTGTGCTCGCGAAGCTGAGCCTCGGTTACCTGGAGACCCTCGCGAAGAGGGAGGGGAAGCTGACGACACGACATCAGTAGCGGACGAGTGGCGGGTGTTCAAGCAGGCCGCGTGGCTCGGCTGGGAGATGGATAGCAACTGGACCGAGCCGGGGCTGTTCCTCATCTACTCGATCATCAAGCCCGTGGCGGGGGCGTTCATCCTCGTGCTCATGTCGTTCGTTGCGCTCTTCATCGGAACGGGAAATCCGGACCTCGGCAAATCGGCGATGTTCGCGTACCTGTTCGTGGGGAACGCGTTCTTCATCTACGTCGCCAGCGTCCTGTTCGGATGCTTCCAAGTGATCCAGTCCGACAGGGAATGGTACCAGACGATCCGCTACGTCTACATGTCGCCGATCAACTTCTACACGTACATCGTCGGCAGGGCCGCCTCGAAGGTCCTTTTAGCGACAATTGCGACGGCGGTCACGCTCGCGTTCGGTGTCTTCGCGCTCCACATCGACCTCTCGATGTCGCTCTGGGACATCCCTCTGTTCCTTGCGGTGATGGTGATCGGACTTCTGTGCGTGGTGGCCATCGGGCTCTGCCTCGCGGGGCTTTCCTTCCTGACCGCGAAGCACACGCACGGACTTGCGGAGGGCATCCCCGGCATGTTCTATCTCTTCTGCGGGGTCATCTTCCCGCTCTCCGTGCTGCCTGGCTGGGGGCAGTCCGTCGGGAGGGCGCTACCGATAACCTACTGGCTCGAGGCGATAAGGCGCCTCATCCTCCCTAGCTCTCAGATCGCTCAGGTGACGACCGGGCTTGAACAGAGAGACCTGGCGGGGATAATCGCGCTCCTACTCATCTCAACCGCCTTCTTCTTCCTCCTGTCGATACTGCTGTTCCGGATGACCGAGTACCTCGCGAGAAAGGCCGGCATAATCGACATGACGACGAACTACTGAGGACCGACGTAGCTCGTATTCTCCGCCGTGATAACGGGTTCGCAAGTTTATTGATGTTTTTCCGGTTCTTTCCCCGCCGCAATGACATTGGATGCAGGAGCCCTCGGCCGAGACACTCTAAGGCACACTGCCTTTGGCGGGGACGCGGAAAGCTTTTTCCGGAAGGCGATCGAGCAGGCGGCGGTCGGAAACTTCGATGAAGCGATCGATACACTCCACGAGGTCACCAAGGCCAAGCCCGACTACCTCCAGGCATGGAATGCCAAAGCGATGCTCTACCGCATAGTCGGCAACAAGAAGATGGCGGAGCTCTGCACCGAGACCGCGCGGAGCATCGTCACGACCAGGTGACCCTAGAGGTCTTCCACGCCCGCCTCTTCAGGCGTCTTGCGCACGCCCGTACTCCCCCTTTCTCTCCCCCGCCTCCTCTCCCGCCGCTCTCGGACATGAGGATATCTGGTGACGCGCCCGCACTTGAGGCACGTGCAGACGACCTTCCCGCCGCCGACTCTGATCCGTGCGGTGGCAGACGGCAAGAGGAACGTGCCGCATCCGCGGCAGAACCTCCGGCGCAGGTCCGATCCCGGGGTGACGTTGTACCTCATGCCTATCGTCCTCGCGAGATCGACGTACCTGTTCGCCCTCGTCCAGTTCTTCTTCATGGCTTCCTTCTCCGCCATCTCAAACAGGGTCTCGATCCGTTCCTGGGCGATCCTCTTCTCTTGGGATTTCTTGCGTCGCACGGCCACCGCAATGCGTCAGCCACAGAAAGTCATTGCGGCGGGAAGGCGTTCAAGGCAAGCTCTCGAACTTCGCTTGCCCGGAGAGCAGCTTGCCGATGATCGGCCCCAGCTCTGAGGAAGCGGGCCTCTTCTGGGCGGCGGTGTCCCGCTCCCTGATCGTCACAGTCCCGTCCTGCAGGGTCTGGTGGTCGATCGTGACGCAGTACGGCGTCCCTATCTCGTCCATCCTCGCGTATCGACGCCCGATGCTCCCGCCTTCATCGTAGAAGCACTTGAACTCCTTCGCGAGCTGTTCGTAGATCGGCATCGCCTTCTCCGGGAGTCCGTCCTTGCCCAGGAGGGGGAGGACCGCCACCTGCGTCGGCGCGATCTTTGGCGGAAGATGCAGCACGTACCTCTCGCCCTTCTCCGTCTTCACCTTCTCATACTTCGCATCGAGGAGCGCCCAGAACATCCTGTCGATGCCGAAGCTCAGCTCGAGGACGTGAGGGATGAACGTCTCTCCGTCGATCGTCACGGTCTGCGAGACCTTCGAGGTGTTCTGGTGACCGGTGAGATCGTGATCCCCCCTGTAGTGCACGCCCCCGATCTCCTTGAACCCGCCGAGCGAGTCCTGCTTGACCTCCATGTCGAAGTGTATCCTGTTGTAGAAAGCGCGCTCGCCCTCGCCGAGCTCCGCGAACCTGAACCTGTCCGCGGGCACCGCCAGCTCCTTCAGGAAGAAGTCCTGGACCTTCGCGAGGTGATAGACGTAGAACAGGGGGAGCCCCGACTTCACCAGCTCGGAGCAGGTCGCCCTGTCGGCTCCACCCTGGTCCTTCTTGTCCGCACGGGCGACGAGGAGTTCGGACGATTGCACATCATCGAAAGCGATGGAGCTGTCGAACGTCTTTGGGTTGAAGAATATCTGCAGCTCAGCCTGGATGAACTCCCGCATCCTGTACGTCCCCTGGCGGGGTGAGATCTCGTTGCGGAAGGCCCGCCCGACGATCGCGAGGCCGAGCGGCAGGTGCCTCCTGAGCGCCTCGAACTCCCGCTTGAAGTTGATGTAGACGCCCTGCGCGGTCTCCGGCCTCAGGTACGCGGGGTCCTTGCCCATCGGGCCGACCATGAGCGGGAACATCATGTGGAACGGCTTCGAAGGGGCGAAAGCGCCTTTGCACTTGGGGCATCTGATCTTGTGCTCGGCGAGGAGCTTGTCTATCTCCTGCGGCGGGATACCCTCGTAGCTCTTCTTGGTGGCCTCCTCGAGGAGGTGGTCCGCGCGGCAGTTCTCCCCGCACTTCGTGCAGGTGACCAGGATGTCCGTGAAGTGCTCAACGTGCCCCGAAGCCTTGAGGCTCGCCTCGGGCAAGATGCTTGTCGTGTCGATCAGGTAGTAGTCTTCCCCCAGATGCAGGAAATAGTCTATCCAGAGGTCTTCCAGCCGCCTCTTCATCAGCGCGCCGTTGTGCCCGTAGTCATAGAAACCGGCGAACCCGCCATAGAGGTCCGCGGTCGGCCAGATGAACCCCTTTCGGACTGACAGGGACATCAGCTCGTCGTACCTGTCCATGCGTTTCACTCCAAAGCCGCAACGATGTCCAGCTCATATAGCATTGCGAACAGCCTGTCGTTCGAGTCGACGACGGGGAGCTGCCCGAAGTCGTATCTGTACATGAGGGTCGCCGCCTCGCTCGTCCCGGTCTTCCTGAATACGGTCACGGGCTTGCGGATCATGATGTCCCTCACAGCTATCTTCGGCAGGCTGATCTTCTTCTCCTCGTAATAGAGCCTCATGACGTTGCGCAGCCCCTCCCATGTCCACGCGTCCTCGTCCCCCGCCAGCCCGAGGTCGTGGATCGCGACGCTGCCGTTGATGATGCTGAGGTTGAAGACGTCCCTGTCCGAGATCAGGCCGGCGAGCCTCCCATCGTTGTCGAGCACGGGCAGCGCGAACACTTTGCCGAGGCGCATTATCTCGGATGCTATGTTGAGAGGGGTGGACTCGTGGATCGCGACGCAGGGGCTCCGCAGGATTTCCTCGACCGGCTTGTCGAGGCCCAGCCCGCCTATGTAGCCGAGGAAATCTGCAGGCGTGATGATGCCGACAAGTCTGCCCTTATGTACGACAGGCAGGTGGTGCAGGTCCTCCTTGATGAATGTCCGAGCGACCGACTTGATGTCCTGCGTCGACTCGACGGACGGGTAGTCCCTGACCATGATCAGGGCGAGCTGCTCCTCCTCGGGCTTCGCGAAGATGTGCTTCCTCGCGACGAATCCCGCCAGCGTGCCGTCCTTCTTGACGACAGGGACGCCAGTGAGCGTGTGGGTAACGAGAAGTTTCAGGACTTCGGTCCTGCTCCCGGGAAGAACCGCCACTATCGGGTTCTTCGTCATCAGGTCTTTTGCTGTCAGCGCCTTCTCCGGCGCGTATTTCGGTGACTTCCTCTCGGGCGGCCTGATTCGCTCTTTCGGGGCTTCTCCCTTCGCGACTCCTTTTCTTGCCTTTGCCATCTCTCTTCGCCCAACCAGACTAGCGCGACGTCGGCGTCCGTCGCCCTCAGGACATCGCTGTACGGATCCTTGCCGGCCGGTACATCCAATACGGCCAAGCGAGCCCTGTCACCGATTCGAAATCCGCTATTGTCCGGCGCACTTAAACCTTTTCGCCCCCTTATCGCCATGCGCACGATGTCGGCGGGCGAGACATCCCCTTGCAGCTTCGCTGCTCTGAAAGCGAAATCAATTTCGCGGAGCATCGACGGGGTGTTGAGCATCGCATTGTCTGTGCCGAGCATGAGGGTGACGCCCTTTGAGAGCATCATCGGAATGTTCGGCAGCTTCCCGAAGAACGCGTTCGACCTTGGACAGATGGCGATGGGCGTGCTGGAGTCCGCGCATCTCTGCAGGTCGCTCTCGGACGCGTAGATCATGTGGACCAGGAACGCCGGTTTGAGGTCCAGAGCCTTGTCGATGTCTTCTCGGTTGACCTCGCTGCAATGGATGGCGAAAGCTTTCCCCGCCCTTCTGGCGTCGAGAGAGAGCTTCTGGACTTCAGAATAGGGCCAGTCCCGCATGCTGCTGATGCCTAGCCCGTCGCAGATCCGCAGGAGGGCCGCGACTTCCTCCTTGCTGTACTCCATCGCCTTGGGACGCCCCATGCAGACGGGCTCGATGCCAATGCCGAGACAGCCCTTGAAGAGCATTCTCGCTCCGTCGATCCCCGTCTCCCGGAAGTCCCAGAATGATCCGGTGCCACCATGCACCATGGTCTTGATTGCACCCTCGATCCCTGAGACGACTTCCTTCTCGGTGGCCTTCGCGAGCATGCGGTGCTTCAGGCCGCTCGGCGGGCCGAAGAGTTGCTCGACCGTGCCCTCCAGTTTCATGCGTATGAAGGCGTCGCCGAGGTGAGTGTGAGCGTTGCAGAAGGCGGGGAGGACGATGCCTGTGGCCGCCGGATCTGCCGCCTTCTTCTTCGACAGTTCGACTACCACCCCGTCCTCGATGCCGATGCTTCCATCAATGAAGCCCTTGACAGATAGCACGGAGCCGTTGACGGATTCCACGGCCCGCCATCGAAGGGGAGGCTATTAGCGTTTTTCGTGTCTCTCGCGATTTCCCCCGCCATCATCGTCGGTCACCCTCAATGTCATGATGTGGGTTCCAGCCATCGCGTGGACACACTGGCGGGAATCCGTGGCGGTGAATGGGAACGTCCCGCTAGGGCTCTGACATGGGTCTGGTGCGATACCGTCGTTGTAGTTCGTCGTGGCGGTGGCAAGAGTACCGTCCCCCTGTCCCAGATGAATGTCAGGTGGTCGCTCTCCGGGTCGATGACGGCGGCGGTGAACATGATATTCATTCCCGCCAAGAAAGCGATCGCCGCCAAGCCCCTGAGCCCCTCGTCTGATGGAACCATGGCACATCCTGATTCCGTGTCCGCACCCCTTCCCGACTGCATGCACTGATTGGCGCACTTCTTAGTGCGCTACTTGCTCGTTGACTGTAGTCACCTTCTCGCCCTCCGTGTCTCCGTTTGCGTTAAACTCACCGCCATGGACCGTGGTGTCCCGACAAGTTGGAGGCGGGAGGTCTACTAGTGGACCGAACAGGTCTACTCGTAGACCGGACAGTTCTACTCGTGGACCGAACGGGTCTACACTCTCAACCATGCTTGGACGCCCGAATAGACCGGTTCTACACCGTGACCCGTCACATCTACGTGGAGAACACTCTCGTCTACTAGTGGATGGACGATTTCTCCAAGTAGAAAACAGACTTCCAACGTTGAGACCCGCTATTCTGCCTCGAAACAGGCCAATTCATGTGTGGAACCCGTCGGTCTACTAGTGGACCGACCGGGTCACGGAGTAGAAAAGTCCCGCGCACACGTAGAAAACGTCGGCGCGGATGGTGGAAGATGTGATTCAAGGGTAGAGAGGATCGGCGGCGGTTGGCCGCGGGTGAGTCCACATGGCGCCGACACGGGCGCGGTTGTCCTTGGCGAGAGGGCTGACGTGGATGGGATCGATTCGATATGAGACTTGGCGGGGAAGATGCCATGTCGATATATAGCCAGGGCGAAGTAGTCTTTATCGGATCAGGACCAAGTCCACTCCATACGGGACCCGATTCGCCCCAATCGGAACCGTATTCGGGGCAATTGCCCGCGACTTGGGGTCAATTGCTGCCGACCTCGGGCCGATTGTCCCCGCAGCCGTCCCAATTGTCCCGGTATCGGTCCCAATGCCCCGAGCCTTGGGACGGTTGTCCCGAGACCGGTCCCGATTGTCCGAGGGTCGATCCCCGTGCTCGCGCTCATAGAGCGGTTGTCCCGGAGGCGGTCCCCGTTGTCCCCCGATTGGGGGCAGTTGTCCCCGGGCTCGTCCCAATTGCCCCGGCATGCGTCCCCATTGTCCGAGGGCATGGGGCAATTGCCCCCGACATCGTCCCAGTTGTCCCGCGCCCTGCCGTGCTGTCGCGGCATCCCCGAATCCTGTCCCTCGTTCGATTCCGGTTGTCCGAGAGCCGGTCCCAATTGTCCCACGTGGCGGGACAATGCGCCGGAAACTCGTCCCAATGCCTCAGAACCTGCCGCCGACAGGTTTTCAGCCCGAAAAACGGTCTCAGCCATGATGCTTGCTCACCCAGTCCTGAGTGGATGTCAATCCATTTCTGCCCGGGTCGGTGGCGGTTGCCTTGAAGTCCATCGGCATGCCGAGCAACATCGCTCTCCGGTCAGAGACGCCCCAGACCTATGTGTCGTTATGGCGGGCGTTGAATGTGTGATGGGTCTTTGACTCGAATCGAGCCTTGGCGGTGGACTTGGTGGGTGTGGAACCGGGAGCCACGCGGAATCATGAGAAGGAGAAAAGCTGAGGGTTCCGAGGAAGAGATAAATATGCACGGCCCGCTCAAGCCATCGTGAGGGGCCAAGACACCGGTCGGGTCCTGTTCAAGGAGAGCTACAACACCGACTTACTCCAAATCGTCGCCATTCCGTTCGTGTTCCTGATCTCGGGATTCTTCATGCTTGCCTGGGACCCGGAGTTAGGCGCGTGGAGTCTGTTGATCGGCGCGCTCAGCGCGATCGTCGAATATCTCTTGCTGCCTCAGAGGCTCCTGGTGGCGACGGCCGGTTTCCGCCCGCAGCTGATGAGGTACAAGGCGATCAAGAATGGGGCGCACCTCGTGCCGTGGGGTTCGGTGACGGCGGTGTGGCCCCTGTACTTCTCCAATCCGCTGATGGGCACATCCGTTCTCCGCGGGTTCGAGGTCGCCGCTCCCATCCTAGGCACCTCCAAACTGGTTCCGGCGAAGTCGTTCAGCAGGAAGACAAAACTCGAGCGGCTCGAAGGCGCATTGAAGGAGGGACTGGGCACAAGATTCGATTCCGTCTGGCGGGAGATTCCGGAGATTTCTAAGGCTGACGTCGAGCGCATGAGGAAGGTGCTGATGACATCGAGCAAGAAGGAGGCCGTGGCGGGAATCGGGAAGATATACGTCTCGTCCTTCGCGGTGGTCGAGCTTTCAATCGGCTACGTCATGATCGGTGAGACTGTTCACTCTGTTGACCAACTGTGTCTTCTGGTCACGTTGTTCATAGTAGCAGCTGCGGTCTTGTTCGGGATTACCATCGTTGTCATGTATCTGTTCATCAAGCGACAGAGCCTCTTCTTCGAGACCCTCAGCCTCTACTTCCAGGTACGGCGCTATGAGGAGAGCTCGGGCAAGCACCTGCTCCCGCAGATGCAGATGCTTGCCATGTACAGGAGACTAGACCCGAAGCCCCCGCCCACGGAGACTTGGAAAGGGCCAGAGCTGCTGAAAGCCTTCAGGCGCGCGAGCGTCAAGGCGTATTGTTGGTTCGGAGCGTCATTCGCCATCCCTCTCGCCGCCATGGCAGTAGTCTTCAACTACGGCGTGTCGCCGTGGGTCATTCCGCTGGTCGTCGCCTTCATGCCCGCCGCGATGCTGCTCGGGGCCTCAAGCCTGTTCGAATCCTTGGCTTTGACGATTGAGATGAAGACGATCGTACACGAGGAGTGGAAGACTGGGAAGAGGTTCCTGCCCGAGAGTGCGAGTCTGAAGCTCTGGGGGATCGAGCGGGACCCCGCCAAGCTGATGCAGAAGAATCTCCCGAAGCTTCGGAAGGTGGCTGCAAAGGGGAAACGCAGGCAATCGATGTACGTCGATCCCGCCGTGCTGAGAACGATCCTCGAGTACGAGGAGGTCACGGGGCGCCAACTCCTGCCGCCGGAGCTCGCCTCGCTCAGGGAGAAATAGAGAGACAACTAGCCGCCTCGCCGCAATTCATGAGGGTTCCTCTCAACTCAATCGTTGGATTGTCGAAGCGGAGTGTTCAGTACGGTCGGAAAGGCCCGGAAGGTTCGCGGTATCTCCTTCTCCGGCGAATCAAGACGATTGCGAAAACAATCACAACAATGACGATGATGATTGCCGTAATCCAGAGCAAACAGAGAGTCTCCTCTGACATCTCAGCGCGGAAAACCTCGGTCCGCTCCACAGTCATGTCCACATTCCGGGGGCAGTCCGTGAACTTCGTGTCCGGAGCAACCACGTTGACGACTGATGTGCCCATCACCCATGTCGGAATGGCGCCGCCGGTCATGTAGACCGCATAGGGCGCTGGAATCCAGGCCAGCGTCCCATCGTCCCCGGTGTGATTCACCCATAAGGTCCTGCCTCCGAACGAGACGTAAACCTCGGCTCCCATGAGCGGCGTTCCGTCCGCATTCAGGGTGCGGACAGTGAGATACTTCGCGAGGTATATCCGATTGGGCCCACCACTCAATCCACCGCCACCGATTGATGAATTCACGATGAAGAACGTGCCGCCGTCCGTTGCATCCACGGCGCTTTCCGTGATGCCTTCGAACGTCCCATTCGCGAATATCACCAGTTGGTCGCTCGTGTCGCCCCTCAGCCCGACTCGACACCGCGAAATCGTGTTGCGATCGAGTCGGACGGGGATTTCATGGATTGATGTCGTGAGGTCAATCAATTCCAATGCGACATCGCAATCGTGAAACCAATTCTCCCTTATCTGCGTGAAAGTCCCGAACTGGATCGTATAGTTTGCGAATTCGTTTCCCAAAAAGAGACCGCCTCCCTGAGCCTCTACAAAGCCTTCCTCCAAGTAACTGCGCTCAATTATCAGCCTGCAGCCGCCCCAAGCCATGATTGGCGCTCGTACCAAGCTCGAATCATGGATGCTGACATTGGAGTATGAGCAATCGAACGCCAATGGTTGGTAGACGCTCTCGAAGTCGCGCAGGCTGCTGTTGCTTATGACGACGTTCGACGAGTCTATGCGCATTCCGAAATCTGATTCGCCAAGTGTCGAGTCTGCAATCGTGAGGGTCGAACCGTCCACGTGCATTCCCGTGTAGCTGCTCAAGACCGACGTATTCGCGAGGCCCATTTCCGAATCGAAAATGGCCATGTTAGCGTACATGTTGTTCGATATGTTTGAATCGCGCAGGCTGAGAGTGGAATCCCCTGCAGTCAAACCCCCACCGCCATTGTTCCAAACAAAGACATCTCTTCCCGAGAAGTCGCTCTCATTCGAGACATAGATGCCCGATTTGGAATTCGCACGCACGTCCAGTCCCGACGCGACGACGGACGAAGCGTTAATGACTATCCCCCAGCCCAGCCCGCCCAC
>JAFNFQ010000032.1 GCA_017885655.1 Methanobacteriota archaeon | reverse complement strand
GGCTACCTCCTGGTCTGGCCCGGCTTGAGGGCGGGGGAAGTCGGGAGGGCCGAGCTGATCCCGAGGGACGACCCCGACATGGCGGTCCAGTATGCGCTGGCCGCACAGTTCCTCGGCATGGATCTCGTGTACCTTGAGGCGGGCTCGGGGGCACCTGTCCCGGTGCCGCCGAAGATGATCAGGGCGGTCAAGAAGGAGATAAACATCCCGCTCGTTGTTGGCGGCGGAATCAGGACGCCGAAGGCCGCTAAGGCAGCCGCGGTGGCGGGAGCGGACATAGTCGTGACGGGCACGATCCTTGAGGAAGCGGGCGACTTCTCCGTACTCCGGCGCATAGTGGAGGCGGTGAAGGGGCACTGACATGGCGTCGGCGAAACCGAAGACGGCTCAGGAATATCACTCCGATGCGACGAGGGTCACATCGAAGCTCTTTTGGGCCCCGCCGCCGCGCGTGACGATCATACCCTGCATAATCCTCTCGATTGTCGGTGGGTTTCTTGTCGCAGCTCCGAGACTCGACTGGTGGATCGCGGCCTACGCAACGGTCCTCTTCGGTATCCCAACGCTCTTGGCCGCATTGCTCACGAAGCCTCTGGCAGAGCTCCTCGGGGGCAGGACATATTTCAGGCGGACCGCGCTCCTCGCGCTTACCGGGCTGGTGATCGCCGTCGGAGTCGCGGCGGTCTCGCGGGGAATCGAGGCGATTGTGGGAATCGCGGTGCCCCCGGACTCCGGCAGTCTCTCTCCGCAGCGTCTCACGATTCTGGCGTGGGGAGTCCCCCTGTGGCTGAGGCATCTGGTGATGCTCGCGACTTCGGAGAGCAGGACCTCCAGGTCGCTACTCCCCTCGTCGATCCAGACCTTGGCCGCGTATCTGCTCACGCCTCTCGTGCTGCCGTTCACCGTTGGGGATGCAGTTTTCGCCGTGCTGGTCTTCCTCTTCTTCCTCGGCAGCTCGATGCTCTTCGCGGAGCTCGCTAACAGGCCGATGAGGAAGAGCTTCGGCTATGATGGCCTCTGGCTTATGAGCCAGTTCCTGGATCACATGACCGAGAGAGGTTCGGCCTCGCAGGACAAGGTCGAGGGTTTCTTCCAGTCCATCTCGATGCCCTCGCAGGTGCACGTCGGTGCGATCGCATTCGCCTCAGCCTCGAGGATGAAGGCGGTGATCGTCGTGCCGTCTGCCCACCCCGGGCCGCTAGGCACCCTTGGCGGGAGCGATCTGCCGCGCAAGCTGGCGCATTATCTCTTCGAACTATCGCCTGCGGTCATGGTTCCCAAGGGGCCGTGCACCCACGACCAGAACATCGCGACGCTGGCGGAGTGCAGGAGGATCGGGGACAAGGTGAGGGAACTCATCGAGGGAGCGAAGTCGCTGCACGGCGGCACGAAGTCGGCGACGGCGACGGTGGGGAAGGCAACCGCCATGGCGCAGTTCTTCGGAGAGACCGCCCTGATAGTTTGCTCGCTCGCCCCGAACCCGACGGACGATATCGACTCGGCGACCGGCCACGCCGCCCGCCAGGAGGCGAAGGCTGCCGGAGCCGCAGACGCGATCTTCGTGGACGCGCACAACTGCATGGAGGTCGGCAGCGGCCTCACGCACTTCGGGAGCCGCGCATCGCACGACATCATCGCCGCGTCAAGGAAAGCCGTCGAGTCGGCCAAGGACCTTCGTTTCGACACGATCGGTGTCGGCTTCGCTTCGATGCCGTATACCGGCAATCCGGATGACGGCCTCGGCCCCTTGGGGATACAGGTGCTCGTAGTGGAGGCGGGGGGCCAGAAGACGGCATACATCCTCTTCGACAGCAACAACATGGTCTGCGGCCTGAGAGAAGAGATTATCGGGGCCGTCAAGGGCATGGTCGATGTCGCCGAGGTCCTCACATCGGATGATCATTCCGTGAACATGACTATGGGCGGTTTCAACCCCGCCGGGATGAAGATGGAACGGGCCCGGCTTGTCGGTAATGCGAAGGAGTTGACTGAACTCGCGGTCAGGGACTTATCCTTCTCCCAATCAGCCGCCGCCACCGGCCACATCGACGACTTGAGGATCTTCGGTCCTGAGTCTTCTGCACGGTTGACCACAGGAATCAATCTCACGGTGGCCATCCTCAAGCCCGCCCTGGCCCTGAGCGTCTCGCTGGCGGTGGCGCTCTCCCTGCTGGCATTGTTCCTGATTCCCTAGATCAGGCCGAGGAACCACTCATGGAACCGCGTGTCCCCGCCAAGCTCCGGATGGAACGCCGCACCGATGAGGTTGCCTTGTCTTGCCAGTACTATCGAGTCGCCGAACCTGGCCAGCTCCCTGCATTCGCCCCAGACCTTCACGATGGCAGGGGCTCTGATGAAGACGCCTTTGAACGGTCCATCCAGTCCTTCGATGGTCAGCGGGGCCTCAAAGCTTTCCTTCTGCCTTCCGAATGCATTGCGGTCAACCTCCATGTCCATCAGGGCAAGTAGGGTAGTCTTTGTCTTCTCAGCCTGATTCCCCGCTTCCTTCGAAAGAAGGATGCAGCCCGCGCACGTGCCCAGTATTGGCATACCCTCCTGCCCCCTACGCCTGAGAGGCTCGAAGAGACCAGACTTGATCAACAGCTTCGAAATCGTCGTGCTCTCCCCGCCGGGAATCGTGGCGGCGTCGGCCTTCTCCAAGTCTTCCGGGCGGCGGAGGAGAACCACATCGCCATGCCGACCTGATTTTTTCAACGCGAGCTTGACCGCTTCGACATGCTCGCTGACGTCTCCCTGCAAACCGACGACTCCGATGCGCATCGACAATGAATAGAAGGGAGTGCGAGATAAGGTTTTTCAAGATGCGCGCGGCGCCTAGGATTCCAGGATCCGGAGTTCGCGGAGTGCCTTGGCAAGCAAATCCAACCGCCATCCCCTGCCCTCCGCCTCCGGGTCGGCCAGGACCGCACTTAGTACGATCAATCTGCCTTCCCTGAGGGAGTCGAACGGCCTTCTTCCCCTGTCCAGCTCAACCGAAAACACCGCCTCGCCGAATGCAGACTTCGCCATCGCATCCGGCGTCGTGTCATCGAGAGCTGCAACATCGTAGAGCCTTTCCATGAAGAAGGGGCGCGTCCGACCTTCCCCCAAGACGCCCACCGCCACTCTGTCAAGACTGTCCAGCTCTGTATTGCCGGCGAGCGCCTCTCTGTTAATCCCGACCTGATATGCCTGCAGGTCGGGTGAGACGCCGCCAAACAATGTGACGTAGCAGCGTCTCAGGGTTTCAAATGGATAGGGGACGCAGCTCTGCGTGCATCTCTTGTGGCGCGTCTCTTTTCTCATCGTCTTGAACTATGATTATTGACGTGGACGGTATTCATGGTTGCTTCCGCGTTGTCTTACGTGATAATCACTCTTGACTTGACCGCCATCCGCCTCGGGAATAGTTTTAAAGATGACGAAGGGTTATCATCATATCTGGTGAGAAAGAGGTTGCGAATCGGAAAGTGGGGCGCCGCCATTGCCGCTCTAATCGCATTCGCTGTTGTGTCGAGTGCATCCTATGGCCTATGGTATGCCTATTACAGACCATATACTCCGGACGAGGTTCTTCTCCATATGCATTGGAAACCCGGAGAGGTGAGAGACGTCGAGGGCATAATCACGGAGGTCAACTACTTCAACACGACCTATGGTCGCGAGGTGTACCTGCAGCTCAAGGGTCAATGGTCTTCAATGTGCAATGGTTCTGGTCTCGTCCGCGGAGATATCAATAAGCATTACGTCGTCGGAGAACGATTCAGGACAACCCTTCACTTCAAGAACTATAGTCTGAACAACCTGAAGGGCGTCTGGGCAGAGGAGCTCATTTGCCCAATTCCAATCATCTACCAGGCGATTGAACACGTGTTCGACGCGGTTTCATTGGTGTCGGGGTTCATGCTCGCGCCTTTGGAGAGGAATGAAACCGGATGGATGTCTTATGCGGTCATCACCCGAGATGGCGATAAATATCCATTGTATCTTGTAAACGCGTCATTGATCAAGGGATTCTATGATTTCCATGAAGAACTCCCGTCAATAGATGTGGCTGCCGCCTGGATTGTCGTGGCAGCTCTCGAATACGTGATATTGAGCGGTGGATATGCGGGAAATCCGATCATCGATGAGATGCATTCATTGGAGGATGGAACCTCACAGAATGGGACGATGCGCTATGTCGACGTGAATGGCAACGGGCTCCTCGACGACGGTGATCAGATACGCGTGCACCTTGACGATGTCGCCGTGCAGGATGGTTTTGGACACCAGACGTACGTGCTGTCCTTGGGAGGCGCCTTGTCGGATTGTGGCTACATTTGCGGCTTCAAGCACATCATGGTCGGTGCCCACGGTCCGTATCAACTTCTCATTCCCGGTTACAATGCCAATGACCATGCCGCGATGAGGATTCGCCACGTCGGGGACCAAGTCGGTCTAAACGTCACATCAACGCTTGAAATGGTGCAGGAAGGGTACGCTTCAGCTATCCCGCTTTCTCAGTTGAATTTCACTCTCGACATCAAGGGACGTGATGGGACGATCAAGGGCAACATGGGGGATTTGCCAGTGACGACTGCAGACGGCGTGTCCATTGTCTACCTAGACACCGATGTGAACGGTCTGCTCGATGCGGGCGACCGCTTCACGATTGGTGGTATCGACAATAGGACGACATTGACTTTCGGAATCCAACAGATTGGGGACGGTGAAACGAGTCTCACTTGGATAGCGGGTTACGGTCACATTGTCGGCAATATGCCTTACATGAGGTTCGCAACCAGTGATACGCAAATGCCATTGACGATCAACGTGAGCGTGTCTTGGCGGCATCCGGAGATCAACCTGAGTGGGCATTTGACCATGTCCCTCTGGGAGAATTCGACCTTGGTTCTCGATAATGTCACTCTGGTCAACGGCTCAGCAAGTTCCTTCCCGGGAGGCAATCTGACCTTCGTCGACGGCGATTCAGATGGGTTCCTTTCTTCTGGGGATTATTTCATCCTTCATGGAAATCCCCACGCCAGCTATGAAATCGAAATAAGCGTCCTCTGGGGATACGCAACCTTCAGCCATGAATTCGACCCGAGTTGAAGACAACCACACTGTCGGGTCTCGCCGGGCCTGGTGGAAAAGGATGATGGCGTGAATCGGAACCATACCGACAACCTTAACTACGGCCCCCGCATCCGCAAAAATCGGTGACGATTTGGCGGTAGGATTCGTGCTCATAAGCGTGGAGCCCTCCATGGAGAGAGACGTCTACCAGCGTCTCCTCAAGATCGAGGAGGTGGTTGAGCTCTACCCGCTCTTCGGCGAGTACGACCTGATCGCCAAGGTCGAGGCTGAGACGTACGACAAGATAGGCGAGATAGTTGTTTCCAAAGTCCGGGCGATAGAGGGCATCAAGGCCACGAAGACGCTCGCGAAGATGGTCTTCTAGTCACTTCTTCTGGACCGCGATGACGTCGACCGCGACCAGAAGGCCCGGTGGCTCCAATCCGATTCTGGCGAGGGATCTCACGGGCGGGTCTTTCGGGAAGAATTCCTTGTAGACCTCGTTCATGGCCCCCGAGTCCTTCGGGTTGGTCAAGTACACTGTGACTTTCACCACATCTTCCAGAGAGCTGCCTGCCTTCTCCAGCAGCAGCTTCACGTTTGACAGGACTTGGCGGGTCTGCTCCTTGACGTCTGAACCGATGAATTCCTTCGACGAGCCATCAGGTTTCAGGGGGGTCTGGGCTGAAAGGAAAATGAAACCGTTGGCGGCGACCACATGCGAGTATGGACCGAGCGGCGTGTAGTATCCTTCGATTCTGGGAGCGCTCTTTGGAGACATCACGGAACCTCCTTCTTTTCGGCCGACCGAATCGCCAATCACGTCATAAGGCTTAGCGTTCTGGAGGCGCGCCATTGTGAAACTATTTAAGTTTCCCTGCCTTTGAAACCGGTCAAGCAGTCGATGACTTAAGAGGCACGCTATGAAGAAAGGCGAGGTATCATTCCGCATTGGCGGGGCGGCTGGCGACGGAGTCGCCTCAAGCGCAGAGACGTTCGCGAGGACCTGCACGAGGAGTGGCCTCTATGTCTCTACCTATTCGTTCTATCAGTCCGTGATTCGCGGCGGTCACGTCTGGACCCAGGTTCGGGCTAGCGAGTCCCCGGTGAACTGCCATGGCGAGGACCCCGATGTCCTTATCTGCCTGAATCAGGACACCGCCGACTTCCACGCGAAGAACGTCACGGAGGGCGGAGCGATAATCGTCGACCCGAACGCAGTCAAGGTCGAGAAGAACGAACTGAAGAAAGGCGTGACTCTGGTCGAGATTCCTCTTTTGGAATTGTCGCGGACCTACAGCACCGCGCAAATCATGAAGAACACCGTGGCTCTGGGCGCGGTCGTGGGCCTCCTGGATATGGACTTCGATGTCTTCGTCAGCGTCGTCAAGAGCCAGTTCGGGACCAAGAAGCAGGACGTGATCGACGCCAATGTCGGAGCGGCGAAGGCGGGTCACGATTTCGTCGCGAAGGGGAATGGGAGATTGCAGCACCCGGCTAGGTACACGAAGGTGAGGAGGATGCTAGTGACCGGGAATGAAGCGATCGCGATGGGGGCACTCGCTTCCGGAGTGAAGTTCCATGCCCAATATCCAATGACACCCTCGTCCAGCATTCTCCATTACCTCGCCGCCCACGGGCCGAGGCACGGCGTGGTGGTCAAGCAGTCGGAGGATGAGCTGGCCTCGATCAATATGGCAATCGGCGCTGGGTTTGGCGGGGTCAGGGCGATGACGGCGACTTCAGGCGGCGGCTTCTCGCTGATGGTCGAAGGGCTCGGACTGGCGGGAATGCTGGAGGTCCCAGTGGTCGTCGTGCTCGCCCAGCGCGGCGGGCCTTCGACCGGCCTTCCGACGAAGACCGAGCAGGGCGATCTGAACCTCGCGATGGGTGCGGGACAGGGGGACTGGCCGCGTGCGATCATTGCCCCGAGAAACCAGCAAGAGTGCTTCGACATGACGGTGAAGGCGTTCAACTTGGCGGACGTCTATCAAACACCGATTATTCTAATGACGGACCTTGTGCTGAGTGAGAGCTACGGCACGGTCAACACATTCGATTTTAACGTCCCGATTAACCGCGGGATGATGGCGGACGAGTCGAAGCCCGAGGAATTCAAGCGGTACCTCGTGACCGAATCCGGAGTCTCGCCGCGCGCCATCCCCGGCCAGAAGGGATTCCAGCACATCGCCGGTAGCGACGAGCACATGGAGGACGGGACGCTCATCAGCGACGTCTTGGCGGGCCTGCCCAATTCCCTCGAGGAAAGGGTGAAGATGCACGACAAGCGTATGAGAAAGCTCAATGGCATGCTCAAGGACACTTCCGGTCCGGAGCTTTGGGGGCCAGAGCGGGCAGACCTTACCCTGGTCAGTTGGGGATCTACTCAAGGTCCTCTCAGGGAGGCAATCTCAAGGGTGAACGCAGAGAACCGCATCAAGGTCAACTCGCTGGAATACTGCTACGTCTTCCCATTCCATACGGACGAGACAAAGAATATACTGAAGAGCGCGAGCTTGACGATGGCGGTGGAGGGCAACTACACTGGGCAGTTCGCCCGTCTGCTGAGGGCGGAGACCAGCATCGAGATGAACCATCACCTGCACAAGTACGATGGCGAGCCTTTCGAGCCCCGCCACATCGTCTCGAAGATCAAGGAGGTGATGAAGCTTGCCTGACGAGGAGGTCTACGAGTTCAAATCGGGGATAAAGCCGATGTGGTGCCCCGGTTGCGGGGACTACGCCGTCCTGAATGCGGTGCACAAGGCGCTGACCAACCTGAAGCTGGAGCCTTGGCGGGTGGCGATCATCTCAGGCATCGGGTGCTCATCGAACCTGCCTCACTTCCTCACGGCATTCGGCGTGCACGGCATTCACGGGAGGGTCATGCCGATAGCCACCGGACTGAAGCTCGCGAACCCCGAGCTGACTGTCATCGGAACAGGAGGAGATGGAGATGGATACGGCATCGGCGTTGGTCACTTCATCCACGCGATGAGGAGGAACCTCGACATCACCTACATCGTCATGGACAACCAGATATACGGTCTCACGACCGGACAGGCATCTCCCACGTCGTTGAAGGAGATGAAGACGAAATCGACGCCGGAAGGAGTCATCGAGAACCCTGTCAACCCGATCGCGCTCGCGCTCGCTTCTGGAGCGACTTACATATCGCGCGGATTCTCCGGGGACCCGAAAGGCCTTGCGGAGCTCATAGAGGCGGGGATAAAGCACAAGGGCTTCTCTCTTGTCGACGTTTTCTCTCCCTGCGTGACCTACAACAAATACAACACCTATGACTACTTCCGACCGAAGGTCTACAGCCTCCAGAAGGAGAACCACGATACAAAGGACATGGGGGCTGCCTGGAAGAAAGCGCTGGAGTGGGGCGAGAAGATACCGCTGGGGATATTCTACGTCGCCGAGGGCGTGCCCACCTACGAGGATCTGGAACCGGCGTATAGACAGGGAATGCCGCTGAAGCAGAAGCTCGGGATCACAGATCCCAGAGAGCTGATCGAAGAAGCGATGTGAGTGTCTCGATAGGTCTGTCCACTCAGCTTGCGGGGCGCAGGAACTTATCGATTGATAGTGCCGCCTTCCTCCCTGCCGCCATGGCATGGACGACCGAAGCGCCGCCACCAACGTACACTCCGGGCTGCTTCGTGCCGCCCGTCTCGGGGTCGCCCTCGATGACTCCCTTCTTGTTCACGACTATCCCTATGTCGGGTATGCCTTTGAGGCTGGGCTGCTGGCCGATCGCGAGGATGACGGTATCAACGTCGAGCACGAATTCCGAGCCCGGGATCGGGACGGGCCTCCTCCTGCCGCTCTCGTCGGGTTCGCCCAGCTGCATCTTCTGGCACTTGAGGCCGGCGACTCTGTCCTTCCCCAAGACCTCCAGCGGTGCTGTCAGGAACATGAACTCGATGCCCTCCGCTTGCGTCTCCGCGATCTCATCGTCGCTGGCGGGCATCTCCTCGCGGCTCCTGCGATAGACCAGGGTCACCTTCTCCGCTCCGAACCGCAGGGCGCTCCGGACGGAGTCCATTGCGACGTCGCCGCCGCCTATCACCGCCACTCTCTTCCCCATGGTGACCTTCTGGCCGGTGTTGATGTTAATCAGCATGTCGAGTGCGCTGAGCACTCCGGGAAGCTGTGTGCCTGGGATCTTGATGCCCTGAGGCTCCATCGTCCCTATAGCCACGAACACCGCGTCATACCCGTTATTGAACAGGTCCTCGAAGTTCTTGTCGCGGCCGACCCGGACCCCGAGTCTGTAGTCGATGCCGAGGTTCTTCATGCGTTCCAGGTCCTTCTGGAAGGTGCCCTTCGTCAGGCGGTAACCGGGTATGCTCATGGTCATGAGCCCGCCGAGATTCTTCGTGCCCTCGAACACTGTGATGTCGTAGCCCATCTTGCCGAGGCTCCAGGCCGCCATTATGCCTGACGGACCGGCGCCGATTATGGCAACATTCTTCCCGTTCTTAGGCACGGCATCGTAGGGTGCGGGCGTCTTGCCGAACTCCAGCGCCGCCCTCTTGAGCTGCCTGATCGCGATCGGCTCGCCTTTCTTTCCGATCGTGCAGGCCTGCTCGCAGAAGTGGTAGCACACCTTGCCGAGGCACTCGGCCAGGGGGTTGTCCCAGACGATCCTGGCAGCCGCCTCGTCGAAGTTGCCCTGAGCCATGAGCTTGATGTATCCGCGGGCGTCCTGGCCGATCGGGCACGCCTCGTTGCAGTAGGGTTTGCCGCACTGTATGCAGCGCTGCGCCTCGGCGATCGCCTCCTCGCGCGTATAGGGGATGATGACC
Organism: Methanobacteriota archaeon; assembly: GCA_017885655.1. GTDB lineage: Archaea > Thermoplasmatota > Thermoplasmata > RBG-16-68-12 > JAFNFQ01 > JAFNFQ01. The sequence continues at coordinate 56,990 of JAFNFQ010000032.1, read as the reverse complement.
TCGCCGAAGCCCTTCACCCTCTGGCTCGGCTCGACTTCCTTGACCTTGACTCTCACCGGGTTGAGGCGCGGTTTCGGCTTCGCAGCTGGAGCGGACATCGAGAGGGTTTTCCCGAGCTGGCTAGATAACGGTTGACTATATTCTGTAAGTAAGCTAGAGCCGGCTCTATGCGCTCTCGTCCATCAGACGGTCGAGTATTTTCCCCATAGTCTTCGCCCATCCTTGTCTGGATATACCATCCTCATGCACGACGCAGCTGACGTTGGCGGGGGGAGTGAGGTCGAAGTAGCGGTTGAGCGCTCTCAGGCCGCGTGGCGGTCGGGGGAGAAGCTCGAACTCGTCTCTCTCCTCAGACCCTGGCCAAGTCGTTGAGCTAAATCGCCGGTCAAGCTTTATCGATTCGGCGAGCACGCAGAGGGGCTTCCCATTATCAGTGCAGGCGAGCGCAAGCGGATAGGTCCCCACCTTGTTCACCACGCCGCCATCTTTGAGGATCGCGTCGGCACCGACTACCGCCAGGTCCACGTCCTCGACGAGCGAAGGCCCCATGGCGTCTGCTACCAATGTGCATTCCACTCCCATTTCGGCCACCATCTTTGCCGTCGTCCTCCCTTCAAGCCGTGGCCTGGACTCCATGATGAATAGCTTTCCGAGCATCCCCGACCTTGCAGCCACTTGGAGGGCAGGCAGCACCGTTGAACTTCGACTGAGCGTGAGCACCGCCGCATTTTTGCCGAAGATAGCCTGGGAATTCATCGCGACCCTTTCGCGAGAGCTTTCGACGAGTGTCCAGAGAAGTCTCAACCGGAATGCCGACTCACCGCCGCCCGCCAGTATCCGCGCGCACATCTCTGCCGAATTGCGGATGGGGACCATTGATGGCTGGGAATTCGAGAGGAACTTCACCGCCGCCATCATCTCCTTTTTCTCCGGCAGCGGGCGTGAGTTCGACAACCCCTCGAAGGCCTCGACAACCGCCAATGCGAGCTCGATCGCGCCGGACTTCCTGTCAGCGGCGATCCTGTGAATTCGCGACCTAAATCTTGCGGGCAGCATCCTCCAGCCTCTGGTGGTACACGATCAGCCCCTCGACGCTGTCTCTGATCCTCTTCTTGACGAAACCCGGCTCGTAGGCTTTGATGCGGATGCCATAGTCCCTGAAGAGTTCCTCCGTCATCGATTCCTCCGAGTCCAAGCCTCTTCGTCTCCGCACGAAGTCAGCCCATTCGTTGTACTGTATCTTCTGGATGGTGACGACCGCCTTCGGGTTTGTGTGCGGCCCATAGTGACTGAAGAAAAGCGCGCGCGGCTGGAGAGTGAGCATCCTGTCCAAGCTCCTGATGTTGTCCTCGAGGCTGAACGCGGGCGCTGGAGCTATCGGCATCAGGACCTCGTCTCTGGATAAATAGAGACCCGCAGCATCCCCCGTGTAGATGCCCTTGTTGTACGTATCGAATATCGTGAGCTCGTGCGGTGCATGTCCGGGCGAATCATAGAAGACGAGTTCGCGCTTGCCCAGCTCCAAACGGTCACCATCCCTCACCGCCACGAGCCTCTCAGCAGGTATCGGCCTCATCGTGCCGAACTCGTTCGCGGAGGCCCCCAGCGCCGCCCGCGCGCTCGCGAGCAGTCGAGTCGGATCGACAAGGTGCTTGTAGCCTCTTTCATGGACGAATACCTTGGCTTTCTTCATCTCCTGCAGTAGAAAGCCTGCGCCACCGGCATGATCCAGGTGAATATGCGAGACGATCAGGTTGTCTATGTCGCCGGGCGCGTGACCGAATTCCCTGACCGCCGACAGTATGCGCTCGGCATCGAAAGATGTGCCTGATTCCACCATCGTGACTTTGTCGTCCTCGATGAGGTAGATGGCGCCGAACTCCTTCGTGTGGAACATGCCCGAGTCGGTGATCAGTGTCGACTTGTCCCAGTCGAGTGGATGGAAAGACATGCTCTCCCATGGCGGGAAGGCGGTCGGCCGCAAAAGGGTTTGCAGGGCAATGCCCCGCTGCCGGCTTCGGGGAACGAGCAAATCGAAGGCAATCAGTCTGCTCGAACATCTCGATCTTGAGTTGTCGGATTGCTTCTCGACGTTTTTCCATTGAGCTACCGGACTTGGGTCATGACTGCGGCCATGTAAGCACCGAAGCTTCTGACGAGGAAGCCTATGCCGGCAAGCAGTCCACCAACCGTGAGGAAGATCGCTCCTATGCCTAACGAAACCTGGTCGGGGTTGGGGTTGTCCTTAATGGCGAAGGTCACCGTTGACAATGAAAACGCCAAGATTATCACACCTGTCGCCACGAGGATATTGCCGATGAGGACGAGCACATGTCCAGCCTTTGGTGGCATCCCACCCCGAGGCGGCGCCATGAACGGCTGGCTCATCATTGGAGGCCCCCAGGTTTGCCCGGGATTCTGGCCTTGATCATATGCGGCAGTCATCGGCGGCTGACTCATCTGCGGTTGTGGTGCGCTCATTTGACGCCTTCCTCTCGATTTTGAGACTGAGTGCAGTTCGGTCTATTAATACTCTACCGAGATTCGCATCTCGGTGGCAGTATTTGAAGCGACCTTCGTATTCCACATATGTCCACAATGGAATCGCGAAGTGAGCTTTATAGCGGGACGCCCTCATTGGCGGGCCGCGGCGGTAGCCAAGCTCGGCCAACGGCGCGAGGTTTAGGTCCTCGTCTCGAAGGGGTCCCCAGGTTCAAATCCTGGCCGCCGCACTATATTACTCAGGAGGATTCGCCTGGGAACGTTCTTCCCGAATCTTATGCAACAAATACCAAGGGGGACCCAACTGAGCTGCCGCAGGGACAGGTTCTCAGACAGGAATGGTCCCGTCGTCGCATTGGTGCATTGCCGCGAATCTGCGGTCCCCACCGACCTCGACTGTATGACAAATCGAGTCAACTCTCACGATCATGGAATGAAGTGTTTCTCAGTCTGAACCGATCTCATTCACGCTCGAATAGATACTCGATAGCCTGAATAGGGCACTTCTCCATCAGGAAAATGCTCATCTCAACGCGAACGGAGTCCTTCTGCATGCGAACGGGTTCAGTCTCGGTTGGGAATAAGAGGTTTCGCGATTGAGGAGGTGCGTTTCGACCCCGAATATATACTTCTCAGGTGTGACACACTTCCTTCTACATCTGGATCGAGTCGATTCCGGTTGAGAAAATCTCCATTCACGTTTAGAAATGTCCCGTTCGAATGGTGAATCATGCCGCGTAAGGGAGAAAACGATCAACGCGGGTCGTTCCGGGATGACCGCGGACCGTGCTCGGATTGATTCGAAAACGCGTGGCGGGAACGCTCATGGACCGGGAAATCCCCAAACGATATCGCGGCTGGGGGTTCAGTTAAGGCATCCTCGGAATGCTCCTTCGCCGCCAGAGGACCGTATGGGGAGAAGGGATCAGTGAGGCACAGAGCAAGATTCAATAGAGCGCGGACACCCTCCAGACCATCTCGCACGTAATGCAGCGCATTCGGCTAGCCGATTATCAGATTGAAGGCGAGCGACATGATCCCGCCATCGTCATCCGTTACGGTCAGAGAGATTGCATAAGTCCCGGCCATCAGATACAAGTGAGTTTTCGAGTCCGGGGCGGTGAACGGGAATGTCCCGCCAGGGCTCGGGTACGGGTCCGGTCCCATCATTATAGTATGTCGTGGCGGTGGCGGGAGTCCCGTTCCCCCATTCCCAAGTGAATGTAAGGTCGTCGCTCCCCGGGTCCGTGGCGGTGAAGTGAATAGTCTGGTTGACCGCGTAGATATTGAAGTCGTCCACGGTCCAGACCCAGCTGTCGTTGTGCTGGACGTTGAATGTGTGGTGCGAGGTGGTCTCCATGCCATTCTCCCAGTCGATGATGAGCCAGGCGGGGTTAGCGCCGTTGATCTGCCCGTTGACCGGATCGTCGTCAGGCGTGTAGTAGGCGACCACGGAGAAGCTCCTGTCAAGCGTTATCTCGACATCGTGCACGGTGACCGTCTGGTTGTTCGGGCTGCCGGGGTACCTGATGACCTGCGCCCAGCCTACCTCCTGCCCGCCATCGTACAACCTGAGGATGACGTCGTGCCACTTCTCCCCCGCCACGCGGAGGGTTATGTCCGCGCGCATGAAGACCCTGGAGTCGACGATCGCCGGCGGGACGTTGTGCATCGTCACGGTCGTGCTGTATGACGCCATGCCGCCATCGTCGTCCGTGACCGTTAGGGTGATCTCGAACACCCCGTCGTCTCCGTAGGTGTGCGCCGCCACGTCCTCGGCGGAGAACGGGAACGTCCCCCAGGGGCTCTTCTGCGGATCGGGCCCAACGCCGTCATTGTAATGCACGCTCCGAGTCACGGGTCCGTACTCGAAGGCCCAATCGAACGTCAGGTCGTCGCTGCCCGGATCAGTAACGTTAGCGATGACCGACAGCGGGTTGGCTTCGTTGAGCTCGAACGGACCGAATGGCTTGATGATAGGCGGCAGGTTTTCCACCGTGACGTTTGTTTCGTACACGGCGGAACCGCCATCATCGTCGGTCACTGTCAGCACGAGGCCGTAGACCGCGTTATCTCCGTATATGTCAGTCGCGGAGTCCAGGGCGGTGAACGGGAACATGCCCCATGGGCTTTTCGCTGGATCAGGGCTCACCCCGTCATCGTAGTGAATGTTCTCGACGGCTGGTCCCAGCTCGAACTCCCAGAGGAAGGTGAGGTCGTCGCTGCCCGGGTCCGTGGCGTTTGCAGCCACGGTGAGGGCGCCACCCTCGTCCACGCTGAACGGCCCGAAAGGTTCGATGCTCGGTGGGAGGTTCAGGACAGTGATGTCGGTCGTATACGAGGAAGAACCGCCATCGTCGTCGGTCACGGTTAGTGTGGACCGTGTGCGTGCCCGGCAAAGCGAAGGCGTGAGTCGTAGAGTCCGTGGCGGTGAAGGGGAAGTCCCACCAGGTGGAGGGAGCTGGGCCAGGCGAATGCGCGCCAGGAGACTGCAGACGCGGTCGATAACCAGCCAATCGTCCCGAGGCTCGGGGCGATAGAGCGGCGCTTCAGGGCGGTCGCCTCGAAATTACGCGCAACCGAGAGGGATTCTCGGACAAACGCTCAGAAGTCCCGCGCAATCGCACGGAGAGGCCGGAAGGCTCTTCGAAGGTCCAGACCAGCCGTCGGACACCCTCGAACGCTCCGCCGAGCTTCCGGACAAACGTCCCGAACCTCCGCGCAACCGCCCTACGTCCCGGGGCAATCCCGCGACGACCCCGGACGACCGCTCGAAGGCCCCGGGCGACCGAGCGATAGTCCCGGAACACCGTCTGATGCCCGAGAGACCTGCGCGGAACCTCCGCGCAACCGCCCGCGGGCCGAGGAAGATTGAGCGAACATCCCGAGGGATCGAGAAAAATCCCCGGGCAACCGAGCGGAGTCTCGGGGCGACCGCCCGACGATGGCGGGAGGAGCTGCCGACCCTCACCACAACCGTTCGCAAATCTAAGGAGCCCAAGGAGTGGAGACGGAGGATTGCGCGCGGGTTGCCGCCGAGAAAGCGCCATCCCGTTCAATCCGGCCCGACTTGGGCGATGGCGGGGCGCATGCTGCTTCAACGGATGCGGAATGAATAGACAGATGCCCGCCTGTGAGGAGGACACGTAAGGAACTTGGTGTTCGAATTCTGCGACGTTCGAGGCCCTTGTCCATTAGGTCGCCAGTTTTGCTGCCGCACTCGACTCGGATTCAGTGCTTCGCGGCCAGCTCTAGATGCTTCTCCCCCTTCTCGGTGATCTTGACGAGGAACGACGCCGGCCCCGTCAGCTCGATCGTCACAAGCCCGTTCTTCCTGAGCTCTTCGATCTCCGCCATCAAGGAATCGTGGTCCACGTTCTTGATGACCATCAGGAGGTCTTTCTTGGGGACGCCTATGGGGCTCCTCCTCTTGGCGAAGGATAGGATCTTCCTGCTGATCTCGCCGACTCGAACGGGTGTCTCATTCTTCTCGGCGGCTTTTGCGAGGATGCTTTCGATGACGGCCTTCAAGAGCGCGTCGATGCCGTCCTCGACTCCGACGCTGCTTTTTGCGCTGACGAGATGATACCGCGTCTTGGGGAACCGTGAATTGAACCAACCATTGTCCTCAGAATTCATTTCGCCTCCAGGTGCCAGGTCGGCTTTATTGAGGAGCACTTGGAACGGAATCTCCCCCGCAATAGACCTCACGACCTTCACCCAGGCAGGGAGAGCGCGGATCGTTTCCGACCTCGTCATGTCCGCCACCGCCAAGAAACCGTGTGCGCCCCAGAACAACACCTCCTTGAAGGAATCCCTAACCGCCGTCGCACCCATGAGGTCGAAGAAGGCCACATCAACGTCGACCACCTTGCCGCCCGCCTCGACGTTCCTGGAACTCATTAGAGACATCTTCGTGCCGGAAGAGGCCCCTGAGTCACCGCCAAAGGTGCCGAAGACATACCTCTCGAGAAGCGACGTCTTGCCTACCGACTTCTCCCCGACGATGCAGATCTTGAGCTTGGTCTTGCTCGTTTTCTCTATCAAGGGTATGCAGGCCCCCTTTCTACCTCATTTCCGCCTCGATGTTCTTGATGAGCGCAACGGCTTGTGTGCGAGCCCTGCGAGATTCCAATCCCTTCAAATCGCTCCGCTCCCAGTCAATCGACCTTTCGATGTTGTCGAGCGAAAGGTCATCGAAGTTGTGACAGAGGATCTTGATGTAGGTGGACAGAACCTTTTCCCCCGGTCTGCCCCATGTCCCCCCGCAGACAAGTTCGACGAAGCTCATCGATTTCTGATTGTAGATATGGGCGGTAACCTTGCACGCGTATGGGTCGAGGAACGACCCGATTCTCCCCGTGATTTGTTTGATCTTCTTATCGACCTTCCCGACCTTCACGCCGCTCCGTCTGAGTATCTCGGACACGACTGTCATCGGCTCCTCGTCTCCAGTCCGGAACAAGCTGCAGCCAAGCACCTTGTTCACCCCTCGCTCGTTCACGGGCATCAAGGGGGGCCACCACCCTGTCGTTCAGCGAGACGTCCAAATGCCACGATTCCCCCAACTGTTAAAACGAACACCATTGCCAGCCAAAGGTCAAGCCAGGCTTCAAGCCGGTTTCGGCGCGGATATCAGCCGCGATAACGATTTGAGGGGAAGGGCGGCCGTTGTCCAGTGCACGTGATCGAGGGAGCTTTCCCGGTCACACTTGCCACAGCTGATTCGCGGCGAAGGAGTCCTGCGCCCAGAGGACCCCGATTCCTGCTTAGCCAGGCGTAATCTTTATCGCCAGCACAGGGCAGGCCGTCTCGCACGCCATGCAGTCGATGCAGTCGCCCTCTCGGACGGGATCGGCCTTGTCGGTCCTGTACTTCTGCCAGTCCGGCGAGCCCTTCTCCAGGACCTTGTCATTGCCTGTCCCCTTGTTCCCCGAGTTCAGCAGCCACTCGAAGACATCGACTGGGCATACGTCTTGGCATGCTCCGTCGGCGACGCATGTCTCGAAATCGACAGCCACATGATGGCCGTGGATGCCGAGCTTGGTCGGGTAGGGCTTGTTCTCAGCGTCCATGCGCTGCTTGCCCTCTCCCCTGATCTCGTGCTCGACGTGCTTGCCTGTCACAGGGTAGTCACCGGGCTTGTTCAGGAATTCGGCGTCTATGGGCTTCGGTTTATAGTCAACCTCTCGGACCATTCTATCCCCGGCGCACCGAAAGCGGATGAGGTATTTATTGATAGGCTATCTGCCCTGGTTCGAATTGGCGGAAAGAAGTGACCACATCTCCATGGGCCCAGGCAAGCGAAGATGGCGTCGGTTTCTCTATTTTCCTGATTGGCCACGCTCCTGAATGGCGGCCCATTGGTCGCGGAGGGTCGCGGTCCTGTTCAGCACGAGGTGGTCGTTGGTCGTGTCCGGGTCCACGCAGAAATATCCTATCCGCTCGAACTGGAACCGGTCGTATGGCTTGAGGCCCCGCACGGCTGGCTCGGCCTTGCAGGCTGTGATGACCTCCTTCGATTTCGGGTTGATGAGGTCCTTGAAATCCATGCCTTCCTGAGCGAGGGGGTCCGGGACTGTGAACAGCTTGTCGTACAGACGGACTTCTGCGTCGACAGCGTGGGCAGCTGACACCCAGTGCAGCGTGGATTTCACCTTCCGTCCTTCCGGCGCGTTCCCTCCGCGCGTATCCGGATCCACCGTGCACCTGAGCTCCACGAGGTTCCCGTTCTCCTTGACCGCTTCTTTGCAGGTGATGAGATACGCGTAGCGCAAACGGACCTCTCTTCCCGGGGCGAGCCTGTAGTACTTTGGTGGAGGGTTCTCCATGAAATCCTCTTGCTCGATGTATAGGACGCGGGAGAAAGGCACTTTCCTCTTCCCGGCGGCGGGGTCCTCCGGATTGTTCACAGCTTCGAACTCCTCCATCTTGTCCTCTGGGTAGTTCTCGATGACGATACGGAGGGGTCGGAGGACGCCACTGAACCGTGGGGCCGTCTTGTTGAGATCCTCCCTCACACAGTGCTCCAGGAACTCGATGTCAACCGTGCTGTTCACCTTCGCGACGCCGATGCGCTCGCATAAGGTGCGGATTGCCGTAGGCGGGTAGCCTCGCCGCCTCAGCCCGCGCAATGTCGGCAGGCGTGGATCGTCCCACCCGCGGACATAGCCCTTCTCGATGAGCTGCAGGAGGAACCTCTTGCTCATGACAGTATACGTGAGGGCAAGGCGAGCGAACTCTATCTGCTGCGGGTGGTAGACCCCGAGCGCGTCAAGATACCAGTCGTACAGAGGGCGATGGTCCTCGAACTCCAGTGTGCATATGGAATGCGTGATCCCCTCTATCGAATCCTCCAATCCATGGGCCCAATCATACATGGGGTAGATGCACCACTTGTCCCCGGTGTTGTGGTGCTTGGCGTGGAGTATGCGGTACATCACGGGGTCGCGCATGTTCAGGTTGGGATGCGCCATGTCGATCTTCGCTCGGAGCACCTTCGCTCCGTCCGCGAATTCGCCCGCCCGCATGCGCTCGAGCAGGTTCAGATTCTCATCTGCCGAACGGTTCCGGAAGGGGCTATCCCGCCCGGGCGTAGTCAGAGTCCCCCTGTAGTCGCGGATCTCGTCAGCCGTCAGGTCATCCACATAGGCCTTCCCGGCCTTCACGAGCTGGACGGCATGCTCATACATCTTCCCGAAATAGTCCGATGCGAAGAACAATCTGTCCTCCCAGTCGAACCCGAGCCACTTGACATCCTCCTCAATCGCGCGGACGTAGTCCTGCTCCTCCTTCAATGGGTTCGTGTCATCGAAGCGCAGGTTGCAGAGGCCGCCGTACTCCTTTGCGATCCCGAAGTTAAGGCAGATGGACTTGGCGTGGCCGATGTGGAGGAAGCCGTTGGGCTCCGGCGGGAAGCGTGTGTGCACTCTGCCGCCGAACCGCCCGCTCTTGTTGTCCTCGTCGATGATCTTCCTGATGAAGTCGCGAGGCGCTTCCTTGGATTCCACCTTCTTTCACCAAGTCTTCAATGGAGATGCAGCCCCGACCGGATTCGAACCGATGCCAAGAGGTCCAGAGCCTCTTATGCTGCCATTACACCACGGGGCTACGTTCCGTCAAGCCGCGTCTCCGTATAAGCATTTTCGACAGGCACCTGACAAAAGGATGCCCAGAAAAAGCTCGGAAATGAGGCGCCATCCTACCTCGACGCGGGGTTGCGCAGTCTATCCTACGACTTCTATGCCCCTGATTTTGCGGTATTCTTGGTCGAATGTCGCTATCTCCCGAGTCCCGTACATCCGCATGGCAACGAGATTGGAGGCATCGACGAAGCTCAGCTTCGTCTTCGAAAGGTTCACGAATTCCTTCCAGGAGGCATCGAACAGGTCTCCAGATGGGAGGACTTTGATTTCCTTCGAGTCGAGAAGCGCCTCGCCGGTTTCGATTGCGATCGTCGGCCCACACTTCCTCTTCAATACTGTCACAGTCTCAAGAAGCACATATTCGCTAACGAGGCCGTTCGCATACTTGCCATTCGCCAGGTCCTCGAACACCCGCACGCTCCTCTCGTGGTTCACATCGTCGGCATTCCTGAAAGCGACTATCACGCTAGCGTCCAACAGTAGCATTTTCACTCCCCATACAGGACCTTGTCGATCTCCTCGCTGAGATGCTCGCTTCCCTTCCCGAATCTCACCGGTTTCAGATCGAGGATGCTCCCCTTCTTAGGTCCGCTGCCTTCTGAAATCCACTTCCGCAGGGCCTCGTTCATCGCGCGTCCGATGGAGATCCCCATGAGGGCCGCCTTGGCCTTGGCCTGCCGGTAGAGGTCGTCGTCGAGTTCGCGGATTGTCGTGTCCATTTCTTCACTCAAGTAGTACATGTGTTACACTAGCCTTAAGCGTTTCCCTTCTGCCACATTCCTTTGAATGGCGACCTCGACCATGAGCTGAAATCCTGAAAACATGATGGAGGGGAAGTATGGCCCCGGGCAGATTCGAACTGCCGTCGCGAGGCCCAGAACCTCGAAGGCCTGGCTTGTAGGTCCGAGGGCGCGAAGCCCATCGGACTCGCTACCCCACGGGGCTATCGTCTCGGAAGGACATCACACGCGTTATTTGCGCTTTTCCATGATATTCCGGCGGGGCGCGAGCTCACCAAGGCGATCTAGGCTTTTGCTGATTCCTTCAGCCTCTCCAGGACCCATTCCTTCTTCAGCACCGCCAGGAAAGGTGCAGCGCGCGGGCCCCTCTCCTGTCCGAGGAGCACCAGATACAGATCTCTGAAGAAGCGAGGAGTCTCGACCGGCAATTTCCCGCTCTTTGTGAGCGCGACCATGGACTCCTTTATCGCATCCTCCCGCCATTCGGTCGGCGTAGCCGCCCTGAGGTACATCGAAAGCGCTCCCCTGTCCATATCGTCGAGCTGCTCCCCCACTTCCTTTGTCAACTCCTGCAGAAGCGTGACCTTGTTCTCGGGTGAATAGAGCTCCACCCATTTCATCGCGTGCATCAGCCTTCTCTCTATCCTGCCCTCCTCGAACGGCGTCAAAGGCAGGGAAAGCATGCCGGTGTCCCTCAGTCGCTGGATGCACCAGCTCACCTTGTGCTCTGCCGGTGAGATCTGCGACAGGTATGCCGCGTGGCGGTATGAGAGCTGGAACGGCATCTCCTCCATCGTCTTCTCGACGAGCGCGAGTTCGAAGCTCCGAGCCGCGACCTCCTCTTCCTCGTTCCTCTTCGCGGAATGATACGCCCTCTCTGCGGAATCGTAGAGATCGTGATATGAGTCCACCTTGCTCATGTCGAGGATCACCCGCCTCGAGATTGGATTGACGAAGTAGATGTAGCGGATGACCTCCGGGTCGCCGATTTCCAGCCATTGTTTCGGAGTGAAACCGATGAAGTCTGACGAGCCCATGTCCCCGAGGTCCTTCCCTCCCCGCCCCAGCCCGACCCACTCGTAAGGGATCGGGAACGGCGCCTCCATCCCCATGATCTTCTGCGCGATTTCCTTGCAGCTGTCCCTTGACCCGCCAGGAGCGGCGTGGTCCTTCCCGAAAGGCTCGACATCGACCTTCAGGACCTTCCACAGGGCCGGCCATTCGAGCCGCCAGTTCAGCTTCCCCTTCTCGATGGGGGAATCCCCGGAGTTGCCGCATTCGCACTCGTAACGCACCCTGTAATCGGGAAGGAGCTCCAGCGTCTTGGCGCTGCCGACGCGCTGGCACTTCTCGCAATAGGCCTCGAATGGAATCCAGTCCGGCGGGTAGGGCTTCCTGCTGCGGTATTTATTCACCACCTCCCGCACGGCCTCCTTCTTACCCACGAGCTCGATGACGAGGTCCTTCATGTCTTGGCGGGAGTAGACTTCCGTCGTGCTGATCACGCTTATCCCGGGGGCGAACCTGTCCAGATAGTCCCCGAAGTCGATCCAGTAGTGCTCCACCCAGTTCTTGTGGCAGCCCTCAGGATCCGGGACATCTATCAACTTCTGGCCGACGTATTCGTTCCCTTCTCCGGCCTTGAACCTGCTCAGCTGGCCCTCCTTGCCCTTCCATTGGTCTTGGGTGTATAGTACAAGGTTCTGAGAGGCCTTCTTTCCTTTCAATCTCAATGCTCTGACTATCGCATGGTTGAGCGCGATTTCGCCTCTGAGACGACCTACATGCTGCAGACCGGAGACGCTCAGACCCGCGTTGCAGAGGACTCTCTCACGCCCATGAAGGAACTCCTCCGCCTTCCCGAGGAGCTCGTCGAACCAGTGCATCTGCACCACTAGATTGACCTGGCGCGGATGAGCGCTCGCAGGGGGACGCCGTCCAGTTCGTCCTGTCCCGTCTTGTTCACCAAGACGACCGCGAGGATCGGAGTGCCGCCGGAAGCTCGCGCGTCCGCTATCGCGCCCTTCATCGTTTCACCGGTGCTCACGACGTCATCAACGAAGATCACTTTTTTATTTTGAACCGCGGCGTAGTTGCTGGAGAAATGACCGCCCGCCTTCCCTCTCTCGCTCGGGGGCCTGTATATCGCCAGCTCGCCCCCCAGCTCCTCGGATATGCATGTGGCATAAGGTATGCCGTTGATCGCAATGCCGGCGACGCACTGCGGCTCGTTGCCGCTCTTCTCCGTCTCCTCGAGGATGATGTCGGTCATGGAGGAAGCCATCGCCGCTATCCTGTTGCCCATGACACCGATGGAGCGCCAGCCGATCTTGACGTCCTTAGGCGGCTCGCCGCCCTTCAGGCCGCGGGTCAGCAGCCAGATGATCGTGTCCTTCGAGAGGTGCAGCTCGTCTGCTATTTCGTCCTCCTTCAGGCCTTTCTTTTTGTAATCCATCGCCTTCTTCACGAGGGCGTCAATGCTCTTCATGTTCCACCGCGCCTCGTATCCTGACTTCCTCTATTAAGTTTTGCGAGAAGTGCCGCCGTGGGAGTGCTCCTTTCGCGGCGGGTCATCAAGATTATCTAGCGAACGGCGATGCCCGGGTTGGCAACTCCCATGAACAAGACGAAGTGGTTGATGCTGGCAGTTGTCGTTGTCGCGGTCGTCCTTGTGGCGGCGGGTCTCGCCATCTCAGGCGCCTTCTCTCCCGCCGAATCGAGGCTGATCCTTGCCACGACGACGAGCACGCAGAACTCCGGGCTTCTGGACTACATGCTGCCCGACTTCAAATCGAAGTACGGCGTCAAGGTCGATGTTGTGGCCGTCGGGTCAGGCCAGGCGCTCGAGACCGCAAAGAGGGGGGATGCAGATGTCGTTCTCTCGCACGCGCCTTCGCTGGAGGCGCCATTCATGGACCAGGGGTACGGCATCTTCAAATGGCAAGTGATGCACAACCAGTTCGCGATAGTCGGCCCCTCGGGCGATCCCGCCGGCGTGGGGAGTGCCTGGAACGTGACCGTGGCGTTCAAGAAAATCGCAGATAACTCCTCCACGTTCCTCTCGAGGTCGGACAACTCTGGGACCTACACGAAAGAGATGCAGATATGGGGCCTGGCGGGATTGAACACGAGTCAGTTCGGCTCCTGGTACATGAAGGTCGGAAAGGGTATGGAGGACACGCTCATGATGACTGACGGACTGGGGGGCTATACCCTGACTGACGAGGGGACGTACTTCACGCTCATCCAGATGCTCAGCATCGTCGAGCTCTTCCGAAACGATACCGCGCTCTTCAACCAGTACAGCGTGATCCCCGTCAATCCCGCGAAGAACCTGAACGTCAACGTGAAGTACGCAGTGCTGTTCGCGGAATGGATTGTGAGCCCGGAGACGCAGGAGCTGATGGCATCATACACGGCCAACGGCCACCAACTCTTCTTCCCGAACGCGGAGCCCTGATCGATGGAGGATTCCTCACTTGGGCGGACTTGACATCGCTCAGGTCGTTGCGCTTTCTCTCTACGTGTCGATTACCGCAACCGTCCTGACTTCGCTGGTCGGATTGCCGCTTGGCGCATTCCTCGCTTTGAAGAGATTCCGCGGCAGCTGGCTCATGAGGACAGGCGTCTACACGCTCTTCGCGCTCCCTTCAGTCGTCGTCGGTCTGGTCATCTACACGACGCTTTCGCACAGTGGACCGCTCGGTTTCCTGGACTGGCTCTGGACGCCTATAGGTATGGTGCTCGCCGAGTCGGTGCTCATCTTCCCGCTCGTGACCGGACTCACCATGTCGGCCGTCTCTGACGTCGACGAGAGCGTGCGTCTCACCATCAGGACGCTTGGCGCGAGCAACAGGCAGCTCATGATGAGGGTGATGCACGAGGCCAGGTTCGGGATTTTCGGGGCGGTGATGGTCGGTTTCGGAAGGGCGATCAGCGAGGTCGGCGCGGTCTGGATGGTCGGCGGCAACATCGAAGGGTCGACGCAGGTTATCACGACGGCAATCATGCAGCACACCCAGATGGGCGATTTCGGCACCTCGTTTGCGTTGGCGGGAATCCTGCTGATCATCGCATTCATTGTGTTCTTTGTGATACGGGAAATCCAGGAGAGGGGTTGACCTTGGGGCTCGCGGTCGAGGCGGCGGGGATATCGAAATCCTATGGCGGGTCGGCGGTCCTCTCCGGAATCAGCCTCAAGATCGATGCTGGCGAGCTGTTCGCCATAATGGGTCCGAGCGGGAGCGGCAAGAGCACCCTGCTCCGCATACTGAACCTCCTGGAGCAGCCGGACCAGGGGGAGGTGACTTATGGCGGCCCCGAACCAGTTCTGCAGGATGGTCAGCGGCTGAGGCGGAGGATGACCATGCTCCTCCAGAGGTCTGTGATGTTCAGGGACACGGTTTTTGGGAACGTGGCTTACGGTCTGCGGCTGAGGGCGATGCAAGAGCGTGAAATCCGAGATCGCGTGCTCAATGCCCTCGGGGATGTCGGGCTGCAGGGGTTCGAGCGCAGGAAGGCTTTGACGCTCTCGGGCGGGGAAGCACAGAGAGTCGCGTTCGCCCGCGCGATTGCGATTGAGCCCGAGGTGCTGTTCCTCGACGAATTCACCGCGAACCTGGACCCGCCAAACATCAAGATGCTCGAGTCCGCCCTGGCCGCGTACCGCCAGAAGACGGGATGCACGGTCGTCATGGTCTCGCACAATCCGTTCCAGGCGCAGAGGCTCGCGAAGCGCTGTCTGTTCCTGTATCAGGGCGAGGTGCTGGGTAGTGGACCGGTTGACGAAGTCAGCCGCCTCGATGACGAAAGGACAGCTGCATTCTTCCGGGGCGATCTGATCTAGACTGGTTTTTCCCGCCAGGAATTGCCAAACATTAAACAATGGCGGTGAGTAGGTCATTCGCACAGCAGGAGCTCGAAAGCAGATGGCGAGAAGCCAGGAGATGACCGTTATCCTTGTGATACTGGCGGTGTTCGTGGCACTCCTTCTCGTAGGATCCGCCGGCGCGATGTTCATGTCAAACGGGATGATGGGTGGAGGCATGATGGGCGGCGGAGGTGGAAGCTTCAACCTTGGCTGGCTTGCAGTAACCCTGCTGTTGGCGGTTGTCCTGATAGCCGTGGTCTTCTCCCTGATGTCTTCCCGCCAGGATGTCCCCATAGTCAATCAGGCTCCAGCCGTCGGAACGATGACCCCGACATACCCAGTCTCATACGCCGTCACTTCAGTTCCTGAACAGGAAGCTCAGCATGTGTCCCGCAATCAGGAGGCGGCGTTCTTCAAGATGCTGGATGAAGACGAAAAGCGTCTCTACGCGCTCATCCGCGAAAGGGGCGGAGAGATGCTCCAGAAGGACATCGTGGCGTCTGGCTCGTTCTCCAAGGCGAAGGTCACTCGCCTGCTGGACAAGCTCGAGAGCAAGGAAATCGTGGCCCGCGAAAGGCACGGCATGACGAACAAGATCCGCCTAAGGACAATGCCGCCAAAACCCTCAGAACCCGCCTGATTTCATCCTTCTGAAATGCATTTCACGTCGTTTCAGGTCAGTGACATATGCTGTTTCAGCCATAATGATGCCTGAGGCCTGCGGGTTCCGCGGGCCGAGGAGACACAACAATGAACACTGCGGTAATCGCCCTGCTTTCGGCTCTGTCCATGGCGGGCGTCGGCACGACGGCGGTGGCCGTGTCAGGCGGCCACATGATGAGCGACCACCCGATGATGGGTGACCAGGGGAATGGCGGCGGAATGCACTACGGAAACAACGGCACATACGGTGGCGGCGGCAACCATGGCCACTGTCACTGCTGCGAAGGCGACGAAGGGAACGACACCGGGCAGGGTCAGCTAGGGCTGAGTCCCTGAGATCGCATTTCGACCGATGACGGGGGCAACCCCGCCTCGGGACCGAGCCCTCAGGCGGACTTCATCTCTTTGAACTTCTGCTCGAAGACTTCCTTGATAAGCGCCATCGGGACCAGGCCGGCGTAGAGGAATGTGTCGTGGAACAGCTTGTCGCTGTATTTCGGCCCGAGCTCCTTCTTCGCCTGATTCTTAAGCTCCATGATCATGTGCTTGCCGATCAGGTAGGACAGCGGATATCCCGGGGTATAGGTGTATCTCTTGACCTCCGAGGCCGCGGTCGCCTTGTCCAGCCCCGCCTCTCTCATGAGCATGTCCACCGCCTGGTCGAAGGTCATCTTGCGGCGGTGCATGTCCACGTCTATGATGACCCTGCACGCCCGCCAGATAAGGTCGAGGGTCTGCGAGAACCTCACCTCGGGCTCGTTGTGGAATCCATGCTCGGGCATCATCTCCTCGCAGTACAACGCCCAGCCTTCCACGGTTTCTATGGACCACACGTATGCCCTGGCGTACGACTTGTTCACGGCAGCGCAGCTGTTGTGCAGGTGGTGCCCCGGGTAACCCTCGTGGATGGCGGTTATCCAGTTCTTCGCGTAGCTGTGCTTCTTCAGCTCGTTCGAGTCCTCCTGCACGGGCGTGACCATATAGATGCCCTGTTGAATCGCGTCAAAAGGAGCGGAGGGCATGTAGGCGGCGATCGGCATCACGTGCCTCAGGTATTCAGGGGTCTCGATCACTTTGAGCTCCTCGTTTGGCGGGAAGGTGGCTATGTCCCTCTTCGCGACGAACTCCTTCGCCTCGTTCATCGCTTTTACCGTCATTGACAGCGCTTCTGCGAAGTCCTTCGGATGCTTCGACTGCACGAGTTCCTTGACATCTTCGACCGAAGACCCCGGCCTGATCTGCCCGGCGAGGATGCTGAGTTGCTTCTTCGCGGATGCGAGGTAGTTATTTCCAAGGGAGTAGATCTCGTCCGCCGTCAGACCGAGTCCCCTGAGCTTGATTAATCTGTCGAAGTCGCGTGCGCCTATCCCGATCTTGTCTGTCGCCCTCGGCAACGCATCCTCCCTCAGCCATTTCTCGTGGTCGTTCAGCGCCTTCGACGCTTTTGCAGACGAGTCGGCCAATGATTCCGCGTCAGAAGGAGGCAGTGCGCCCCTGCCGATTCCCTCTATCATCTTGAGCAGGCCTTGGAGTTGCGAACAGGACTCGATCCCGATTGTCGTCCAGAGCTTGACTGGTCTGGTGAGCCGCTCCTTCGCATCGCCGAGATATTTCGGGGCTGCGGCAAATCGCGCTGAGATGCACTGCAGTCTTTCAGGCAGCGGCGCGAACTCTCTCTGGTAAAGGAGCATGATGGAAGTCCCGAACTCTCCCGGTGCCGCAGGGTACATCTCAGACCTGTGGAGCACCTCCTCGTCGAACAGGCTCAGATCCATGGCGCTCAGGAGGGTGCGCCTGTCAATCTGTCTGGCGGGCGAGAGCTCCTCCGGTTTGAGTGCTTGGAGCCGTGCCTTGAACTCCTTTGTGCGGCGGATCTCCTCTTTCAATGCTGACAGAGAGGAGTCGGGCAGCATGTGGTCGTAGTCATGTATGCCCAGATACGTGCCATAGACGGGATTCCACTGCGCATACCATCGCACGATTTCCTCGGCGAGCGCATCCATTGCCTGATCGAGCATGCACGTGGAATCGTCGGAAGGCAGTTTAACCTTGCTACTTGATGGGTACTCTGCGCCCGCTCTCGTCTCGGCGGTAGCGCCCGAAGTCCTCGCACACCGCAAGATACTCACCATCGAAGACAGGGCCGTCGACGCAGACCAGCCTATCGCCGAAGGCGCAGGCGTCGCAGATTCCGATACCGCATTTCATATATCGCTCGACGGATGCTTGAACCGGTATCCTTTTCTTCGTGGCGGCTCCAACGACCTTCTTCATCATCGCTTCGGGTCCGCAAGTGATGATTTGGTCGAACTTGTACGACTCGAGCAATCTCTCCGCCAGCGCGCTCGCGAAGCCGTCATACCCCTCGGAGCCATCGTCTGTGGCTAGGTGGACCTCTCCGACCTTCTCTGCGCGCTTCACGAAGATGATTTCATCCTTGGTCTTCGCTCCGAGCGCGGTGACCACTTTCCTCCCACTCTTGGCGGCAGCTTCCATCGCGGCGGCGACCGAAGCCATCCCTGTTCCGCCGGCAACGAAGAGGATTCTCTTACCCCTGATGTCGAAGCTGTTGCCCAACGGGCCCCGAATCCCAAGGCGATCGCCCACTTCGAAACCCGCAAGCGCGTTTGTCGTTTCGCCCTGAGCGTGCGAAGTGAATCCCTTCAGGCCATCGATGTATGAGAGCGCCATCGGCACCTCATCGTGGCGGGGGACCCAGACCATAATGAACTGGCCCGGCTCCGCCTCGAAAGGAGCGTGGAATCGGAAAGTCTTGGTGTGGTGGCACTCGACGGCTATCTTCTCTATCTTGACGATATGGAGATTACTCATGGGCAAGCCCGACCATTTCCCCGATTGTCTTGAATCCCTCTTTCTCCATGAACTGCTGAATCTCCTTGCAGATCAGACGGAACGCGCTGTATCCGCGCGTCCTGAGAGCGGTGCCTATCTGGACCGCGCTCGCTCCCGCCATGAAATACTCCACAGCGTCCAGACCAGTGGTTACGCCGCCAACCCCGATTATCGGGATGTCCACCGCCGCGTAGAGGTCGTAGACGCATCTTAACCCGATCGGTTTGATCGCTGGGCCACTCAGTCCGCCATATTTGTTCGAGAGAATAGGCATCCTCAGCTCGGTGGATATAGCGATCGCCTTGACCGTATTGATTGCGACTATCGCATCGGCGCCGCCACGCTCGGCAGCAAGCCCCAGGTTCGCCACGTTCGTGACGTTGGGGGACAGCTTGGGCATCACCGGAATCTTCACGACACCTTTGACAGCGCGCGTGAACCCCTCGACAGCCCCGGCGCTCTGCGCGATATCGAGACCCAATCCTTTAGCGTGCGGGCAGCTCAGGTTCAGTTCGACCGCCGCGGCACCATGCTTTTCGAATTCCTTCGCGACTGAGGCGTACTCTTGCTCGTCCTTCCCGAAAGCACTTCCGACGAGGATCGCGCCCGCCTTCACGGCCTTCGCGACCTCGGCGACATATTCCTCGATTCCTGGATTCGGCAAGCCCATCGCGTTGATCATGCCGTTTTCAAGCTCCACGATGGTCGGATTCTTGTAGCCATCTCGAGGAAGAAGACAGATCGACTTCGACACTACTGCGCCCGCTCCGCTCTTGAAAACGCGCAGAAGAGAACCGCCGGTTTCGTCGAGTATCCCAGAGGCGAGCAGGGTCGGGTTCCGCAGACTCAGGCCCGCCAGCTTCACGGCGAGGTCTGTCATGCCGCAACGTTAAGCGACCCTCACCTTAAATTCCTTTGTCCGCATCAAGGTGCGAAGAAGAGCGGATTGCCATGAGGCCCATCAAGGACTACCGCGGGAAGATCCTGAAGTGGGTGCATCCGAAACTGCTCCGCCGCCATTACGAACTGAGATCGGAGAACGACATCTATGCAACACTGACTTGGCAGGGTGCGTTCGGCTCGCTCGCAATCGGCGAATGCGCCGATGGCAAGTTCAGCTTCAAAAGAGGCGGCTTCCTGCACCCGTACGTGACCGTGAGGAAGATGGCCTTCGACACGGACTACGGGAAGCTGCAGCTCGACTTGGGGTACAACGGGGTCCTCCAGTTCATCGACGGTCGGACCTTCCAGTTTCAGAAGCTGAGCTTCTGGAAGATGCATTGGGGATTCACCGATGTGGGCAAGAAGTTGCTCTGCACGGTCAAAGACACATTGAAGGGCTGCGAGGTGACGATAGACACCGCGGTGAGGGACTCCCCTCATCTCGCGATAATGATGATTCTCGGGTGGTACGTGATGGTCCTGAGAAAAGAGGAAGCTGCGGCCATGGGGGCCGCGGCGGCCAGCCATTGACCAAACTTGGCGTCGCGAGCCTGAAGAAAAGCCTATGTGTTGCGATTCTCCGAGGGCATGTAGACCCGCAGCCGCAATCCCTTCCTCTCGAGAATGACGAACCCCTTCTGCGATAGTCGCCTGATGTGATATAGAGCGAGCTGGCTGGAGACCCCCAGTTCTTCAGCCAGCTCTTTCACAGACCTGCCCACATCCTCCTCGACGACCTTCAGCAGCCGCTGCTCGATTTCGCGCAACTCGCCGCCGTTCTCGGCGGGAATGGCCGCCCCCTTGTGGTAGTACCTCCTCCTCGTGCCCTGCACCCTGGACTTAATGATGCCCTCCTTCTCGAGCTTCATCAGGTGCCAGGACAGCGTTCCGTTTTTCAGCCCGAGGTTCTGCCTGATGGAAGTATAGCACTCCCCGGGATTGCCCAGGATGAAGCCGCGGATCATCCCCCGAGTCTCCGCCTCATCCTTGTCCTTCGTCCTTCTGCCGTGCATGGGGGCGACCAAAAGTGTCAGCAGCGCGACGCGGCCGATCTCGGTCCCGCCGATGAAAACGCACATGAAGAGAATCGCAATGAGCACGATGAGCCACGTGAGGTCGAGGCCCTCCTTCGGATTGCTTGTTACGACGATCTCCATCGTATCGCCATCGCTCAACCCGGTCGTGTCGTCATAAACGGTCAGGGTGACAGAGTACCGCCCCTGTTGATTGAACGTGTAGTTGACAATCACTCCGGTGAGCACCTCGACGATGTGATTCTGGTTGTCCGTGATGGTCCAGACGTATCTCGTGATGTTGCCCATCGATTCATTGCCGTAGAAAGTGACTTCCTCACCTACCTGGACCTGATTCTTCCCCACCGCTTTCGCGACAGGCGGCTGGATTACCACCGGAGGTTTGGTCGTGAAGTTGAACGTGAGGGAGATGGAGGGATGGTTTCCCGGGTCGCTGATGTCGCGCAGCACCGGGCCGAACGCGACGACATACTCCGTTTCCGATCTGAACGGCTTATGACTCACGACGAGAACGTCTTTGCCTTGGCCGGTCACGGTCCAATCGAATTGGATGTCTCCCGGGTCAGGACTGATGGAGAAAGCCTGCTCAGCCGATGTCTTGTTGACGGGCTCGTCGAAGACGACTTGGACGTCATCCGTGATCGTCACACCTGAGGAGTTATTTGCGGGTACGGTCGTCAGAAGGATTGGCGCGGTCGAGTCGATCTCGAAGGAAACGCTGTATGCCACAGCGGAGAGATTCGTGCTGTCAGTTGCGGTGATTCTAAGGCGTACCGCCTTCGAATCGACAACCGGCAGGGTCCACTGATGGTTGATCGTTCCTACATCTTTGAGGCCTGCGAAGACCTGGTATGGATATCCGTCGTTGCCGCCATCGAGTGAATAGTTCACCTCGACTGCAAGTTGCGAGTCGAGATCATCGGAGAGCGAGTAGACAATATAATGATCCGAACCGCCGGTCCAGTCCTCAATTCCCACAGGAACCGAAACAGATACCACTGGGTTCCCCGAAGTCTTGAAGAACCAAGAGCCCGTGCAATTCGTGTATGACCACCCGTCCGACGCATCGACACACCAGTAGTACGTCATTGTCGGATTCGTCATGAAAGCATTTGAGTGGTTGCTCGTCGTCGTGCCGGTGCTCACATATGGCAGCGAGAGGACTGGAGAGTCGTCCACCACCCAGGTGTAATTGACGGTATCCCCGGGGTCGCTGTCGACGACCTCTGACCACCACACCATCTGCGTCCCTGCAGGAACGATGGCACCCATGAGCGGCCACACCTTCGGTGGCCACGCCGGGGGACAGTTCGTGTGGAATTTCAGCTCGGTGATATCACCATAAAGCGGACCAGCATTTTTCGTGCTCACCCCAAGCCAATAATCAGCGCATTTGAGCAGCGGCAGGCCACTGTAGGTCAGTTCCTGAGCGGATCCGATGGAACCCGTCCATATCTTGAGGCTGCCATTCGGCATGGTCGATATATAGACAGATGCCGCCATCTGCGGATTCAGGTAAGGATCCTGGTGCGTCCAATTTATCCTGAAGTTGCTCAGGACGGTGATGTGATCCAGCGTCGGATTGCCGAGGTCCCAGTTGCACAGGCCTTGGATGCAGACCGGATCTGGTGGAAAGGGTCGAACATCATCGATAAGTTCGAAATTGACAAAGAAGTCCTTCTGCATCGAATTCGTGTCGCGGCAGGTTTCGGATCTGTTGATCTGGAAGCCCCTATCCGGCGCGGGTTCGTTGTTCATAATCGTGTTGCCCGGCTCCCAGTTAAGGGTCCCGGTCCCGCCGGTCCTGTTGAACTCGATCCTGTCCAGAATCACGTCCTTCCCGCCAAAGGGCGCCTGAGGGTTGGAGGCGTTGTTCTTCCATACCAGTTTCACGGCGTCTCCAGTCTCGACAAAGTAGTTCAGCATCCCCGTGTTGACGTAGTAGCGCCCGTATGGTTTGATCGTACCGGACGGTATCTGGACAATCGGCCCATTGATATTCCCCGGAACGTCCTTCTGGATATATAGTGTCGAAACCTCCGCTGGGTATGGCGTTGGATTGCAGAGCTGGACGAAATCCGTGTAAGGATTGAGGGTGCTGTTCGTGACGATGCTGTATATCTTGACGAGCGGCGGCTGCAGCGCGCCAAGCGCGGCGTTCAGGTCTCCGGCCTCAGGCGGGAGCCCCGTCTGCCACGTGTGGTTCTCCTTGAAAACCACGCCGGTCTTCCACGGCTGCGTGGGCCCTCCGATCGGAGTGTTGTTGCTCATGTCCCCCCAAACGTACATGATCGGCTCCCCGTCGTCGCCGCCCTCCTTTATCCACGGCGTGCCGGGGACCGTGCGGTTGCTTCTGTAGTTGCCGTAGGTGTCGACGTCGAAATATCCGTCGAAGTATCCCGGGCGGCTGTACACAGAGGTCTTGTTAGAGTATTCGACTCCATCGATGAACGTCCTGATCGGCTCACCATCGAGAAGAACGACCCCGGCCTCATCATGTGCGGTTCCGTAGAGCTCGTACGGCTCCGGTATCCATCCCATGACACGCGGAGAAGGGAGCAGAAGCACTAGTTGCACCGCCAGGACGATGCTGACCATCTCGAGCGCTCCCGCTTTTCTCAAGACAATCCCGGAGAAGACAGGGTTCGCTGGATAGAAGTAAGTTGCTGTACGCGCCTTTTACGCTTATTTCAATGTATCTAGGTCGCGCGCTTTGACGGGGGATAGGCCTTCAGACGCAGTCCTCGTCTCTCAAGGGAAACCAGCCCCTTTTGTGACAGCTTCCTCATGTGGTAGAGCGCGAGCTGACTTGATACGCCGAGTTCCTCCGCCAGCACCTTCACGGTCATCCCGGGGTCGGACTTCACCATGTGTAGCATCCGCTTCTCGATCTCGTGAAGGTCCCCGCCGTCCTCGAAAGGCAGCGGCATGTTCGCCGGGAAGTAGAGCCTCCTTGAACCCCGGATCTGTGACTTGATGATACCATCCTTCTCGAGCTTCATCAGGTGCCAGGTTGCAGAGCCATTGTGCAGCCCGAGGTTGGTCTTGATGTCAGTGAAGGTGTCTCCAGGATGGACTCTGACGTACCCTATGACCATGCCGCGAGTCTCGACGTCGTCCTTCCCTTTCATCTTCCGCTTGTACACAGGGACCGCCAGGAGCATAAAGAGTGCGACGCGGCCGACCTCGGTGCCGCCTACCGCGGCTGCGATGATGAGGGCCGAGCTCAGCAGGATGATCGCGCCCGCATTCACGCTGCTGGTGACGTTGATCTCGATGTAGTCCTCGTCCCAGACGCCGCTGGGTTCGTCTATCACCCTGAGCGTCACCCTGTACCGCCCGTTCTGGCTGAAGGTGTAGTTCACCACCTTCCCCTCGAGCACCTCGACGATGTTGTCCTGGTTGTCGGTGATTGTCCAGACGTACTTGGTGATGTTGCCTGTCGATTGGCTGCCGTCGAATGTAGTCTCCTCTCCGACAGCTATCTGGTTTTGCCCGACCGCCATTGCCACCGGTGGGTTCACCGGCGGCGGGGGCTTGGTGCTGAATTGTATCGTGAGGGCGCTGGCGGGATGGTTGCCGGGATCGCTATCGTCGCGCATCGTCGTGGAGAACGTCATCGTGTAGTCCGTTTTCTGGCTCAGCGGCTTGTGGTCGACGATCATAATGTCCTTGCCCAAAGTGGTGCGCTGCCAAGAGAACCCCAAACCTCCTGGATTCGGAGACAGGGAGAACGACTGCTCAGCGGATGTCCTTACGATGGCCTCCGTGAATACAACCTGGATGACGTCAGTGATCTTGATGCCATGCGAACCGCCACTTGGCACACTGCTCAGGATCGATGGCGGCGTCGAGTCTATCGTGAAGTTGGCGGTGATTGCGGACGCAACCATGCCGGAACTGTCCGCGACGGTGATCTTGATGCGCGCTTTCTCCGTGTCGATAAGCGGCAGCGTCCATGCGTAAGCGTTCGCGCCCGTCGGCCTCGCGCCTGAGTATGCCGCATACGGGTAGCCGTCTACTCCGTCGTTTCTAGAGTAGTTGATCCAGACTTTCAACTGAGTATCGATCTCGTCGCCCATGGTCCAGGCGAGGCTGTGACTGGAGCCACCGGTCCAGTCCTTCCCGGCCACGGCGGTCTGGAAGGATAGCGAGGGCGGGCACACCGTGTGGAATGTCCACGAGGCGGGATTGGTCAGCGTCCACAAAGCCCTGTCTATGAAGGTGTCATTCACGAACGCCTCGTATGCTGTGCACTGCTT
Source organism: Methanobacteriota archaeon (assembly GCA_017885655.1). Classification (GTDB taxonomy): domain Archaea; phylum Thermoplasmatota; class Thermoplasmata; order RBG-16-68-12; family JAFNFQ01; genus JAFNFQ01. Next base: position 31,979 of record JAFNFQ010000032.1, on the reverse strand, counting down.
CAGAGGTTGGCCGGGGACAAGCTGCATGAAGCCCGTGAAGCCTGATGGAGCCCGTGATGCAGGAACCCACTGACCTGTCCCCCCATCGCGCAATGCGATTGCGAGGTCCGTTCTGTTCATTATAGCCACCACGGGCTCCGAAAATGTGACGCTGACGCTGGAGTCGACCGGAACATTCCAGCCTGTCGGGATATGGCTTGACAACGATGGCGGGGTCGAGTCGATTGTAAATGCACCGCTCTCCGCGAAGCCGCTCATCGAGTCGAGGTCGATCACGGTGACGTTGATTCTCACATCGGCGGCGTCGATGGACGGGACGGTCCAGAGGTAAGCGGTCAGCATCTTGACTGGACCGACAATAGTCCCGGAGGAGACGCCGCTCGAGTAATTCACTATGAAGGTGAGATTCTTGAACGAAGTCTCCGAGTCGAAGGCGGTCCAGTTGATCAACTGCGAGGAGCCGCCACGCCAGTACTCGCCGCCGACGGGTCTTATCAGCGCCACATGCGGCGGTCCGGGGCAGACGGTCGTGAAGGAAAACGTGTAGGTCCCGCCCATGGTATTGCCAGGGTCGCTGTCGTCTTTGAACCCCATCAGCCCGACTGTGATGACCGTGCACCCGGTCCACAGATTGCCTGGGATGAAATACATGGTCGTGGGATTCGGCCAGACGATGCTTCCGGTGATGGACGGGATGAGCATGACGCTGCCCGAGGAGTTGTCCATCCATTCATCGAAAGTCACCACCAGAGTCGCGTTCAGAGGGACATCGACTGCACCGTCCGGCGGCACCGTTGAGGTGACTTGAGGCGATGTTGAATCAATCGTGAAGGCTCCACTGATGCCGCAGCCCGTCAGGTTCGAAGTGTCCGTCGCGCAAACCTTCACCTTCGCGGCAGTCGTGTTCACGAAAGGCACTTGCCATGAGTATGGGGTGTCATTGCCGGAGAGCCCGGTCACGATCAGAATCCATGTCTGCCCGCCATCGGTCGAGTAATAGATGCTGACGTTGAGGAGAGACGGCGGGTCTTGAGGGTCCGAGACATCCCAGGAGATCTGCTTGCTGTAGCCTCCGGTCCAGTCCTCCCCGCCAACGGGGCTCGTGACTGTGGCCGTCGGCTCGTTTCCGAAGCACTGTGTCGTGAAGCTGAAGGAGTAGTCATCTGTCGGGGAGCCTTCCTCCTGACCGTTGCCGTTCCCGTCGAGCGAGTTGCCCGGGTCGGAACCGTCCAGCGTCGCGTTCGCGCCTTGGGTCACGGTGTACATGGTGCACTGGCTGAGTGTCTGATAGGGGTAGAAGCGGAGGACGTTCGGGGCTGGCCAGCTGAGGCTCCCGGGAACGTAAGGTGATATCGAGAATCCTGCGGAGGACCCAGGGTTCATGCTCTCGGAGAATGTGATGTTAATCGTCAATGGAACCAGGATGAGGACGTCGGTCGCCCCGTCCGGTGGATCGGTGCTCAGAACGGTCGGTAGTGTGGAGTCAATAGTGAAGAAGTCATCGCTGGTGTCGCTGCCCCAGGTCCCGTTCGAGTCCTCTGCCTCAACCTTGACCCTGACAGAGGTCGAGTCGATGCCGGGCAATGTCCACGAGAACGTATTGTAGCCGACCTGCCTAGCGATGCCCTGAGCACTGGGGATCGGGTTCCACGACGCATTGGTCGACCAGTAGATCCAGACGGTCAGGTTGACATCATAGTCGTCATACATCGTCCACTCGATATCGTGCACAGTGTTCCCGGTCCAGTCCTCCCCGCCGTCCGGGATGACAACCGTGACATCGGGAGGCGTGTTGTTGAACGACAACGGTCCCATCAGCGGATAGTTGTCCTGCGAGTTGGCGTCTATGACATAGGGCGCATCGACGAATCCGTCGCTGCCTGCTCCTCCCGTGCTGCAGTCTACGGCGTCCACCCCGGAGTGATCCGACCAGTAGTTACCGCCATAAGCACATCCGTCGTCCCAGCGGTTGGCCCCGATGTCATATGCCTGAATCCCATTGCCTCTGAAGTTGTTGCTGTGCACCAGAATGTCGTTCGCAGCAAGAGAGATCCCGTAGCCCAAGTTGTAGCTGATTTCATTGTGGTCGATCGTGATGTTGTTAGCGGGGCTGACCACTGATATCCCGCTTACGTTGTTTGACGTTATCCGGTTGTTGGATATCGTCCACTGCGCGGACGTGTTTCCGATGTAGATTCCCGCTCCGCTTCCCAACCCGTTCCCGTTGATTGCGTTCCCCGAGATGAGACCGCCGTATGATGCGTGTCCGAGATTTATCCCGGTTCCCCAGTTCGACAGGAATCGGTTGTTCCTCACAGTGGCGCCTCCGTCGACATAGAGGCCTCGGCCGTTGCCCGAGAACGTGTTGCCCTCGACGGTCGTATTCGTCGAACCGGTGTATATGCCGATTCCCGCCGTTGACGTCACGTTGTTGCCTGTCATGATGACGTAATCGGACCAGAAGGAGTCTATGCCGACACTGTTGCCGGAGATCACGTTGCCGGCCATGGCGATATCATAACAGGAGTCGATGAAGAGGCCACTATTGCTCCCCGTGACGAGCGAGTTCTCGACAAGTCCATGCTGCGCGCTACGAAGATTGATGGCGCCAGTGAAAACCTGAGGATTGGAGTGCACGTACACGTTGCGGATGGTGAATCGCGCGTCTGTATACCAGATCTTGATGCCGACGCCCGCCGACGCGTCGATCTCCCACCCCTCGATGATGTACGGGTCGCCCGGAAGTCCGCTTCCCCCCGTGACGCCGTTGCTCGCGTTGAACCCAGCATTGCTTGTGATGAGTATCGGTGGATGAGGCGTGTAGGTCCAGTTATCCAGAATCAACGGGTGCATGAACGGGTAGTTGTCCTGCGAATCAGCGTCTATGACATACGGCGAGTCTCCCATTCCGTCGCTCCCTGCGGAACCGCTGCGGCAGTCGATGTTGTCAGATCCGGTGTAGTCGGACCAGTAGTTCCCGCCACCGGAGCAGCCGCTGTCCCAACGGTTCACAGCTCCGTTAGCGTCGTATGCCTGGGGCACAGCGTTTCCGATGAAGTTGTTGTGAGCCACCGTGACATCGCGGGCGTCTTCGAAGTGGACGCCTTCCCCAACGTTGTAGGATATGTCGTTGTACTCAACCGTGATGTTGCTGGGGCCCCAGACCATGAATATACCGCTGGCGTTGTTGTACCTGATTTGGTTGTGGGACACCGTCCAATGGGCAGAGTTGTTCTCGAAGACTATGCCTCCTACCCAGCCACCGTTGCCGTTCCCTTCTATCCTGTTCTCCGATATTGTGCCGCCAAAGGCGCTCCAGGAGAGGTCAATCCCTATATGTGTGTTCGAAACGAAGTCGTTGTTCCTTACGGTTGCGCCGGAGTAGAGGAAGAGGCCACGGCGGTTGTCGTTGAAGGTGTTGCCCTCGACAGTCACGTTTGATTCCGAATACAATCCCTCCCAGTTGGAGGATATCTGGTTGCCGATGATGCTCACATTCTGCGTGAACCTATCGATTAATATTCCAACATAGTGGTTTGAGATTGTCGACCCTTCTATGCGGCCGTTCTTGACGTTTCTGAATGCGATGCCTTGCGGTGAGATTGGGTCAGAATGCACGTACACGTTGCGGATAACGAAGTGGGCATCGGTATTCTCAATGCCCATTCCACCAGTCCCCGTGGAGTTGATGTCCCAACCCTCGATCACATACGGGTCACCCGGAAGTCCGCTTCCCCCGGTGACGCCGTTGCTCGCGTTGAACCCGCCGTTGCCGTCGATGTATATCGGAGTGTGAAAAGTGTATGCCGAGACGCCCCGCGGAATCGACACAAGGACGGCAAGCTGTACGATCAGAAGGACTAGCCCGACTGCCGACGTGCTAACGCGCTTCAACGCAATCCCCGAACTCTCAGGGCGGGGGATACTAGATGTGAATTGTTGAACTGCGTTTTACCGGTATTTCAATGTTGCCGGAGCTACGCCGTCAACCGGTGGGAACCTGTCAGCAGTAACCTCCGATTTATTAATCCCTCGGACCATCTCGATTCTGCCATGAGACTCGCAGCGTTGGTCGTCGGGGTGCTAGTAGTCGGGTTCGCGGTTCAGCTCGCGCCTTCATCCAGGGGCGAGAAATTCGGACCGAATGTCCGAGTCAACATCGACTCCACTCCTGAACGGAACGTCCCGACCTTGGCGGTCGGATGGGACGGGACGGTCTACGCCGCCTGGCAGGACAAGAGCTCCGGATATTGGCGGATAATGTTCGCTCATGCACCCCGGAGCGGCGGGACGTTCACGGGCCATGTCCAGGTCTCGGTCCCTTCCATGAACGACGCCATCCAGCAGTCCCCCGACATCGCGTACTGGAACGAGACAGTCTACATCGTCTGGCAGGAAAGCGCTTTGATGCGGGGCGACGTGATAATGTTCACATTGATACCCATGCCGAGCGGACTGCCGCATTTCGCGAAGCGGATAGCCACCACGCCAATGGAGGGGATATCCGCCTACGCACCATCCATGGCCGTCGGGCCGAACGGCACAATCTATGTTGCCTACAGCGAGAACTTCGATGACATCAAGCTCGTTGCTTCTTACGATGGCGGGGAGACGTGGACGAATCACAGTCTCGTGTCAACGAGCACGGTGAACACGAGGAGCGAGCAGAGAGTCGCCGTAGACACTCATGGCAAGGTGTACGTCACATGGCGGGACGGGCGCAGCGGCATGATCGTCCGCCCCAGCGGCATGCAAGTTGAAGACGACGATGTCTACATCGCCAACTCGACCGATGGCGGGAGAACTTTCGGACCGAACACGCCGGTGAACGATGTCATCACGGGCAAGGTGCAGAGCTCGCCCTCGATCGCGATAGATGCCTACGGGCGGCTGCACGTCGCCTGGAAGGACGAACGGTTCGAGCCGAACGAATGCACGGACATCTTCTACGCGCACTCGGATGATGGGGTTCACTTCAGCACGAATCTGCCGGTGAACGACTCCTCGCCTATATCGATGTCGCTTAGAAGGACTACCCACCAGCAGCCCTGGGTACAGGTCGACCCGACGGGGCAGTTCATCTACATCGCTTGGGTGGACGACCGGAGCACGAACCATAATGTGTATGTCGCAAAGTCCACGGATGGCGGGACGACCTTTCTTCCCGCCAACATCGCGACATCGGGCGCGAACTATTTCATCGACGACGTGTCGAGCTACAACGGGGTCTGGGATGCGGGAGAAGCTGCGATACTCGACAACGGGAACGATGTCCTCGATCCAGGCATTCTCGACGGTTCCCCCGACCGCGTCGTGAATCCAGGGAGGGCGAACCTCCAGCAGGACCTGACAGGAGACGACCTGAGGTACTTCGATGCGAACTTGAACAACTCCTGGGACAGGGACGAGGACATAGTCATGAGCGGGTCGCGCGACACGTACCCGGGAGTGAAGCCGAATCTCATCGCGCCGTGGGACACCACGGGATACACTGTTGCGCAGATATCTCTCCTCTACTTTTTCGACACTTTCTCGATGAGTGTCGGACCTAGCAAGACTCTCGCTCTTGAAGGGTTCGACACAGACGGTGCCACGACGTCGCCCTTCGACCCAGCCAAGATTGGATTGAAGACAGGGGATGTGATTTCCAGCGTCCGCCTGGAGATCACATTTAGGGCGAACAGCACATACACAGGAACAGGCACCGTGAACTGGTCACTCGAGCGCGGCGCGAACAACTCCTGGTTCGTCCCGTCGGACACGGGGGATGCATGGACGAACGCGAGCGTCGACCTGTACGCGCAGGGGGTGACGACGGTCCCGGATGTCCGCGACCTCAACGTCTCCTTCCTGAACAACGGCGCAGGCAACGTATCGTTCGACAGAGTGGCCCTGAATGTCACCAAGGGAGTCGTCGATGTATATGATAACGCGGACACCATCGTCTACAACGGCACTTCGGCGACCGCGCTTGGCTCATCTCTCGCGACGTTTTCCCCGCTCGATAAAATCGTATTCGTCGATGTGAACATGACCGGGCATTACATGAGGGGGGAGCCGATCATACGCACCTCAGCGATTACGGGGGCCGGAGGCAACCTTCAGCCGGCCGACGAGGTGTTGCAGAGAGCGGACGGGCCGTCATGGCGGACTCTGTTCAACCCGTTCCCCGTGAACGAGCCGGGGAACAATCATTTCATGCCGCGCATCGTGCTCAATCCGTTCGGTTATATCACCGCGATCTGGCAGGACTGGAGGCGCCCGGGCGGTTCGGACATCTACGCCGCCACGACGCCGATAGAAGCAATCAACGGTTACGGCCCGTCTATGGCGTTCTACATGGAGACCGACCAGAACAGGGCGGAACCCGGCGGGAATGTCAGCTGCAGTATCTGGGTGAGGAACATCGGGCAGGTCGCCGCCAAGGCGGTCAACGTCAGCAACGTGTTCCCTGCCGGTCTCGAATTCGTCTCCTCGGATCCCGCGCCAAATCAGACCATCGGGCAACAGCGGTGGTGGAATCTCAGTTTCATGTCTTCCCTGGCGTTCGAGAAGATAGTCATCGGAGCGAAGGTGAACGCCACATTGCCTCTCAGCACCGTCGTCAGGACGACGGGGACTTTGAGATTCACCGATCTGCTCGGAGGAGCACGCCCGGAGATGTACTCTTGGATGGACTTCATCGCGTCCGACATGATATTGCCGATAATCACACATACACCACCAGGGGACATGAAGACCGGGGAGACCGTGGCCATAACAGGCACGGCCACCGACGACTCCGGCGTTGCGGTGGTCAAGTTGTACGTCAAGCCGATCGGTGCATCGTACTTCAACCCGGCAATCGAACATACTCCCGCCCCTGGCGGTCAGTTCATTTTCAGCTACAATGTCGGCCAGAATCCCGGGACGGTGGAGTACTTCATCGAGGCGGTGGATATCTATGGCAATGTCGCCAAGAGCCCGCCAAATGCGCCGACCGTGACCCACAAGTTCCAGGTCGTCCCGGCTGGCTTGGATTTCGGCACCATCGCAGTCGTATTCGGTGTCGTCTTGTTGATTGGTGTCGTCCTGGCGATCGTGTTTTTCCTGGTCCTCCGGCGAAGGAAGCACCAAGAGCCGATCGAGGAAGAGGACGAAGGGCCACAGCCACCGCCAACGTAGCTCAGCTAACGCTCTGACACCCACCGAAGACCCGTTCGCTTTGCACGCAAAAGAACGCGCATATGGATTCGTCTCCCGCGAGCGTGGAACTGCGTCCCTCCGGACATGGAAGGAGCTATGGTGAGGCCCGCAGAGCTTGGGCGGGAGGATTTTGAGGACCCGAGTCAGGGTGAACGCCAATGATGGGGATGATTTCGGCGATTCGATACACGCATTCTCGGTATTCGTCGAGAAGTCCGCCTCACCCAGCGGAAAGCCCGCCCGGTCCAGCGGAAAGTGCGCTGTGTTCAGCGGAAACCCCCTGAATTCAGCGCGAGGTCCGCTGCGTTCAGCGCAAGTTCCGCCCTGTTCCGCGGAAAGTGCGCTGCAATCAGCGGAGACTCCGCCGCGTTCAGCGGAAACCCCGCCGAAACCAGCGTGAAGTCCGATGTATCAGCGCAAGTTCCGCCCTGTTCAGCGCAATGTGCGCTGTGATCAGCGGAAGATGCGCCCCGTTCAGCGCAGAGTCCGCTGCATTCAGCGGCAACTCCGTTGTGTTCTTCGGAGACTCCGCTGTGATCAGCGGAAGTCCCGCCATATGTTGCGCAAGACAAGTCTGCCACGATGCGAGGCACCCCAACATGGAAATCGTCCAATCCGGCTTGGAGGAGACCGGTCCGTGTGCAGAGGAGGTCGCATTCAATGTAAGGGTCCTTGATTCGCACGGGGAAACATTCCATCCCGCGCATGTCACTTTCACACCCGCCACCGAGAACCTTTATTGACACCCGCCATAATCCCTCGCCAGATGAAGGTCTCGGACCTCGGTCTCGACGAAAGGATTGTCTCGATTCTCTTCAAGCAGGGAATAGAGGAGCTGTACCCGCCGCAGGCCGAGTCTATTGGTGCCGCTCTGGCGGGAAAGAATATAGTACTGGCCATTCCCACCGCAGCAGGCAAGTCGCTAATCGCCTACCTAGCCGCCGTCAAGTCTGTCATGGCGGGAGGCAAGGCGCTCTACATCGTCCCTCTCAGAGCCCTCGCGTCAGAGAAGTATGATGACCTGAAGGAGTTCGACTCGCTCGGGATCAAGACGGGCCTCGCCGTCGGGGACTACGACACTCCCGACCCGACTCTGGAACGATACGACATCATCATCGCGACATCGGAGAAAGCGGACTCTCTCCTCCGGCACAAGACGAGTTGGCTGAAGAGGCTGACCACGGTCGTCGCAGACGAGGTGCATCTCATCAACGACGGCGACCGGGGGCCAACCCTCGAGGTGACCCTGGCCAAGATGAGGCAGGTCAACCCGCGCGCGCAGATCATAGCTCTCTCAGCAACCATCAGGAACTCCGACGAGCTCGCCGACTGGCTGGAGGCGGAGCATTTCAGGAGCGAGTGGCGGCCAGTCCCTTTGAAACAAGGCATCTGCTGGAACGACAAGATCCACTTCACCGATGGCTCGTCGAGACCGGTCCCGCCAGAGGGCGAGGAGCTCCTTGCCCTGGTGATGGACACGGTCAGAGAGGGCGGGCAGTGCCTGATTTTCGTGAACACACGGAGATCGACGGAGGCTCTCGCAACGAGCCTGGCCTCCCGCCTGAAGCAGGCCATCGAGCCTAAGGAGCGGGAGAAACTTGCCGAGATGGCAGAGGACCTATCGAAGCGGCAGGATGAGCCGACGTCGATGGTCGCGCGCCTCGCGAAGTGCGTCGAGGGCGGAGCTGCGTTCCACAACGCTGGCTTGACAAACGACCAGAGACGGATGGTGGAGACGAACTTCAAGAAAGGCAAGATCAAGTGCATCGTTGCGACCCCTACTCTCTGCCTTCATCCTGATACCCGGATCACAACATTACGTGGCCCAATCAAGATCTCAGATCTCAAGAAAGGCGATGAAGTCCTCACACATCGCGGCCGATTCCGAAAGGTCATTGGAACATCCAAGCGCCATTTCGATGGGAACTTGATGGAAGTGAAAGCCGACGGGATGCTGCCAGTCCTGATGACCCCAGAACACAAGGTCCTCAGGAACACGCGCTATAGGTTTGGCCACCATGGGAAAGATGGCGTTTGGCACAAGATTGTTCGAAGTGAACCTGAGTGGGTCCAAGCCAAGGAATTGAAGATTGACGATGAGGTGCAAGTACCTCTCGAGGTTCCCGAATTTCTCCCCGACGGAGGGACGCTCGTCCTCCCGATTCATGACATGAATTTCGTGGGTCGCAACCAATTCGGCTCTGTCTTCCCGCATCCTTCAGCCAGACCCGTCCCGCATCTGCTCGAGTTAAGCGAGGACCACGCTCGATTCTTCGGACTCTATGTGGCTGAAGGATTTACTGCACGAAACGGTGGGATTGGTTTCGCCATCGCGACCTACGAGCAGGACTTGACTGACTTCATATCCCGCTGCATGAGGGATTCGTTTCATCTCGTGCCGAAAGTCAAGGATCATTCCAGACATCGCAGGATTGTGGGGGCATGCTCCAAAGCTCTGGCCCAGTTCCTCGATAGATCGTTCGGCAGAGGAGCCACAAAGAAGCATTTCCCAGAGTACATGGTTCGGGCTCCGCTCGATGCAATCAAGGGACTCGTTAGGGGGGCTTGGGAGGGAGATGGCACGATTGATCCTCGACGCTGGGCAGTATCCAGGTTCTCGACAGTCTCTCCGAGGCTAGCCGAACAGATGTCAAGAATGCTCAGGCGGCTCGGATACATGCCTTCGACACGCACCAGCAAACCTCGAGGTATGGGGAAGAACACACAGTACCTCCTCGCCATTGCAGGAACGCAAGGTGCCCGGTTTCTGGTTGAAATAATGGGCGTGAGTCCTGACGAGATTCAAAAGGGGAATCGGACCTACAATACCAAGAACCTCGTCGGCATGTCATTTAGGTCGCCGATTCGCAGGATTAGGCGCGTTCCATATGATGGCGATGTCTTCAATCTCCATGTTGAGGGCGATGAGAGTTACGTCTGCTCTTTCGCCTTCTCGGTGCACAATTCGGCAGGCATCAATCTGCCTGCTCGGCGTGTCGTCGTCAGAGACCTCAGCAGGTTCGACGTGACCTACGGCAACGCGCCAATCCCCGTGCTCGAGATTAAGCAGATGTGCGGCCGCGCTGGGAGACCCCGATATGACAAGTTCGGAGAGGCCATCCTCATCGCCAAGAAGGAGGAGGACATCAAGGAACTCACGGACGCGTACTTCCTGAGCAAGCCGGAGGCGATAGTCTCCAAGCTCGGGACCGAACCTGCGCTCAGAGTGCACATCCTCGCGAGCATCGCGACCGAGCACACAAAGACCGAGCGGGAGATATTCGACTTCATAGGTTCCACATTCTTCGCGCACTGCGAGGACATCGAGAACATCAGGGACAAGGTCGTGGGGGTGCTCAGCTTCCTGGAACGCGAGGGCTTCATCACCGCCAAGGACACGCTCAGGGCGACGCTCTTCGGCAAGAGGACCTCCGACCTCTACATCGATCCCCTGTCTGCGGTGAAGATGAGGGACCACCTCGAGAGCGAGCTGGAGAGCAACTTCGCACATCTATGGGCGGTCTGCTCCACGCCTGACATGCCCAAGCTCTACCTGAGGCGAGGGGACTACCAGTGGGTCGACGAGAAGATAGTCTTCGAGGGATTGACTTTCCCTGTGGACGACTACGACTTCATGATGGCGGAGGTCAAGACCGCCGCGCTCCTAGAAGACTGGATGGACGAGAGGCCGGAGAACGACATCACAAAGAGGTTCAGCATCGGGCCTGGTGACATCAGGCGGATGACGGAGCAGGCTAGGTGGCTCCTCTACTCAATGCAGGAGCTAGCGCGGATATTCAACAAGGCGCGGGTCAGACCGGTGAGCCGCCTCGTGCTGCGGGAGACGTACGGCGTGAAGGAGGAGCTGCTGCCCCTGGTGGAGCTGCGGGGCGTCGGGCGGGTGAGGGGCAGGGCGCTGTTCTCCAGAGGGTACAAGACCCTGCGGGACCTTCAGAAGGCGGAGGCGGGGGACATCGCGAGGATACCGAGCATCGGACCCGCCGTCGCGAGGAAGATCAAGGAGCAGCTCGGAGCTGGCGAGGAGGCGGTGAAGGGACCGCTCATCGGCCAGTCCGGGCTGACCGATTTCAATTGAGCGGAGGAATGAAGATGAAGGAAGAGGCAGGAAAGGGCGGGCATAGGCACCGGGTCGAGGAGTTCCAGAAAGAGAGGGAGAGGCTCAACAAGATCGTGATGAGGCACGCGAGCCTGAAGATCAAGAGGTTCTACGCGCTCGACAGCGAGGCGTACAGGAAAGGCGCGCTCCCCGCCAAGACGAAGGAGATGATGGAACTCGTGGCGTCTCTGGTGCTGCGGTGCGACGACTGCATACTCTATCACCTGATTCGCTGCAGGGAAGAGGGGATCACCGAGAAGGAACTGGAGGAGCTCGTCAACTTAGGGCTGATCGTTGGCGGGTCGATTACGATTCCGCACATCAGGAGACTGTACGACGCCTGGGACGAGATGGGGGCGAAGTGATAGACGTGGCGGGCGCGGGCATTGGCGGGGGCAGGATACCGGCCGGGAAAGCTGATGGATTGCTCTCAGAATCAAAGGTGCTTGCCGCCAGACTCGGGATAGAGACATTGCTCATGGACGCTGACTTGATTCTCGGCAAGGTCCACATCGAGAGCGCGCTGGAGCATGCTTCTCGGGCGTTCGAGCGAGGAGGGAACGCTGCAACGACAAAGATGCTCGAGGTCATGCTCTATGCCTCGGGAGAAAGGCAGCTCTCCAGCGCGATTGAGAAAATGGGGGTCAAGGCAGCGACTACACGCGTAGCCGTCGTCGTATCGGAACAGTCCAAATTGGCGGATGTCTTCCAGTCTCTCGACATCGAAAGGGACGACGGCGTCCTCGAAGGAGATATCTCCAAGCTCGCCGCCTTTGGGATCGCCAAAGAGGAAATCGAGACCGTCGGCAAGGAGAAGGCTTGTGACCTCGTGCTGGAGAGAGTCGCACGAGTCGACCTTCTGAAGTGAAATCGTCAGCGGTTCGTCTCGGGACCGCACGGATTGTGCTCACGGCATAGTCTTATGAGAATGTCCGACTTGCCGCACTCGGAGAGAGAGTCGATGGCAGACACCGACATCGTCGTCCGCTTCGCAGGGGAGGCGGGCGATGGAGTGAACACCCTGGGTGACACGCTGATCAAGGCATGCGTCAGGATCGGCCTGAACGTCTTCACATTCCGCTCGTACCCGACGGAGGTGCGCGGCGGGAGCGTCATGTACCAGGCGAGGATATGCTCGGGCCCCGCCCTGAGCCAGGGCGACAGGCCTGAGTTCCTGGCGGTATTCAGCAAGAAGGAGCTGGAGAACAACCAGGGAGACCTGGCTCCGGATGGTGTGATACTCGTCGATGCCGAGGCGGCCCAATTCGCAAAAGCCGCGAAGAGTGTCCTTCCCACGCCAATTTCAGAGCTGTCGCGGCGCTTCGGGGCGGATAGGAGGAACATGGCGGTCCTCGGAGTATGCGCCCGATATCTCGGCGTGAACAAGGACGTCCTCCAGGGACTGCTCCAGGAGCGATACGCGAAGAGGGACGAGGCCCTGAAGATGAACGTCGGAGCGTTCGAGGCGGGCTGGGACTTCTGCGGGGAGAAGGGCTGGCGGCATGTCAATCAGATCGCGCCTGCTCTTTCCGCGCCTGCAAGGCTGCTTCTCTCCGGCAACGAGGCGATCTCTCTCGGGGCTATTGTTGCAGGGTGCAGGTTCTTCGCCGGGTATCCGATAACCCCGGCCTCCGAGATATTGGAATATCTCTCTGAGACGCTCCCTCGGTTCGGCGGGAGGGTGCTGCAGGTCGAGGACGAGATGGCAGCCCTCGCAGCTGTGATCGGTGCATCATTCACCGGGACGAAGGCGATGACGGCCACCTCGGGTCCGGGTTTCTCGCTCATGGGGGAGCTGATCGGCTACGCGAGCATGGCGGAAGTCCCCTGCGTCATCGTCGACTCGCAGCGCGTCGGGCCGAGCACGGGAATACCCACCGCGACGGAGCAATCTGACCTGCTTCTTGCGGTGCACGCGAGCCACGGGGAATCGCCGCGGATAGTGCTCGCACCGTCCAGCGTCGAGGATTGTTTCTACATGACGATTGAAGCGTTCAACCTCGCGGAGGAGTGTCAGATGCCTGTCATCCTGCTGGCGGATCTAGCCCTCTCGCATAGACTGGAGGCGGTGCCCGCCCTCGAAATGGATCGGGTCCCGGTCAGGAACCGTCTCATCCCCGACGAAACGGCGCTCGGGGAGTACCGGCGATTCAGAGTGACCGAGACCGGAGTCTCGCCGATGGCCATCCCCGGCCAGAACGGAATGTACGCGGCGATGGGCATCGAGCACGACGAGAGAGGCTTCCCCTCGTACACGCCGGAGACCCGATTAAAGATGACGGAGAAGAGGTTCCGCAAGCTAGCTCAGGTCGACGCGAACAGGTTCGTCAGGACTTTCGGAGACACGGAGGCGTCGACGGGCATCATCGGCTGGGGATCGACCGAGGGTGTGATAATGGAGGCGGTGGATCGCCTCGCGAAAGAAGGCCTGCCTGTTCACGGAATGCAGCTGAAGATGCTGTGGCCTCTGCCCGTGGATCCCATAATGAAGTTCCTCGAATGGAAGAAGAACGTGTTCGTTGCGGAGCTCAATCGGACGGGGCAGTGCGCGAGGCTCATCCGTTCCGAGCTGGGCATTTCGACGAAGGCCATCGACAAGTACATCGGCCTGCCGTTCACCGCGGGGGAAATCGCTGATCATCTGAGGGGGGTGACTCGCAATGGCTGAAGGCGGATTCAGGAGCGAACTGAAGCCTGTGTGGTGCGAGGGCTGCGGCAATTTCGCCGCCCTGGACGCGCTCGCCAAGGCGCTCGAGACCACGAAGCCGAGGCCGCAGGACGTCGTGCTCGTGGCGGGTATCGGCTGCGGGAGCAGGCTCCCCGGCTACCTGAAGTCGTTCAGGCTGCACACGGTGCACGGGCGTGCTCTTCCCGCCGCGCTTGGGGCGAAGGTCGCGAACCCCGCGCTCACGGTCATCGCCGTCGGCGGTGACGGAGACGGCCTGGCGATTGGCGGCAACCATTTCCTGCACACCCTGAAGCGCAACCCGCAAATCCTCTACCTCATGACTGACAACGGGGTCTACGGGATGACGAGGGGGCAGGCGTCCCCGACCGCGGCTCCCGGCCTCGTGTCGAAATCCACGCCTTACGGGAGCATCGAGACCCCAGTCGACCCTGCCGCTCTCGCGATAACCGTCGGCGCCACGTTCGTCGCGCGGGGATTCAGCGGCAATCCCCGCCAGCTGAGGCAGATCGTGCTCAATGCGATGATTCACAAGGGATTCTCGTTCGTCCAGGTTCTGAGCCCGTGCGTGACATTCCACAACACCTACCCCGAGCTCAAGCAGAACGCGAAGGAGGTCCCTGCCGAGCACGACAAGAAGGACAGGCTCGCGGCTCTCAAGCTCGCGTGGTCGGAGACCCCCTATACGGGCGTGCTCTATGACATCGAGGCACCGACATTGCACGAGCTGCTTGACTCACTAGCCGTGAAAGCGAAGAAGGCCGGGCCGGACACTGTTGAGGGTCTGCTCCAGGAATTCGCCTAGGTCTCCCCTTCGAGCTCTGGCGGTTGTGACTTTCCTCGTCTCCTGCGCGGCACTGACAGGAGGTAGAGTAGCACGATGAAGACGACCATCAGGCAGAGTCCGATCAAGGGGACCAGGGCGATGGGCCAGTAGTCCCCGGCCCCGAGGAGGCCGAGGTTCGGGTTGTACGGCGGGCGGGACTCAGCACTCCGGGGATTCGTTCCGTTCAGGTACTCATCGAGGTTCGAGTAGCCGTCGAAGTCCGAGTCTTTGCTCGCGTCTGTCGGGTCTAGCGGGTTCAGGCCGTACCTGACCTCCCAGCCGTCCGGCATGCCGTCGCCGTCGCTGTCCGGATTATTCGGGTCGGTCCCGTACTGGTACTCGCGCTTGTTGGACAGCCCGTCCCCGTCAGCGTCCCAGTTGCCGTCTGCGGGATTCGTCGGGTCGAACCCCTCGTCGTACTCCCATTTGTCCGGCATCCCGTCGTGATCCGTGTCTGCGTTGCGGGGATCGGTGCCTATCTGGAGCTCGACCTGGTCGCTCAGCCCGTCGTTGTCATCGTCGGAGTCGTTGAAATCGGGGTTCCCGTCGCGGTCGTAGTCGTGGATGCTGCCGTTGAACGTCTCGGAATGACTCGATGCCATGTTCACTATCCGACTATTGTTCGCGAAAACGTAACCGGCCAGGCTTACCGAGACGACAGTCGTCTTCCTGATGAAAGTCGTTGCGTCGTAGCTGCCGTATGTGAGGGCGATTGGTCCGGCTTCCCCGCTCGCTCCCGTGCGGAGCGTGGCGACAAGGACCGAGTCTCCGAAGGCCTCGACCGTCGCTCCGGAGAGCACGAGGCCGGTGTCGAACGACCTCGTCGTCACCCAGAGGTAGTTCTGGATGATGAGCAGGGACGTGTCCGCGATGTCCCGCTCAATCGGACTCGGCGGGCTCAGCTGGACGTTGCGCGCGAAAATCCTCGAGGACCCCGAGGCCGAATATTGCCAAAGGCCCGCGTCGACTATCGAGGAGTTCGAGACGAAAACGCTCGCGCCCTGCACTGCCTGCACCGCGACAGAGCCGCGGGAGATTGAGATGGCTTCGGCGGTGACCGTCGAGGCGTCCGCCCTGATCCCGATCTGGTTGTCGCTGAATGCGGAATCGCGGATGGACACCGTTGCCCCGTTGACCAGCAATCCTGTCTGCGCCGACCCTGCGACAGTCACGTCCGAGACGAGCCCGCCGCCCCCCTGGAACCGCAATCCGTAGCTTGCACCGGTGATCGTGACGGAGGTCACATCCAGTGTGCAGCCTGCAAGGTCGATGCCGTAGGCGCCTCCCGCAATCGTGAGGTCGCGAAGTGACGACATCGAGTATTCTGCGTCTATGCTGCTCTCGACGTTGTCCGAGAATGTCACGTTGTCCACCGCAGGCGAGGCGCCTTTGATCCTGATTCCCCCGGTGGAGTAACTCAACAGGGCCTCGGATATCCGCGATGAGTTGTCGGCTGTCTCCAGGAAGGAGATGACGTTCCAGTCTCCCGCAACAGGAGCGGACTCGTTCGACGTGAAGACGATGGGCTGGCCGCTGGTCCCGATGGCGGTGATTTTCCCTTGAACACGCAATGCCCCACCTATCGGGAACCGGACGTCCGTCCCCGGAGCTATGGTCAGCTCGCCGGTCCTGCCGACAACCGTCGTGAGGCCGAGCATGACCTGTCCGGGACCCCAAACTTTCGGCAGGACGTTGAAGCTCAGGCTCTCGTGGACGCTCGTGTTCGTGGTGTACGTGGCGTTGACCGTCCACAGCCCGATTTGCGTCACGCGGAAGCTGCTCGGGGCCCAAGCCTGGTCGTTCGGATCCACGGTCTCCCGGTTCACCATCGCCCCGCCCGGCGCGAACCACTCGAAGAGGATGTCATCCACTTGGCTCGGCGGCGGTATTGGCGCCTTGGTGAAGTTGAGAGCTGCCCAAGCGTCCACGATCGAGTCGTTGGTGTAGTCGTCTATCATCAGGAAGATGTCGTTGACCTCGGCTTGGGCCGCCCGAACATGGTTCGGCATCAGGTATGCGCACGCCGCGAGGACCAACAAGAACGTGAGCGCGATTGCCTTGCCTTGCACCGCTGTTCGATTCTCCGATGGCCTATTTATGGATTTGCGGGTCATCTGACCTCCGATGGCCGCGGGGAGCCTACGGCCAGCCGCATGGAATGGTGACATCCGAGAGCGGGCTCGTGCCTCTACATGCAGAAGGTGTCTACCACCGTCAGGGTCGTCTGGTACGTCCAGACTCCGCCGTCGTCATCAGTCATCGTCAGGGCGACCGTGTAGTCGCCCGGCGTGGCGTAGGTGTGGAACATCGTGTTCGTCGCGTACACCGGAGGAGCAGGGTCGTTCAGGCCGAGAGGCGGCGCGTAAGGCTCATACGGGCTGCCTGGCGGGTACGCGGGGTCAGGTCCTCTGACACCGTCGTAAAGGTAAGTCGTGCTGTCCGAGGAGCCGTCCCCCCAATCCCAATCGAACGTCAGGTCGTCGGTGCCGGGGTCGGTCGCGCTCGCCATGAACTTGATGGGCGCGCCCGCCACCAGTCCGAAGTTCAGCGGGACGATCCACGGTTCGACGTGGTTCCAGTGGTTGCTGTCCCTGATTATCGACTGCTGCGTGTTGAAGGTGTGATGCCACTTGCACTCCGTGCCATCGGGGAACTTGCAGATCAGCCACAGGGGATTCCCAGCGTTGTTGTTCGGGTCCTTGCCGTTGTTCGGTTGGTCGCCCATGATCGCGTCGCCATTGTCGGGGAACGGGTCGTAGGTCACAACTGCCGTGTAGTCGTACGTCCCGGTTACGTCCAGGATCAGAGGAACGCAGCTATCGCTGGTGGACGTCGGGTTCTCGTCTGGCGGGCCCGGCCAGCGTTCCACCTCTATGTCCGCGATCAGCCTGTCGCCATGGCCCGCGATCTCGTCGTAGCTCTCCCAGATCTTCGCCTCGGCGTTGCTCCACTTGCTCCCCGCCATGCGGATGCAAAGTTCGATCTCAAGGAGCCCGCCCTCGAACGTACCCTCTGGCGGGAGGTTCAAGACCGTGACTGTCCCATAAGTGATGTCAGCGTTCCCGTTTGAATCTGCGATTGTGAGCTTGACCGTGCTCTTGTAGTCGTCGAACCAGATGAAACTCACATGCGGTCCGACCGCGTTGATGTCGTTTTCTGTGATACCGTCGCCGTCGCTGTCCACGTCGACATCGAAGTCCCATTCGTAGCTCACGATGTCGTCCTTGCCGTCCGGGTCGCTCGAGCATGACGCATCCATTGCGACGAGGTCGCCCTCATGAACGACGTCGCCGGGGATGAACGTGAAGCAGGCCTCTGGCGGTTGGTTACCCTGGACACCCCTCGAGGCGAGCGTGACATCGTGACCGTTTGGCGTCTTCTCGTCCGCGTCCTTGTCCCATGCATCGAAGTGAATCTCGAAGAGCGGGCTCGGGTTCGGCCCGAGGACAACCGTCACATGCAGGCGGATTGTCTCTCCGGCGAGCAGGACCTCCGGTGCATGCAAGTATGCGGTCCAGATGGCGTCGTCGCCGACGTAGACCGAGTGCAGGCCGCCCCACATCTCGTCGAACGGGTTCTCCAGTGTGCTGGAGAAGTCGGCGATGACAAAGCTCTGAGTCTCGACCGTAACGCTGGCCATGTCGTCTGCGGTCGTCTCGAATTCGGGGTGGTTCTCCGGCGGACCATCGGTGCCCAGCCCATGAATCGCAAGGAATACTTCGAGGTTTGCGAGGTCGTCGTTCGCCCTGTTCATCACGATCAGGTCGAACTCCAGAACGGCGTTGGGCTCATACGGGCCAGGTAGGCATACAATCCCGCCGGCCTGCCATCCTCCATCACGCGCCCTCGCTCCGGGGTCGCAATCGAGCCAGATGTGGCCTTCGTTTCCGTTCGCCGCGACCATGGGGATCGACCTGACGCCAATCTGGACGGTCATCGCCAACGCGACAAGTACGGCCAGCGATCCTCTCGTCAACCTCTTCATTGTCCTCAACCCGAAATTAGGAAGGAGAGAGGAAGGCGATACTCCCCCCGCCCATCGCCAGCGCTTGACGGGCCAGCGGGACCTCGTCCCCTCCTCAGACCTTCTTGGTCGTGCATTTCGGCGTCTAGATATATCCGATTTGGCACGAGCATCGAACAGGCCACCCGTTCTCGTCCAATCCCAATGGGTCATGGCGCGAACGAGAGCGTCCAGTCAGCGTCTGAGCCCACATAGATCCAGTAGCCCTCGCCGCCGAGCATGGAGTCTGTTGGCCCCATTCGTTTGAGGAAGTACGGCGCTGCGAAGGAATCGTAGCCCTCCATCGCCCTGAAGTTGCCGCCGAGTCCCGCAACCGCGCTCGCGACATCCCTGGACAGGGTGGATGTGTACCCAACCAAGTTCCAGCCGGCCCTCAGATGGATCGTAGTTGTCGGGATGATCGGACCCGCCACCGTGAAATATCCCGGAAGAAGTCCAACCTCGACGCCAATCCAGAAGGCTTGGTACGGGACGAACGAATCGAAGTCGTTGAACTGGCGGCCTCGGGCGTAGGACAACCACGGGTCCTGCATGGTCCCGTCATAGATGCGGACATGGGTGAAAGAGACTCCCCTGAGCACGCTCTCCAGAGAGTAGTTCGAGATCGGCACCGGAATCGAGAGCAGCTGCTCGCCCGGCGAGAGCTGCTTAGCGAACTTCACCGCCTGCGCGGTGCTGCGGATCGTGCCGCCCGTGCCGTTCGTCTGTATCGAGTAATAGTAGGTCCTGGTGTCGCCGACACCGCCGCCTACGTGAGTGAAGGTCGTCGTCCCCGCGGGAACCTTGCCCAGGAAGCTGTATGAGGTTGCGCTGGGGTCGTATGAGAGGCCGTAGTAGACTGCGTACTCGGTAACGTTCATGGCCCAGGGATCGTCTCCCATCGCCTTATCCCAGGTGAGGACCACGTCTGCGCCCGTCCCGGCGGAAACCCCCGCAGATATATAGGGCACCCTGGCGGGGACGTCGCAGCCGGGTTCATTTACGCGCAGCAGCTGGGTGAGGGTCACGGCGGTCATGGCCTGCGTGTTATTGTTGGGCCAGCGAATCAGGAGGTCGGCCGTCCCGTGATAATCGCCGAACCCGAACTCCTGCACCAGGGAGTTCATCTGCGAATGACTGCCCGAGCCCGCCTCGACATTCCTCATCTGGGTCATGCCGTTGGCGGTGGCGAGTATGCGGGCTCCTATCGCGGCGGCGTTGCTGGTGCAGCCGTTGAGCTTCACCTGCAGCCATGAGTTCGTGTTTCCCTGATTCTCGAACAGCCGGATCGCGCGCGTGTAGGGGGCCTTGTATTCAGGGTAAATCCCCCTCGTGATAAGATCCGGGAACCCGTCGTTGTTGTAGTCCGCCCATGCGCCGGCATAGCCGTCCACCCAGACCCGGACGTTTGCGGCTGTGGTGACATCGGAGAACGTGCCGTCGCCATTGTTGTGGTAGAGGAACGAGTACGCGTAGCTGATGTCGTAGACCTGCGGTATCCACAGGTCCTGCCAGCCATCGAGGTCGTAGTCGGCCCACATCACGTTGCTGAACAGCTCGTCCCCCTTGTAGGGGTTGTGGATGCAGGGCGCCAGCGGGCTGTCGACGAGGTCAGCGGTCGTGCCGCCGACAGGTTTGAGCGTGATGCCCGCGGCCTCCCTGACATCGGTGAAGTTGTAGTTCGGCGGGCCGTCGTTCCTGAAGAGGCGCGAATCGTCAGTGATGTAGCCGCGCATGTCGTACGGCAGTCCAGGGATGGACGTGTTCCCGACGGACTTGTGCGCAAGGTTCGCGTTGAAGTTGTCCAGGTCGCCGTCGTTGTCGAAGTCTGCCCAGGCGGACCCGATCGTGTGCGCGTACTGCCGCCCATATGTTGCGTGCAAATTGTAATCGTAGCAGAGATTGTCGGTCTGATACCAGCCGGTCGCGTTCAGACTAGGAGCGACATCGACGAACTGGCCGTTCCCCAGGTTCTTCCACAGATAGTTGGCGGTGATGCGGTAGTTGCTGATGTAGGCGTCGAGCCAGCCGTCGTTGTTGTAATCGCCCCAGGCGACTCCCCGCCCCGGCTTCACCGGCCCCGAGTCGAGGATGCGGGCAGAGCTCGTCACGTCCGTGAATGTGCCATCGCCGTCGTTGTGCCAGAGCCGGTCGGGATAGCCCGAGGTCATCGCGGCGTTCTCGTAGTTCGCCACATAGAGGTCTATGAAGCCGTCTCTGTCGTAGTCCCCCCAGCCCGCCGCAACGGAGGGATAGATGTCCTTGACGTTTCCCGCCGCAGCCGTGACGTTGGTGAAGGTCCCGTCGCCGTTGTTCATCCACAGTATGTCCCAGGGGGCCTTCGGACCCGCGTTGGTGCTCCAACCGCCGCCGGGGGCGTAGAAGTCGAGCCAGCCGTCGTTGTTGTAGTCGCCCCAGACGCCGTTGTTGATTGATGTGCCCCCGATGCCCGCCTCGCCGGTCACCTCGGTGAAGTCGTAGTTCGGCGGACCGTTGTTCCTGAGCAGCCTCTTGCCGTCGATTAGCAGGTCCTCGTTCCCGTCGCGGTTGTA
The DNA here is from genome assembly GCA_017885655.1 of Methanobacteriota archaeon. Classification (GTDB taxonomy): domain Archaea; phylum Thermoplasmatota; class Thermoplasmata; order RBG-16-68-12; family JAFNFQ01; genus JAFNFQ01. The sequence continues at coordinate 10,610 of JAFNFQ010000032.1, read as the reverse complement.
GTCTCCCCAGGCGTAGAAGCTCCCGTCGATCCCCGTGAAGCCCTTGCTCGCCGCGACGTCGATGAAGGTGGCGCCGGGGCAGGCGGTCGTGAAAGTCCACGGGTTCGGGACTGAACCGGGAACGACTCCGCCGATGGTTACCGTGTACGCCGTGCAGAGCTCCAGAGGCGAGGGGTGGTTCAGCGTAACCATGGTGTTCCCAGGCGCCCATGCATAAGTCAGGCCTGGAACGAGCGGCACGATCGAGAACGAGATGGTGACTACATCCGCCGGGAGGCTGAACTTGACAACGATTGCGGCGGTGAGATCCACATTCCTGTCGCCGTCGGCGGGCGAGGTCTGCACGACGCAGGTGCCCCCGCAGTCCGTGGTGAACCGCCAAGTGTACTTGTGGTAGTAGCGCCTCAGCGGGGTGCCCGCCGTGTTGTTCGCCGTGACCCAGATCACGTAGCTCGTCGCCGGCGTCATCGGGACTGTGTGCGTCAGGTTCAGCGTCGAGGTGTCCCACCAAGAGGAATTGAGAGGAACGAATGGGGTGATGTTCCATTTCTCGCTCGTCGCGTTCATCGGCTTGTTGAAGACGACGGAGATGTTCGCGAGGACAGAGACGTTCGTCGCGTCGACTCCCGGCGAGACGGAGACGACCTCTGGCGGCACGTCCATGCTCGAGACATTCTTGGCGAAGCCGATTAATGAAGCGAGCAAGACGCCGGACACAAGCAGAGATCTGAGGCCAGAAGCGACTCTCGTGATTTCCCCTCCCTGCGGGAACTGTGCTCGAATGCGCCTTCTGTCTATTTAAGAATATTTAGCCGGGGTTGGCGAATTCGCTCTGCCTACTGCGCCTTCTCGAGCTGGGCGTTCCACTTCCCGTCCTTGATTTCCTTGATGAATTCCTTGGGGTTCTTGCCCTCGACCTTGACGCCCATGGAGACGCACGTCCCGACGACCTCCATGACGCGCCTCTTGAGATCCTTGCCCTGGAGCGAGTCCTTCTTCATCTCGGCGACGCTGATCACCGACTTCATCGAGATGCTGCCCACCATGGTCTTGCCAGCCTCGCCGGAGCCCTTCTCCGCGCCCGCCTCCTTGAGTATCAACGCGGACACGGGTGGCGTGCCTACCTCTATGGTGTACTCCTTCGTCTTGGTGTCGATGAGCAGGACGATGGGGACCTTCATCCCCTCGAAGTCCTTCGTCTTCTCGTTGATGTCCTTGCACACCTGCACGATGTTCAGGCCGAGCGGGCCGAGCGCGGGGCCGAGCGGCGCGCCCGGAGTCGCCTTGCCTGCGTCGACGAGAACCTCTAGGCGTTCTGGCATTGTCTCAACCTTGGAGATATGCGGATGTGGCTGGGCTTGATAAGTCTTTGCACTTGGCGAGTATGAGGATTGGAATGGATGCAAGAACAGACCGCAGCGGCAGGTGCCCACGTTTGCCAGGTTATCCTTACCTAAGGATAACTCGACCCCCTCACCTGACCGCCGCCATGGCCTTGGCCTTATCCGACTGGAGCCGTCGGCGTGCTTCGTCGATTGCTTTCTGGACGTATTCCTCCATTGCATCAGCTGCTTTCCGTCCCGATTCTGGGTCATCCACGGATCCGATGTATTCGTAGACCTGCCTCCTCCCTCCGTCTGACAATTCGTAGTGCCAGACATAGATGTAGCGTCTGCCCTTCACGCGCATCACCCGGAGACCACAGCCGATTTGCATGGAGAAATGGAGCGGTTATCCTTACCTAAGGATAACTGATAGATGTCCGAAAGTGACCGGAATGGCCTATCTGATTAATTGCACCGAACGCTGACCACGACCTACTTCTGCTCCTGCTCCTTCTGCAGCACCCTGACCGCGTCCCCCCTGACGGTCACAGGTATCGGCACCATCGCCTCGAACAGCTCGACGGTGATCTCCTCCTTCGCCTCGTCTATCCTCAGCACCCTCGCCTTCTCGCCCTTGAACGGCCCGGAGATCAGCTCGACGATGTCCCCCTCCATGATGCCGCTCACGATAGGCTTCGGCGCGAGGTAGATGTCCATGTCCTTGATGGCGATGATCCCCTCGTCGCCCTTCGTCTCGCCCTTCCCCCGCCCGACGACGCCGTGCGCGCGCCTGATCCCCCTGACCGCCTCTTCCAGCCTGTCGGGGTTCATGCTCTCGATGAAGAGGTAGCCCCTCAGGTTCGCCGGCGCGAGTATGCTGAACACGCCGATGTCCCTGGCCTTCGCCTTGGAATATAGTGAGTCCGCCACCGCCCTCTCGTGCCCTATCGACGTCTTCACGGCCAGCACGCTCTGCCGCGCCATGAACACGCTGCTCTTGTGGTCCCTCGCCGCGGGGTCGCTCTTCGAAATCGCGTTGACCACGACGTTGAGGCTGTCCCCGTACCTGGCGCCCTTGGGGCAGGTCACCAGGAGAGTCAGCTCCCTCCTCCCGCCGCTGACCAGGATGAACGACCTCGACAGGCCCTCCTCGGCCTCCCTGAACTTCTCCGCGAGGGAGTCGCGCTCCTTCGCCAGGTCCTCCGGCACAGGCTGACCCTTGTCCGTGAACTCCTTGACCTGCCTGTCCACGAACTCCTTGCGGGTCTTGACTTCCTGGTGGTGCCTGACGTAGGTGCCTATCTCCCAGACCTTCTCCTCCACGCCCCCGAGCTTCACGGTCCACTCGGGCGGGTCCGGAGTCTCGTAGCTGTAGATCATGTCCACTTTGATCCTGACGGTGTCGTCCTCGGTGCCCGAGTTCATGACGACGACGGGGAACTCCCTCCCCACTCCCGCCGTCATGTCCATCTTCTCTTCCTTCATGTCGATGGACACGCGGGCGACGACCGCCGGCCTCTCCGCGGAAGGCGGCGTTGGCGGTTTCTTTGCCAGGTCGTCGAGTAGTCCCATGGATCCGAACTCCTCTCACTTGAACAGGCCGCCGATCCAGCTGGGGAACGCGGTCATCATGAGGTAGATGAAGAAACCGAGCGCTCCTATGAGTATCAGGCCGAGGCCCGTCACGGTCACGACCTTGGCGTACTCCTCGGCCGTGGGCTTGCGCGCCATCCTCAGGACGCGCCCGTACTTGCCCTTCCCGATCCTCTTCGTCCTCTCCTCGAAGCGCCTCTGAGTCTCCCAGCCCTTGTCCAATATTCCGCTCATCTCGATTTCCTCACCGCACGACCTCGAGCCCGGGGGCCTGAGGCGGCCTCTCGCCCCTGCCGTAGATCTGCTTGCTCTTGACACCAGTGAGGATGACGAGCGCCCTCATCCTGTGCTGCAGCGCGGGGTCCACCGCGGCTCCCCAGATGATCCTCGCGTTGGGGCTGATTCTGCTCTGGACTATCTCGGCGCACTTCTCGGCCTCCGTCACAGTCATGTCGTTGCCGCCGGTCACATTGACCAGCGCGCCGTTTGCGATGCTAATGTCCACGTCGATCAGCGGGGAGTTGATCGCGGCCTCTATCGCGTCCTCGGCCCGCCTGTCGTCCTCGCCCTCGCCGAGGCCTATCATCGCGACTCCCCCGCCCTTCATGATCGTCCTTATGTCGTTGAAGTCCAGGTTGACCAGGCCGGGCTTCGTGATGACCTCGGTGATGCCTTTGATCGCCCTCATGAGGACCTCGTCCGCCACCTTGAATGCAGCGTTGAGCGCCAGCCTCGGCACGAGCTCCAGCAGCTTGTCGTTTGGTATGGTGATGACTGTGTCCGCGAAGTTGCGCAGCTTCTCCAGCCCGTACTCGGCGTTCTCCGCGCGTATAATCCCCTCCGCCTTGAACGGGAGCGTGCAAATCGCTATGGTCAGGGCGCCCAGCTCGTGCGCGATCTGCGCCACGACAGGAGCGCCGCCCGTGCCCGTCCCGCCGCCCAGCCCGCATGTGACAAAGACCATGTCAGCACCCTGAAGCGCCTTCTTGAGCTCCTCGTCAGATTCCCTCGCCGCCTCCTCGCCGACCTGCGGCAGCGCGCCGGCCCCGAGTCCCCGCGTCACCCTTCTCCCGAAGAGGATCTTATGGGGGGAACGGACCGTGAGGAGGTGCTGCGCGTCCGTGTTGCAGGCATACAGCTCGGCACCGACGATCCCCGCCTCCACGAGGCGGTCGATTGTGTTCGTCCCGCCGCCACCGACCCCGACGATCTTGATGTTCGTCCTGAGACTGGCGAGTATCTTCTCCAGCTCGGCGTCGTCCGCCGCGAATCCTCCGACTTGGAGCGGCTCCGAGAGAGCCTGCGTTTTGTCCTCGGCCCTGATTAACGATTCTTTGATAATAGATTGCATGGAGATGCCTCCATCTGAATCACGAGCAAACCCTGGTCAGGTTTAGGTGGACGTAACCAAGGGTCTCTATAAAGCTTTTCGGAATGGTTGCTGCCCTGGGTGGCTGCGCTGGCCTGATGAGGCTGTCCCCAGAACGGCCAGACTCCTATCTCACGACGTCCATGCCCATCCTTTGCGAGGTCGGCGGGAGGTCCCTGCGGCCCGTGATCTGCTTGCTCTTGACCCCCGTGGCGACCAGCATCACGCGCAGCTTGTGCTCCAGCGTCGGGTCGACGGTCGCGCCCCAGATTATCCTGGCGTTCGGGCTCACCTTCGTCTGGACCACCTCGGCGACGCGCTCGGCCTCGGTCACGGTCATGTCGTTCCCGCCGATCACGTTCACCAGGACTCCGTTCGCCTGGCTGATGTCCACCTCGAGCAGGGGCGAGTTGATCGCCTCGTCGATCGCCTCTATCGCCCTCTCCTCCCCCATCGCCTCGCTCTCGCCCAGGCCTATCATCGCCACTCCGGCTCCCTTCATGATCGTCTTGATGTCGTTGAAGTCGAGGTTGACAAGGCCGGGCTTCGTGATGACCTCGGTGAGGCCTTTGATCGACCTCATCAGCACCTCGTCCGCGAACCTGAATGCAGCATTGAGGGGCATGCGCGGCACCAAATCGAGAAGTCTGTCGTTCGGGATCGTGACGACGGTGTCTGCGGAGTTCCTGAGGCGCTCCAGCCCCCACTCCGCGCTCTCCATGCGGAGCCTGCCTTCTCCCTTGAAGGGCATCGTTACCACGCCAATCGTCAGCGCCCCCAGGTCTCGTGCCATCTTCGAGATGTAGCCGCTGCTGCCCGTGCCGGTCCCCCCGCCGAGGCCGCACGTCACGAAGACCATGTCGGCCCCCTGGAGTGCCGCCTTGAGTTCGTCCTCCGCCTCTCTCGCAGCCTCCTCGCCTATCTGGGGAAGGGCGCCCGCACCCAGGCCCTTAGTCGTCCTGCGGCCCAGGAGTATCTTCTTCGGGACCCTGATCGCGAAGAGGTGCTGTGCGTCGGTGTTCGCGGCTATGAGCTCCGCGCCGACTATCCCCTCCTCGGTGATTCGCGCGATGGTGTTGCTCCCGCCACCGCCGACCCCGATGATCTTGATGTTCGTCCTCATCTTCGCGAGGAGGTCCTCCAGCTCGTGATCGACCCTCGAGTCCTCCGGCTGCACGACAGAAGCATCTCTAGAAAGCGTGTCTTCGATAATCGATTTCATGCGTTCACCCTGCGCGGCTGGGTATACCCATCCCAGATTACGGATGTATCGTTAGTCTGATATATAAAAGGTGAGGGAGAAACCTGTCGCATCAGCCCCGCCGCCTTCATGCGAACAGCACTCGCTCCACCGCAGCCCTGACCTCTCCCAGCAACTTCGGATCCGCGGCGACCATCACCACCCAGTCCGAAACCTCTCTCAGCTGAAGCGCCCTGCTCAGCGGGCTCGACTTCCTGAAGGGCACGAGCCTGTCTTCGTCCACGACGTCGATGTCCACCGCCGCGATCCTCGGCTCGCTGAGCAGCAGCTCCGGCGCTGGCACGTCGATCAGGACCCTGCCCCCCTCTATTGCCGCCCTCCGGCAGATCGCATCCTCCGCCTTGCGCCTCTTCCCCCTGTCCGCCAGCTCGAGTAGCGTGTCGCACTGCTCCTTCGACAGGTCGTCCCGTCCCCTGTGCCACGCGCGCTTGAACAGCTTCCTGTACTTGATGCGGAGGGCGAACTCCCTCTGCAGCCCGCCCTGGTCGACGAGCCAGTTGATCAGCTCGGCATCCACCATCTTCTGCACTTCCGTGACAGGCTTCTCCGATCGCTCGACCGCCCGTGCAATCATCTGTTCCGCGATTCTGACCGTCTTATGGAAGTAGACCGAGGAGTACATCAGCGCCCTCGCGACCAGCATCCCCTCCAGCGCGGGGAGCCCTTTCTTGTCTATGACCATCCTGCCGTCCTTGAGCATCATCGTCTGCAGCAGCCGCCTGAAGTCGAAAGCCCCATGCGCGACGCCGGTGTAGTGCGCGTCCCTCATCAGGTAGTCCACCTGGTCCGCGTCGACGGTACTGTGGATGATCTGCGCCAGGTATCGCTTCCCGCGCAACTTCGCAGGCTCGCCGAGCCCCCTGAGCCCGTGCATGACCGGCACGCCCTCGACGAGGGATGCGACCTCGGCTGGCTTCAGGCCGTGCGCCCTGATGACCTCAGGGATCCTCGGCACGTCGGGGAATTCCTCTCTCTCCTGAGGAGCGACGTTGTCCTCGTCCCCCTTGATTATCCGCTGAGTCAGCTTCATGTGGTCCAGGCTGCGCTCGTGGCTGAGCACGTGCTCGAGCGTGTGAGAGAAAGGCCCGTGGCCGACGTCGTGCAGGAGCCCCGCTGCCATGACCAGGTCCTTCTCAGCCTCGGGAAGGTCGAAAGCGTCGGCGATCTGCCCCGCCACATGCGAGACGCCTATGACGTGCTCGATCCGCGAATGGTTCGCCCCGGGGAACACTAGGTACGTGAGGCCTAGCTGCCTGATGCTGTTCAACCTCTGTATCTCCAGGGTCTCGAGGAGGTCCAGGACGATCCCTTCGAGACGGATGGTTCCATGGACCGTGTCGTTGATGGTCTTGAACGGGGCCACGGCGGGGGATTCGGGGACGGCGGCATATACATTGTCCCTTGCTGGCGATTCCCGGGGCTGTTCAACTCTATGAATGATAACCGTGGCGAAACGATTATCTCGGCGCTCGGGCACAAGGTAGGGAGTTCGTCAGCAATAGAGAACCCAAGGCGGGAATCCGATGAACCTAGGGGAGATTATCAGGGGGATTCCAATCCTCGTGGCGGTACTGTACTTCTCGATGCTGGCGGTCCTGCTGCTCAAGAGGCGGGTCAACTCCTGGACCGAGATATTCTTCGAGCTCTCGATTATCTGCCTCGGCATCTTCGCCCTCACCGACTTCCTCTGCTACAATTCGGACGATTCGACCCTCGTCCTGTTCGCGGGCAGGATCGGGATGAGCGTGTTGAACCTGGCGATGCTCTCCCTTGTCTTCTTCTCGGTATCATTCCGCCGCAACCCGAACAGGAGGTGGCTGACGCTTCTGCCCATGAGCGCTGCGGTCCTCATAGTAACCTGGATTCCGACGATGAGCGATGTTGTCGGGACATACTGGGGCTGGGGGTTGGTCTCGAGACCGGAGTATAAGATTGCCTTTGACATATACGCATCCTTCTACTTCCTCGCGGCGGGCGTCCACGTCTTCGCGGCCTCGAGAAGGATAAGTCTTGCGAACGAATCCCTCGCTAGGAAGACATCGTGGCTGATGCTCTCGTTTGCGTTCTTCGTCGGCACGGCCGTGGCCGTCGCTCTGATCGCCGGGAACGCTCGCCCCCCGCCGTTCCCCGCCTACTCGGTATCGCTCATCATGCCTGCGCTCGCGACGATGCCCCTGATATTCCCGGAGACGTGGGAGCGCTGGGTGAAGGCCCTGAAGAGCTTTGAGGGGCGGCGCTACGAGGTCATGGCGGTGAACCTGATGCGCGAGGACGGGACTCTGATAGGCTCGAAGTCGCTGTTCTTCGCGAAGAGCTTCGACTTCGAGAAGCTGTCGAAGACGTTGGCGGTGATCCAGAGCTACGTGAAGACATCCTTCCCCGCTTCTTCGAGCGATTCTCTCAGGGCGATAGACCACGGGGACACGCGCATACTCATCGAGAAGGGCAATTCCACTTTCATCGCGCTCGTTCTGAAGGGGAGGGAGAACGAATTCCTCAGGAGGCAGATGAGGGACGCGCTGGCGAGCTTCGAGTCATGGAGCGGCCCGGAGGCTCTGGCAGGTGTCGGTGCCGACGGCAATGCGAAAGGTGCAATCAAGGCGCTGGACATGTTTTTCGCAAAGGAGAGCCTGTTCTGACGGACGAGGTCGTCCTGAGATAAAAAAGGTTAACTATCGTACCGCCAATCGTTCGCGCGCTGCCCGGGTGACAGAGCGGCCAATGTGACGGACTGCAGATCCGTTTCCTGGGGGTTCAACTCCCTCCCCGGGCACTCGATTCTTGACGGTGGTGTCACGTGCTGGGATCTGTCCCCGGCTTCATCAGCTTCTCGCAGCCTCCCAATCATAGACAGGATAGACTTTGGCCATGCCGATAGTGGCGGCACAGTGACGATGCATCACCCGAATCTGTTTGTGCATGTCGGGAATCTGCTCATTTGCCTTGCCCTCGCAGACCACGATCACATCTCCTGCCACGATTGCGGAATCGCAGACACTGCACCAGTAGCTCATTTCTGGCTCCTCCTATGATGATGGAACAGCAAGAACATCACGCCCAAGTTGAATCAGGCCCCCACACCCATCAGGAAGACATAGCAGACCATGGCAGACACGCGCACCAGTAACCCTCGACCTCCCCCCCCTCATGTCCTCATCGAGTTATACGAATGGTGATTGGAGCTGATAAAGCCTGTGCGAGGAAGACTATATGGCTCGCCTGCCTGGCGCCATCGCTAGAGCGAATCATGTCGCTACTGTTGTCACCTGCGCGGAGGCGAATTCCGCTGTCCGGACGGAGGGAATTGCTTCTCCTCCGGTTTCCTTCTCCTCGTCAGCAATAGCAGCAGGATGATGAAAGACACCGCCACGGGTAGCACAACAAAGAGCCACCAGTAATTGGCGACGAAGTCGGACGGGCGGTCGCTTAGGGTTGATGCCTTGATTGTGAAAGCGCCGGTCTCGTTGTATCCTTTCAAGCCTCCGAGGTCGATGACCGTGATGTTGACAACGACGTCTGTGGCGGAGATGGCGGGCAAGGTCCAGGCGCATTCGTGGAAGCCACCCGAGAGCAGTCCGCAGATGTTCCCGCCGCCTGCACTCGATGTATAGTTGATCCATACGCGGAGATCGTATGGCGGGTCCTCGTTGTCAGAGGCTGAGAATATCACAGAGTGAGAGCTGCCTTGGGTCCACGTCATACCGGTCTCGGGAGAATAGATAGCCGCGACCGGAGGTGTGTTTGGCGGAGGCTGGATAGTGAAATGCTCGCTCTCATCATAGCCCTTTGCCCCGCCAGTGTCGATAATCGTTCCGTTGACGACAACATCAGTCGCGCTGATTGCCGACAAGGGCCAGCTGCATGAGGACACGCCCATCAAGGGCCCGCATATCACCCCGTTCCCCGCGCTCGATGTGTAGTTGATCCAGAAGGTCAGCGCTGCCGGCGGGTCTTCGGCGTCCGATGATGTCCACGAGACAGTCAGTGAGCTGCCCCAGTGGAACACCTCGCCACCAATGGGATTGGTGATGGCTATAGTCGGAGGAGTGTTCGGCGGGGCCTGTATCGTGAAAGGCCCACTTTCGCCATAACCTCTCAGGCCGTCAGTGTCGATGACGGTCCCGTTGATGACGACATCCGTAGCGGTGAAGTACGGCAGCGTCCAGCCACAGGTGCCGACATTGCCGGCCACCGGTCCGCAGACGGTTCCGCTTCCCGCACTAGACGTGTAGTTGATCCAGATCAGCAGTGACGACGGTATGTCCTCATCGTCAGTGGCCGTCCAGGTGACTGTGTGAGACGAACCCTGTATCCACACTTCGCCACCAGTGGGGGAAGTGACGGTCGCATTCGGGGCACTCACCAGCCACAGCTTCGCCACGAATGCGTCTCTGCTCCCATAGAGGGTGCTGTCATAGGCTCCCGGGGTGGCAGGGAAATCAGCAGATTCCGAGCTTCCGATCACCACAAGGTTGCCGGACACATCAAGCGCGAGGGCCCGTAACATCTCGTCGCCGCTTCCGCCCAGAAATGTCGCCCAGGGGAGTGACCTGCCATCGACACTCAACAACGCAATGTATGAGTCATCCATTCCATTTAACGTAGCGTCGTAGACGCCCGGGGTCGCAGGGAAATCCGCGGAACCAGTTTGCCCCGCCACGATAACATTGTCCAAGCTGTCAAGGGCGAGGTCGTACGCCTCATCTTGACCTCCCCCACCAAGATAGGTAGCCCAGAGGAGGGAAGATCCATCGGCGCTGAGCTTCAACACGAATGCGTCACCGCCGCCATTGTATGTGACATCGTATGTGCCCGTGGTCGCAGGGAAGTTGGCAGAAGACGTATATCCTGCCACGACGACGGCGTAGGAAGTGTTGAATGCTAGGGCATAGGCGTAGTCATTGTTGCCACCTCCGACAAACGTGGCCCAGAGGAGGGAGGTTCCGTCAGCGCTGAACTTCGACACGAAAACGTCGCCGACACCATTGTGCGTGACATCGCAAGCGCCCGGTGTGACAGGGAAGTCGGAGGAGTAGGTCATCCCGCCAACAACGACGGCCTC
>JAFNFQ010000031.1 GCA_017885655.1 Methanobacteriota archaeon | reverse complement strand
GGCAGCCTTCCCGGTCCCGCCATAGATGATCAGCTCGTCCGGCTTCTCGGCGTTCTCCAGGTTGTTCTGGAGCATCCGCAGGATCGCTTCCTGCCGCCATCCCCTGCAGCTGAGCTTCGTGCCCCTGGTGGCTTTGACTCGCTTCATTCTGACGCCCATGGCGCTAAGGCGAATTCACTCCTAAAAGCTACGCCTTTGGCGGTTCGACGGATTCCTCGGCAGAATCGGGCGAGGTGCCTATCACCATGAACGCCCTCCATAGAGGGACTAACAGGCCGATGACCAAGATCAACAGGTCGATGCCTATCCCCAATCCCCTCAGAGGCGGAATGGTCAATTGGTGAGTGGCGAGTGAGAAGATGCCCGTTGCAGCTTCCAACGCAACAAATGGCAGTGAGGTGATTACGAACGCTTTGAGGACCCCTTTCCCTCCGGCCCTACTCCTCCACGGCTTCTTTCTCGAGCAGACGCAACCGACGGCGGCAAGCACCGCCGCAAAGGCTGTCGCAACGTAGGGCTTGTAGTTGTCGCTCTGAACGACGGTCAAGCGCAGGACGTTTTCCGGCTCAACGTTTCCGAGGTTGTCGATTGAGCGGAAAGAAACCGTGTGTTCTCCCGGCGGGACGGGGAAGGCCCCCAGGTAATCGAACCAATCTCCCTGGTCGATTCTGTATTCGGTGCTGCGAACCCCACAGCCGGTATCCGTGGCGGTCAGTGTGAACAGCGCTCCCTCTGCAACGGTCGTGTTGGAGGGGGAGATTTCCGTGGTCGGATGCCAATCATCCAGGTATAATTCCGCCATGCCGTTGGGCTCACGTTTCCCGTCATTGTCAACTGAGTACCACAAAATCCATCGCTCCCTTGAGCCCCACAGGATGACCGCCCCCGTCTGGGTGTAGTTGATCCACCACCCCCAATCCACCGGCGCGTCTGCCACCTGATAGAACGTGGACATGATGCCAGTCCCGCTCTGGTCGATTACCTGGAAACCCAGCGGAGTGTTCGAAGTGACGTACGTCATCGGGTAAGACTCTGGACTCGTGTAATTCGGATACCCTATGATGAGGGAGGTTATCGGCCATGTGTCGACCAGAATCTCCCAATAAGCCATGTTGTTCATCTCATCCATCTCGACGATATCATTGTCACAGTCGACGCAGACCCTCACGATGTACCTGCCGACGGCGGCTGGCGCACGCCAGGTGACTTCATACGTTGATGAAAACTCGCCCGATTCCAAAGGCGGCACTTCGAAGCTCGCGAACGGCGGGGCAAGGGGCGTGTCGTTGTAGAACGCAAGGACCGAAGCTTCGCCGGCCCATGCATCCCCTGAATTGTACGCCCTCGCCGCGAGCTTGAGAGACATCGAGAGACCCGTGTGCGCCCTAATGTCTGTTGGTTGCTTCCGGATGGCCTCATAGTCGGGTGAGGAGGTCAGATTGGACATCACGTAGGCGACGTCACATCCGACGTTGTTGTCATCGTCTGATTCGACCACCTTTCCCGGCGGTGGATCCACGCAGGCGCAAAGATGGTGATTACCGGGCAAGGTAGGTGTCCATGAGAGGGTGAAGCCCGAAGTATCCGCGCCGTCCAGCCCGCCAAAAGACTTGACAGTCAGGTTCTCCCCCTCATCTGCCACACGGTCCAAATCGAAGTCCTCAAAGAGAGCCGTGTCAAATGGGCCCGCCGCGATGGAGCCTTCGTTGCCCACCACCACAGTAACGTTTGCAGGCATGTTCTCGTGCAACGTTTCGGGATCGACTATGACATGCTGCACGACCAAATCTGGCATTGAGCGCACGTACACGACGAGGCAGGCGTCGTTGTTCACCTCGTTGCTCTCATTGATTGCGTTGTCCGGGTCAGCCTCGATGCAGATGTCGTGATAGTCCGGGTGGTCTGGAGTCCAGTTGACCGAGAGCACGCTCTCCCCGCCGAAGTCTCGGATCGAGGCGATGACCTGATTGGAAATCGTGTGAGTCCATGCACCCTCCAAGTGATCAGAAAACCTGACAACGACCTGCGAAGCGTTGCTCCCGCCCATGTTATGTACAGTCGCATTAATCGCCACGTTGGTGTAGACGTCGACCGGTGATGGCGGATTCAGGAGAATATCCCCCTGTGTGACCACGAGGTCTGGCGGGTCATCCAAGGCAACCGGAAGTAGTTTCACCACAAATGCCTCCCAGGCTCCGGGACTGAATGTTGTGTCGAATGCCCCGGGAGTCACAGGGAAATCGGCTGAATATGTCCAGCCAGCAACGTAGGCGTGGCCGAGCTGATCCACCGCAATCGAGCGGCCCTCCTCGCCCCATGGCCTGCCGCCGAGAAAAGTAGAGTACATGAGCTTGCCGCCGGTGGCGTTTAATTTCGCGACAAATACGTCCGCGATCCCGCCGTTGTATGTCGTGTCGTAGGCCCCGAAAGTGACCGGGAAATCTGCTGAGCTTGTGTTGCCGGTGACATATGCATTTCCAGCGGAATCCACCGCGATCGAGAGGCTGAAGTCCATGCCGCTCCCGCCAAGGAAAGTGGAATACTCCAGGCTGCTCAGGTCAGGACTCAGCTTCGTGACGAAAACGTCTCGTCCATGGTTGGTCCTATTGAAGGCGCCCGGTGTCGTCGGGAAATCCATCGAATCGGTGGACGCCGTCACATAGACGCTTCCATATGCGTCAACGGTCAAGTAGCCCGTGCGCGTTTCGTATGTCCCTGTGACGCGGTACTCGTCACCGCTTCCGCCGAGATACGTACAGTAGTCTAGCCCGGTCCCGTGCTCATTGAGCTTCGCCACAAAGACGTCCACACCTCCGTTCCATGTGGTGTCGTATGCGCCCTGAGTGACGGGGAGCCCGGCCAGTGCCATTCCCCCGATATATGCAACGCCGGGGTACTTCACCGCGATGGAAAAGGGACCCATCATGTTAAGGAACGTGGAGTAGACAAGAAAGCTGCCCGAGGGATTGAACTTCGTAGCGAAACCGCAACTAGCCATGCAGGTTGTGTTGAATGAACCTATCGTCACAGGGAAGTCCGGGCCGTTCGTGCCCCCAGTGACGTAGGCGTTTCCTTCCCAATCCACATCAATCGAATAGGCGTAATCCGACCATAGGTCGCCCAGGTAGGTGGAATACACCAGAGCGTTCCCTTGGCTGTTCAGTTTAGTCACAAAAACATCCCAGTTCGGACTAGACGCGCCGTGTGTCTTCTGAAACGCGCCCGAGGTGACGGGGAAATAGAAGGAGCCTGTCGAACCGGTCAGGTAGGCGCTCCCGGTGTCATCGATCGCGAGCGCGACGGTCATCATAATCACGCCTCCTCCAATCAGAGTCGAATAGACCAGAGCGGTCCCCGAGGGGTTCATCTTGGCGACATATGCTGCCGCGCAATCGACGTATGTCTGGTTGAAAGCTCCAGGGGTCGTCGGGAAATCGGGCGAGCAGGTAGCTCCAGCCACATAGGCGTTGCCATCTCGATCCACTTTGATAGATATGCCTGTCTCCGTCGACGACCCGCCAAGGAACGTGGAGTAAATGAGTGGGTCTATCACCAGCGACTTCGAGCGATTCCAATCCCCGCATTCAAACCCCACTGATAGCGCGCTTCTTGCCGCGAAACCGCAAGCCACCCGCTCCCCGCCACCCTGGTAGGAAACAGGTGCGGTGTCGTGGACATCCCCCAATCTTGTCCGAACTAGCGCCCCTTCGGCGTCAACCTGCAAAGAGTCTATTCCCTGGTAACTCAGACTGATGAGGCTGGGGTCGGCTCTGGGCCCCACGATGAATTCGTACTTCACTCCGCTTTCGCTCGGGCGGAAGACCGCGTCGATGCCATCGTAGAGGTTCCGATACACCACTTCCCCGAAGTTCGGCACGTCGGTCCTCCATCCGCTCGGATCGTTGCCCAGGAAGAAGTTGCTCTTGAATGCGAGTTCCTCCCGCCCAAGAGGAGTGACGGAGTTCGCACCCTCGAACTCCACGAAGTATGATAGAGATTCCACCATGGCCTGCTCCGGTTTCAGAGGATCCGGTGGGATTGGATTGCGTTCGCGCTTCGCGAGGACGAAAACAAGGCCGTCGTCTCTCAGCCCGACAGACAAATCACCTGTGGAATAGTACCTGATGCCCTCAGTTGTCTGACCGTGGTTCTCGATGAAGTACCCGCCCCGGAGAATATTCGCGGCCGCTATGAGTCCGCCGGTGGAGTTGGTCCCGACGGTCACCGGTTCGCTTGCCGGCGATTCCCCGCCACTCGAAACGATGGGGGATAGAAAGAGGATGAGTGCCGATGAGATGGCGATCCACCGCACCAAGCCGGATTCGCAATTGTCCGATGCCCGAGACACCCTCTTCTCCCGATTGCCAATGCCCTGTGGCGGTATTTGATTCTATTGGAGGGACCGCCCCTCTACGCGAAGTGCGAATCGGTGAGGCGCTCGACTTGCCCGGCGGTCTCCTGTCCACTCGCCAATAATGAGGCGACCTTCGCCCGCATCTGCGCGCAGAAGGCCCAGTCCTTTATGGAGAGAAGGTTGACCTTAGCATTCAGCGCGGCGGCACGCAGTGCCGCGTGAGCGATAAGAGACGCCGAACCCGCGTCCGTGAACGCGCTCTTGCTGCCCTTCTCGAGCGCCCTCTTCGACAGTCCGATGACCTCGTTGCACATCTCCATCGTGGACAGCGGAACCTCGGCAGCTTTCTTCAAGGCAAGCTGAAGCGCATCGGTCCTCCTCTTCTTGTCCTCGGGGGTCGCCTTGGGGAGCTTGATTGCCGCCGCGACCGCGTCATAGGCCGCCGAGTCTTCGTCTGCCAGCGCGAACAGGCGGTCCTGCAATGACTTCCCCTCTTCCTGGATCCGGCGGAGTTCGTCTTGGGAGTCACGGTAGTCGTCTTTACCGATGGCGAGTCCGGCGACCATCCTTGCCAGGGCGGCTGATACTGCGCCGCACACCGCCGCCACGGAGCCGCCACCAGGCGTCGGAGTCGGCGCGGCGGTCTCCTCGGCGAAGTCCCTGATCCGCTTGTCCCCTATTCCCATAGCCTCACCTCCAGCGTCTGGTCGAGCCTGAAGTTCTCCAATTTGAGGTACCTGTCCGCGCACTGCGCGAGCGCCTCGAGGGGCACGAGACCGACAATCTCGCTGCCGATTATCTTCACTCCGAGGCGGTCAGCTTCTGCCTTGATCGCCTCGAAGACCTTCCACACTGGCGTGACCTTGTAGTTCACCAGGTTCATCGAAACCTGGACCAGGCCCCTGTCCTTGAGCTCGAAGCCGAGGGCCCTCACCGCGGGGAAGCCGCCGTCCTTCTCCCTGATCTTCTTGGCGATGCCTTTCGCGATCTTCACATCTTTCGTATCAAGGTCAACATTATAGGCGATGAGCACGGGGCGCGCTCCCACGACGCTTGCACCGGCGGTGGGATGCATCTTCGATGGGCCGAAGTCGGGCTTCCTGGTTGGATCCTTCTCGATGTCGACCTTCAATCCCTCATATTCGCCCTTCCTCACATCGGGCAAGTTCCTTCTCTCCGGCCTGGTCGCCGCCTCGCCGTAGAGGTATACCGGCACGCCGAGCTCCTTGGCGATCCTGGCGCCGACCTGCTTTGCCGCCTCGACGCAATCGTCCATCGTGGCGGAAATCGGGACGAACGGAAGGACATCGAGGGCGCCAACGCGCGGGTGCTCGCCCTTGTGCTTTTCCATGTCTATTAGTTGTACGGCTTTCTTCGCCGACTCAAATGCGGCAGCTTTCACGGGTTCGATGTCTCCCACGAAAGTAATCACCGCCCGGTTGTGGTTCGCGTCCATCTCCACGTCGAGCAGCTTGACGCCCCTCACCGCCTTGATCGAGTCCGCGATCGCCTGCACGACCTCCTTGCGTCTGCCCTCGCTGAAGTTGGGCACGCATTCGACGAGCTTCGCCATGAGATGACCTCGCTAGCAGAGGGCGTCAATGGGCTGTCGTTGAAATAGCTTTCCGGAGGCTCGCGGACTGAAAGGGGCAATCGTCGGGAAAGCTCCGGCGATACCTGCCGGCCCATAGTGGAATATTTGACGGGTTGCGGCGAATCACAGCAAGCGCTTCTTGAGGGCCGCAGAGACTTCGCCGAACTCCGGCAGGTTCGTCACCATCGGCCTGAGTTCGCCCCTCCACCTTTTCGATATGGTGGCCAGGGCGCTGTCGAGTGAGCCCTTGCTGAGCTTTTCCCCATAAAGGGACAACTTCCTCTCCAGGACGCTCCCATCGACCCGGATTCCTCTGTTGAGAAGGAACCATACGTCGTACGCGTCCCTCGACTTGCGCCTGTGGAGCAGGGCGCGGACCTTCTCCGCGAGGATCTCCTCGACGACCATGGCCTGGATCCTGAAGGACGGGGCATCGCCGTACAGCGGGAAGTACGTCCTCCACTCGGTCATCATGGAAACCTCATCCTTCCAGCTCGCATCGAGCCGTACTCTCGCCATGCTCTGGGGGGTGCCCTGGTAAAGGAGGCCCTGGATGCCATATGACGCGAGCAGGCCGTCTCGCACCTCTCTTACCGTCGCATCGGCCGGATAGCCGAAGTCATCCACGTACCGTGCGAGCCTCAGCACCTCGGGTCCGGTGAGCCTCCCCGTGAAGTCCAGGTCCTCGGAGAACCTGTCGAGGCCGTGGAGCTTGAAGAGCGCGGTCCCGCCCTTGAAGACGAGCCCGGGCGCCTCCCTCGATACGGCGAGCAGCAGGAGGTCCTGGAAGTAGTCCTTCTCCGCGTTCCCGAGGTTCGCTATGCCCTTTGTCCTCGCGACCCTTGTCAGGGTCTGCATGTCAATCATTCGATCACCTTCCACCTGTTCCGCTCGACGGGCTCTCCATGGTGGACATAGTTCCTATCCCCCGCCACCCTTTCGTGGACCCCCGCAAGGAAGACTCCCGCCATTTCTGCGATGTAGCCGATCCTCTTCGCCGAGCTCACGTCGACTCTGAGGGCGTAGTCCTCAAGCTTCCCCCTGTCGCACTTCTCTATGGCGCCGGCGATTTCGTCGCCAGGCATCCTCCGCGTCATGACTGCATCAATGACAGCTTTCTCGAGGTCGGCGATTAGTATCTGGAAGCCGGAGTACCTGGACGGTCCGTACCCCCAGAAGTGCCGAGTCCTGATGAACTCCACGCCGTCCGCGGTGCCTGCCGCCCTGGCCATGACCTCCACGATCTTCGGCATCTGTGTCGTGGCGCCATGGTGCTGGAATGCGAACCAGAGCGAGATGTACGAGGGGTAGCGGATGTG
>JAFNFQ010000030.1 GCA_017885655.1 Methanobacteriota archaeon | reverse complement strand
GCTGGGCAGCGGGTTCGATGACGTGCCGCTCTTCGCCCTGCCGGAGAGGCTCAAGGCCTTCCGCGTGCCGAAGAAGCCCGCCCGGGTAGTCTCGAGGATGCAGCCGGACTTCTGGTTCAACCCCGCCATCGTGCTGGAGGTACTCGGCGCGGAGATCACACTGAGCCCAACGCACACCTGCGCCATCGGCGCGGTCCGCGCGGATTCCGGCCTGGCTGTGAGGTTCCCCCGCTTCACAGGCAAGTGGCGGGACGACAAGAAGCCCGAGGATGCGACGACGGACGAGGAGCTCCTCGGGATGTACAGGGCGCAGCTGAGGACCATCAAGGAGGAGCCGGCGCCCCCGGAGCCCTCGTAGTGCGCCGATTGAGAATCTGCCCGACACCATTAAGGCAAACCTCTCTAGATGCGAAATCCGTATCCACGCTCGTCCGCTTGGCCATAGGCGGGAGGACAAGGCTTGGTCTTTGAAGAGGTGCTGCGGAATCTGCCCCTGGTGTCAGCGGCGCTGATGTACGCCATCGTTGCGGTCCAGATAATGAGGGACCGCTTCAAGACATGGACGGAGTCTTTCTTCCTCGCGGGCTTCTTCTTCGCCGGCACATACGCCCTGGCGGACTTCCTCTTCTTCACGGCACCGAACTACGAACGCGCGGTATTCGCCGCCAAGTTGAGCATAAGCTCTCTCACCCTGTCCGTCCTCTTCTTCCTCCTCTTCACCACGTTGTTCCTCCGCCGCATGAAGGACTGGTACCTCGTATCTGCGGTCCCCGCGCTCCTCTCACTGTCGGCGGTCTGGATAGGGATGGTGAGCGGCGTCGAGCAAACCACCTGGGGCTGGGTCGTCACGTACAATCAAGGGGTCTACCTCGCGTGGCTCGTCTACACAGTCGTCTATCTCACGATCGGGATATTCAACATGTACAGGGCTCACGTCGCCGCGAAGAAGATGAGCCGCACGATAGCCTCACGGACGCTTGGCATCATGTTAGCGCTTCTTGCCAGCCTCGGCGTCGGCCTCGGGACGAACGCGTACTTCAACGCCGTGGGAATAGACACGGTGCCCCTGTTCTCCACCGTCATCGCAATCCCCGCGCTGGCGACACTCCTCGTGGTATTGCCGCTCACCCGTGAGAAAGTTGCGAACGCGGCGAAGTACCTGGCGAGCAACCGCTACGAGGTCCTGGCAACGTACCTCGTGCACGCGGACGGCACCCTGATCGTGTCGAGGTCGTCCATGACCGAGATGAAGGTCGACAAGGACATCTTCTCCGCCACGCTCGACGTGATACAGAACTTCATGAGGACATCGTTCCCCTCTCTGGGAGGCAAGTGGCTGACGAAGATCGAGCAGAAGGACCTGAAAATACTGATAGAGAGAGGCAAATTCACCTTCCTCGCGCTCGTCATAAAAGGCGAAGAGAACGACATACTCCGAAGGCAGATGAAGGACCTTCTCGCGACTTTCGAGACGAAGAACGGCGAAAGCCTTACGCATTGGCGCGGCATCGCCCAAGAGGCGCAAGACACCGACCTGGTGATCAACGCCTTCTTCGCCCGGGGGTCGCGTCCTGAAACTGGACTATGATATCGTCGTGGCTGGAGCGGGGCCGGCGGGTTCTACCGCATCCAGGATTCTTGCGGGGAAAGGACTCTCCGTCCTCTTGGCGGAGAAGAGCGGTCCGCCGCGGGACAAGGTCTGCGGAGGACTGCTGTCCAAGGTGTGCTTGGATTTGATGGTCGGGATCTTCGGGTCGGGGCCGCCCCGCGAGGCGATCCAGGATCCCGGGAAGCTGGGCGTCTTCGTCGTTCCGCCGAGCGGCATGGAAAACGGATTCAAGGTGCCCGGCGAGGAGCTGCTGAACGTCAAGCGGCGTGAGCTCGACGCATGGCTGGCCGAGTCCGCAGAGCGGCATGGCGCCGAGTTGCTGCGCGACTGCGAGACCGTCGCCTTCAGGGAATCCGGGCGTGCCGTGAAGGTGCTGTTGAACACGAAGAATGGCGCGGCGGCGGTGACGGCCCGGTTTCTCATCGGAGCCGACGGAATCTACTCGAAGATACGCGAGAAGATCTCCCGCAGGTCCGTCGACCAGCGCGTCATCTACGCGCAGGAATACCATCCCAGGTCCGGGAATCTAGAAGACTGCTTCTACATGATGTACCGCGGCGACATGTCCCCGACCTACTCGTACCTCATCCCCAAGGGCGACAGGCTGTGTCTGGGCGTGGGCATCCTCAGCGCGAGACCGCCGCGAATGCGCGAGGGGATGGGCAGGCTGAAGGATTGGCTCGCCCAGGACTGCGGGGTGAAAGTCAAGGACCCTGTTCATCTGGAAGGTTACTCCGCGCCTTTCGGCAACATCCATTTCGGGAGCGGGAATGTATTCCTTGTCGGCGACGCGGCGGGCCTGGGCAATCCGCTGACGGGGGAGGGGATCGGATACGCCATCGGCAGCGCGGAGGCGGCGTCCCGGGCGATTCTCGGCGGCGCTGAGGACCCAGTGTCAGCGTACACCGTCGAGATGAAGAGACTTGGCGACGAGCTCGAAAGCCTGGTGCGAGGGACGCTCGCCATGGACGACGAGGAGCGAGAGAGAAGAGTCGCGGCGCGGAAACAGCGCTCGCTCTCATCTAATAGTAGAGCTGGACCAGGCCCCACGGGGACCCCATGACGTAGAGCTTCCTCGGGGCCTCTCGGACCTTGACGACACGGTTGGAAAGACTCAGCTCTCTCTTCTGGTACCTCTTCTTGACATCGTCGACCGAGGGATAGGTCTTGACGAGCATCTCCCCTTGGTTCAGGTACTTCGCCAGGAGAGCTGCCGCGACAAGCGAAACGTGCTCGTCGAACGTCCAGTTGGTGTACACGGTCCCGTTCTGACAATAGAGATAGGTCGAGCGCAGGGTCTTCGTCGGGAGCCAACCGCCGGATATGTGCATCTTCGTGTGCCTCACGACGACGTCAACATCCGGGAGCTGCGACATGAGCTCCTTGCCCTTCTCCTCCAGGAAGCACTCCTCTCTGTAGTCGATGAGGAAGAAGACCTCGAAGTCCGCTTCCTTCCTCTCGGGGAATGCTGCTCTGAGGCTCTCGCTCAGCTCGTACTCGTCGCTCAGGCCGACCAGCCTCACGTTGATGTCGTTCTTCTCGCAGTAGTCGGCCACCGGAGCTATCCCCCTCTCTATGACGGATATGATCCGCTCCAACTCCCCCCCGCCTCTCTGCCTGTTGTAGCAGGTGTGCGTCATCAGCACCGCCTTTTTCGCTCCTAGCGAGCGGAGTGTGTGGATGAATGAGAGGCACCACATGCCCGCGTCGAGCTCGACGTCGATTTTTTCGTTCGTGCTGAGCGTCGTGCGCGTTCCGTCGGGGATTTCGTAGACGATCAGATCACCGATGTCCTTCAGGGCAGATGCCGGACCGACTGATCTCTCCAAGATGCCATCGAGGCGGGGCCAGAGGTCCAGGAAGCTGCGACGGATATCGTCGGGGGAGCTCAGGTACGTGCCGTAGAGGCCCGCGCCCTTCCACGGCTCCTCCGCCAGACTCCTTTGAAAACTCTCCTCAAATGCCCTCTGCACTTCCGACTCGGAAGCGGAGCGGGTACCGTCTGGCGACGCTGGCGATCTTGCCACTTTCCTCCCCCGACCTGACATGCCGCGGGCTGTCCCGCGGCGACGCTAATTGCCTCTCGTGCATATAAAATGCTTTCGATGTATTTCCATAAAGGAGGGGTCGCAGACGCGGCGGTCGATGCCGGTCACGTTTGAGGACGGGGTTCGAGGCTGCGAGCCATACAGGTTTTTATCCTTGCGGCGTTGCGGTGTTCGGCGAGAAAATGCCAGCAACGGTGGTCATCGGGACTCAGTGGGGCGACGAGGGCAAGGGCAAGGTCGTGGACTACCTCGCGAAAGAGGCGGATGTCGTCGTCCGCTTCCAGGGAGGGCCCAACGCCGGCCACACGGTCAAGGTGGGCGAGGACATCTTCAGGTTCCATCTCCTGCCCAGCGGAATCCTCCGCGCGAGGACGATGAACATCATCGGCAACGGCGTCGTCCTCGACCCGGAGGTCCTCCTCGCCGAGATCGCCGAGGTCCGCGGGAAAAGATACAGCGCGGACAACCTTCGGATAAGCGACAGGGCGCACGTCATAATGCCCTACCATAGGATCCTCGACAGGCTGGAGGAGGAGGCGAAGAGCGGCATGAAGGCGGGGACGACGATGCGCGGCATCGGCCCGAGCTACGAGGACAAGGTCGGCCGCTTCGGAATCCGCATGGTTGACCTCGTTGACCCGGACGCGCTCAAGGAGAAGCTGGGCGTCCTGGTGCCGCTCAAGCAGAGGATGATCCAGGCATTCAGGGGCGTAGATATTCTCTCGATGGAGGAGACGTTCACCAAGTACATGGACTACGGGCAGCAGCTCAGGTCGAAGGTGACCGACACCGGCGTCCTCCTGCATTCGTACATCGTGAAGGGAAAGAGGGTGCTGTTCGAGGGGGCCCAGGGCACGCACCTCTGCATCGACCACGGCATCTACCCCTACGGCACCTCCTCGAACTGCGTCTCCGGGGCGGCGTGCACCGGGGCGGGAGTCGGGCCGGGGGTAATCGACGATGTCATGGGTGTCGTCAAGGCCTACACCTCCCGAGTGGGGACCGGGCCGTTCCCGGCGGAACTGACCGACGAGATCGGGAATCACATGCAGAGCAAGGGCGGGGAGTTCGGCACGACCACGGGCAGGCCGAGGAGATGCGGCTGGATCGACATGGTGATGCTCCGCTATTCGGCGCGCGTCAACGGCCTCGACTCGATCGCGGTGACGAAGCTCGACGTGCTCGACGGCCTCGAAGAGATCAAGGTCTGCGAATCATATCAGTACGATGGCGGGATTGTGAAGGACTTCCCTGCCAGCATGAAGGTGCTGTCGCGCTGCAAGCCGATCTACAAAACGTTCCCCTGCTGGAAGGAGGTCGGAGAAGAGGGTTGGCGGAAGGTTGCAGCGAAAGGGTTCACCGCGATGCCGCCCGAGGCCAAGAAGTACCTGACCTACCTGTCGAAGTCCATCGGGGCGAAGCTGGCCCTCGTCGGGGTCGGCAAGAGAAGGGACGAGATCGTCGACATGAGGGCGAAGGCCAGGAAGCGCTCTAGGTAGCTAGGCTCTCCAGCTTCTCAACCAGCTCGCACGCCTTGCACACCGGGTTCATCGTCGGCTCGCCGCAATTGCGGCACTTCCTCACCTTGACTCCTGAGAATTCCCTGTCGAGCCAAGGCCTCATCTGGTCGAACGAGCTGAGCAGGGAATGGCGTGTGCCTGGTATGCTCTCCTCCAGCTTGTTGAGCGTGTCGCGGAAGAGTCCTCGCACCGCCCTGTCCGCGTAGGGGCAGGTCGCGTCGTGGAACTTGATCTCCCTGAGCATGGCGTACAGGTAGGATTCCTTCTCGGGAATCAGGCGCAGTGGTTGCAGCCTCGGGATCATGTCCTCCTGCACCTTGTCGTGGGGTCCGAGCCGGGCCATGCGCTCCATGTCCCCTCGCGCCACGTTCATCAGCACAGACTGCGCTGTATCGTCGAGGTTGAGCCCCGTCGCGAGATAATCAGCATGTAGTTCGCGCGCTTTCTTGTTCAATGTGTAGCGGCGGAACACGCCGCAATAGCTGCAAGGTATCGTTTTAGGATCAACCTTGACCGCGCGATCCATCGTCCAGCCGAGCGTCTCCGCGTAGGAGATGACATGGTGAGGGATTTCGAGGCTCCGGCACAGTTCGCGTGACGACTCGATGCCGCCGGGGCGGTAGCCCGCGATCCCCTCGTCGGCGGTGATCGCAACCAGGCTGACCGTCGGTCTCTTGCGAAGGAGCTTCGAAAGAAGGTACGCGGTCACGCTGCTGTCCTTCCCGCCAGAGATCGCCACCGCGATGGTCGCCTCCCTGTCGACGTTGAGCTGCCGGCGGAGCTCCTTCTTGACCCTCCTCTCGGTGAATTCGAGACAGTGGCTCGCGCACAGGTGCTGGCCGCTGTAGCGGATCAGAGTGACCGCAGGCTTGGAGCACTTGGAGCAGTTCAACGGCGCTGGCTAGGCCGCCGTCGCTATTTAGGTTTTCATGGAACGCGCTCTCGATCAACCCTCCCAAAAGCTTTTAGCGGCTCCCGCGATTCAAGGCCGGCAAAGGGGGAGTCATGAAGGAGGTCTGGGTCGAGAAGTACCGGCCCTCGAAGCTGGACGATGTAGTGGGCCAGGACGAGATCGTCTCCCGGCTGAAGGCCTACGTGAAGACGGAGAACCTCCCGCACCTCCTGTTCGCCGGCCCCGCGGGCACGGGCAAGACGACCTGCGCGATCGCCCTAGCGCGCGAGCTTTTCAAGGACAACTGGAAGGCCAACTTCTTGGAGCTCAACGCGAGCGACGAGCGCGGGATAGACACGGTGCGCACGAAGATCAAGGACTACGCTCGGATCATGCCGATTGGCGGGGATTTCAAGATAATCTTCCTCGACGAGGCGGACAACCTCACCACCGACGCGCAGTCGGCGCTGAGGAGGACGATGGAGAACTACACGCGCACGGCGAGGTTCGTCCTCAGCTGCAACTATTCCTCCAGGATAATCGAGCCGATCCAGTCGCGGTGCGCCGTGTTCCGCTTCAGGCCCCTGAAGCCCGACGCTGTGAAACAGTACCTCTCGCGCGTTGCGAAGGCGGAGGGGATCAAGGTCACGGACGACGGCATGGAAGCTTTGCTCTACGTCGCACAAGGCGACCTACGGAAGGCGGTCAACTCGCTGCAGGTCGCTGCCTCGGTCGGAAAGACGGTCGACTCCGACACGATGTACAAGGCCGCCAGCACCGCGAGGCCGGAGGCGGTCAAGAAGCTGATAGAGGTCGCACTTGAAGGCGACTTCATCAAGGCCAGGGACGAGCTCGACGAGCTGCTCATCGAGTACGGCCTGGCGGGAGAGGACATCATCCGCCAGATACACCGCACCGTCTTCGATCTCGCGATCCCTGACGTGTTCAAGGTCAGGCTCGTCGACAGGATAGGAGAGACGGAGTTCAGGCTCGTCGAGGGCAGCAACGAGAGGATCCAGCTGGAGTACCTGCTCTCCAACTTCGTGCTGATAGGTCAGGAACTCAGGAAGAAGTGACGAATCTTAATCGACGAGTTCGCTGCTCTCCAAGATCTCTTCGGGTGACGACGCGCGTCCCCTGTTGATCACCAGCTCGATCCCCCTTGTGTGCCGTATCGCCTCCAGCGGATTGTCATCGAGCAGGACGAGGTTCGCCACCTTTCCCTCCTCAATCGTACCGATCTCACTTGGGACACCGAGAGCTTCCGCCGCCCAGCACGTGACGGAGGAAAAGGCATCACGGGCGTCCACGCCCGCCGCCAAGAGCAACTCCAGTTCCCTGTGGAGGCTGGCGCCGGGCACGACGAAGGGATTCCAAAGTGCAGCGTCGGTCCCGCCGAGGATGCGCACGCCCCGTGAGTTCAACCGCGCCACCATGTTCAAGGCCTTCTCGAACGACCCGATCGGATCGGGGAGCGTCTCGCCCGGCGGCTTGAACAGCTTTAGCCGCCCCTCCCATGTGTCAAGCCACTTCTGGGGAACGCAGTCGTAGGCGAAGTTCTGGTATGACACGTCCGGGCCGAGTATCGTGTTCTCGTGGACGATGAGCGTCGGGCAAACAGCTGTCTGCGATGCCGCCAGCGCCTTCACGAGGTCATTTGCCGCATCGGACTCTAGGTTCGTCTTTGACCAAGCGTAGCGGAACCTGTCCCGCCTGTACTTCCCGTCCGCCGATCCTGGCAGAGAGGCCCGGTCCTCCTCCGTGAGGAATTCCTCATCGGCAAGCGTCAGGGTGTGCTCCAGCGTGTCGATGCCCGCCCTCGCCGCCTCTCTCGCGGTCGTCTTCCAGACGTGCCCAGCCGCGCGGATCCCGAGCGAGTGCGCCTCTTCGATCGCCGCTATTGCGGTCTCGTGATCGAGTCCCGTGTAGAGCTTCACCCAGTCTGCACCGAGTTCCTTCTGCCTCCTGACTTCCCTGCGGGCGGCCTCGGCATCATTGACCTTCCTGCTCAGCGGCCAGAGCGGCTCTGGTCCCTCGAGCAGTTCCCCCGCCACGAACATTGCGGGGGCGGACGGGTTTTCCGAGAACTCGCGCCTGAGATCGAAAATCTCCGGGAAGTTGCCGACATCCCTGATGGTCGTCACTCCATGCGCGACGAACAACCTCAGGAACCAGTCCCTGTGCTGCGGTCCCTCTATCCTCGGACCGAACTGGGACAGGAAGTCCACCGCCGCAGTCGTGTGGCAGTGGGTGTGCATGTCGATGAAACCGGGGGTGAGGAACTTCCCGCCGCAGTCGATCACCCTCGTGCCCTTTGGATACGGGAAGCCGCGTTCGTGCGAGACCGCCGCTATGAGGTCGCCATTGACCAAGACGGTCGAGTCGGGCATCGGTTGCCACATCGGGCCCGTGAGGACCGTTGCGCCCTCGAGGGCGAGCCTGCGCTTCTCCAATTCTCTCCCGCCACCGGAATACGATGAGGCCAGATAACGGTGCCGCCGATCCAGCTGAATCGTGGCGGTGATTTCAGGGAAAGAAGTGCGGCCACCGGGATTTGAACCCGAGTTATAAGCTTGGCAAGCTTATGTGATACCAGGCTACACTATAGCCGCGCGAGTCTGCAGTAAGGACTGTCCCGCTTAAACGTTTTCGCTCAGCTGGCGGGCACGCTCCAGTCCGAGTCCCGCCGCGCACGTTCCCTCAGTTTAAATAAGCTGGAGACTTTCTGAAATCGTGCGCATAGCGGTAGTGTTCAAAGACAGGTGCCATCCGAAGCGCTGCAATCTGGAGTGCATCGCCTTCTGTCCCCCTCAGAGGACCGGCTCAGAGGTCATCTGGATCGACCAGGAGACCGGCAAGTCGACGATTTCCGAGGAGACATGCATAGCCTGCGGCATCTGCGTCAAGAAGTGCCCGTTCGACGCGATCAGGATCATCGGCCTACCCGAGGCCCTCAAGGAAGACCTGGTGCACCAGTTCAGCAAGAACGGCTTCAGGCTTTTCAGGCTCCCTGTGCCCAAGGAGGGCCAGGCCGTTGGCCTCCTCGGCCCCAACGGCGTCGGCAAGACGACGACCGTCAGCATACTCAGCGGCGAGCTCGTTCCGAATCTCGGACAGTACCGGAAGAAGAAGCCGCAGTGGGGCCCCGTGCTTGAGTACTTCGCCGGGACGGAACTGCACAACTACCTAGAGAAGCTGGCTGATGGCGGGCTCAAAACGTCGATGAAGCCGCAGTACGTCGACAAGCTGCCCAAGGTCGTCTCCGGGAAAGTCAAGGATCTGCTGGAGAAGGTGGACGAGGGGGACCAGCTCGATGTCGTTGGCGAGGAGCTCGGCCTCAGCTCGTTCATGGACCGCGATGTCAAGCACCTATCCGGCGGGGAGCTGCAGAGGACCGCCATCGCGGCGACGATGCTCAAGGATGCCGATGTTTACTTCTTCGACGAGCCGTCGTCCTATCTGGACATCAACCAGAGGCTCAGGGTCGCGAGGACGATCAAGTCTCTGTCCGAGAGGAAGCAGGTGGTCGTCATCGAGCACGACCTGGCCATCATGGACTTCCTCGCAGATGTCGTTCACATCATATACGGCTCGGAGGGCGCTTATGGCGTGCTCGCGCAGCCCCGGCCCGTGAGGACCGCCATCAACGTCTACTTGGAAGGATACCTGCGCGAGGAGAACATGCGGTTCAGGGACAGGGAGATCAGGTTCGAGGCGAGCCCGCCACGCACGGGCTGGAAAGCCACGACGCTCCTCCATTACGATGTCCTCGAGAAGCGATACGAGGGCTTTCACTTGAAGGTCGAGCCCGGCAAGCTGAGGAAGGGGGAAGTCGTAGGCGTCGTCGGCCCGAACGCGACGGGCAAGACGACGTTCGTTAAGATGCTGGCGGGAGAGGAGGCGCCGACGGTCGGCGAGGTGACCGCGGAGTGGAAGGTCAGTTACAAGCCGCAGTACGTCGAGTCGAAGTACGAGGGGGTCGTGCGGGATCTTTTTGCGGCGGCGGTCGGCAGGAAGGCGGAGAGCAACTATTTCGAGGCGGAGGTTCTCAGCCCATTGAAGGTCAGGGGACTAATGGAGAGGGAAGTCACCACGCTCTCCGGCGGGGAGCTCCAGCGCGTCGCCATCGCGATCTGCCTCGGCCGCGACGCCGACTCGTACCTGATTGACGAGCCATCGGCGTACTTGGACAGCAACCAGCGCATGGAGGCGGCGAAGACCATCCGCAGGGTCATGGAGAAGGAGGGGAAGAGCGGCCTCATCGTCGACCACGACGTCTACTTCATCGACATGGTCTCCGACAGCATCATCGTGTTCAGCGGCGAGCCGGGTGTCTCCGGCCTCGCCCAGGGTCCTTTCCCGATGCGGGAGGGCATGAACAGGTTCCTTGAGCAGGTGGGGATCACGTTCCGCCGGGACAACGAGACGAACCGCCCGAGGATAAACAAGCCCGACTCGCGCCTTGACCGCGAGCAGAAGCACGCGGGCGAGTATTACTACGCGCTCACCTAGGCGCGCCCTGTTGGAGGGCCGCCCCGAACCCGGGTTTCTTTGCAGGCTCCGGCCGCTTGGCGGGGACCTTCGCATCCACGTGTTCCCCGATCGAATCCTCCGCGACCTCGCCCTTGTCCACGATCAGGTTCCCGCGCAGGTACACCGCCAAGGGGAAGATCGCCTCCCATCCTTCGAACGCCGTCCATCCGCACTTAGAATGGAGCTTCTTGCCCCGGACCTTCGTGACCGAGTGCGAATCGACCACGACCAGGTCCGCGTCCCTGCCGACCTCGATGAAGCCCTTGTTCAGACCCATGAGCTCCGCCGGACGCTCGGCCACGGCGTTGATGAGCCTGTCAAGTTGCAGGTCGCTGCTCCTCACCTTGCGTAGCATCAATGGGATCATAGTCTCGACGCCTGGCAAGCCTGATGGAGCGTCTGCGAAGTTGACGGACTTCTCTTCCTCCGTGTGCGGCGCGTGGTCGCTCGCCAGAATGTCGATTCGTCCTCCGGCGAACGCGTTCCACACGGCTTCCCGTTCCGAGGGCTGCCTCAACGGTGGGTTCACCTTGCCGAGCTGGCCCAGCGGTCTGGTGCAATCGAGCAGCAGGTGATGCGGTGTGACGTCAGATGTGAAGCCCGACGATGAGACGCTCTCCAGCGACTCCTCCGACGTGACATGAGTGATGTGGAAGTTCCTCCTCATTGCCTTGAGAAGGTCTATCGATGAAGACTCCGCCTCGACCGGCCTCGCGAGGTCGTGCTCCCGGAGCGTTCTCGCATCGGTGGCTTTGAACTTGGCGGGGTTCTCGGCGTGCACGACGACGGGGGGATACACGGGCGGAAGATCCTTCAGAAGGCCAGGGACATCGTCCGCCGGGACGTCGAGGCCGCCAGTGGTCTGAGCCATGTAGAGCTTGAAGGGCGCACCGGCTCCCGCCAATCTGGACGTCTCGCGGGGTTTCGAGAGAGCCGCGTAGAGGCCGAAATCGACGCACGCCTTCCTTCCCGCCATCTCGACCTTCTGCTCGTACTCGCGGAGGGTCGTCGTCGGCGGCATCGTGTTCGGCATGTCGAACACCGTGGTGATGCCGCCCATCGCCGCCGATGTGGTCCCCGTCCTGAAGTCCTCCTTGTGCGTCAGGCCGGGCTCGCGGAAGTGGACATGCAGGTCTATTCCTCCGGGAAGGATGAGGAATTCACCGTAGTCCACATTGTCGTCGCCGTGGAGAGTCTTCTTGATCGAGGAGATCACGCCGTCCTCGATGCCAATCGCGCATTGCTTGAAACTGCCCTGTATGAAGGCCCTTCCCTCAAGGACCAGCATGGGGAACACCAAGCAAGTGCCTCTTCACGGATCCTCGAGGCTTCTCCTCCGCGAATATCTCGCCCCTGAACCTGTAGATCTTCGTGCTCTCGTCGAGCCACGCGTCGGGGGTCAGGCCCGCCTTCATGCACGTCTGGGCGAGGAACTCCTCCGTATCCCAGTTCCATTCCACGGGCACCTGCGGGAGCAGGAGTCCGCGGAGCATGCCTTGCGCGGCTATCAGGCCGTGAGTCCCGATGGAGACCTCCTTCACGTAGTCCTTGGTTTTCTTGACCTGGATGAGCTCGGGCGGGGTGAGGATCGTGACCTCGACGACGACATGATCCAGCTCGTCCTTCCTCAGAGCGGGGAACCTCGGATCCCCGGTCGATTCCTCCGCGGCCTTGATCAGCGCCTTCACCAGAGGTAAGACCGGCTGAGGGTAGCCTATGCAGCCGCGCAGTTCCTGCTCGGGCCACGTGTTGAGGGTCACGAACACACCGGATTTCTCGTTGAACTTGGCGGGGACCTGAAAGGCCTTAAACGGCTTGTTCACGACATAAGAATCGACGGTGTCGCGGGCGATGCGAACGGCCAGCTCGCCCTCTTCCGAAGTGTACGATTGCCCCACCGCCATTCGCTACCTCTTCGAGCGTCCGCCGTTCCGAGTCGGGGACGATGCAAACATAGACAAAAGGTTATATGAACTCTTAGGCCATTGACAGGAATGTCGCCATGATTGCGAGAGTCCCCATTCTGGAGATAATGTCGAAGGTGCCAGTTACGGTCCGCGCCGAGGTCTCCGTTGCCGAGGCCGCGAGGCTGATGAGGGATAGGGGCATCGGGAGCCTCGTCGTGCTGGACGGCGAGACGCCTGTCGGGATAGTGACCGAGCGCGACATGGTCGCGAAGGTGATCGCCCAAGGCAAGGACGCCACGGGCACGAAGATAGGCGAGGTCATGAGTTCGCCCCTTGTCTCGATACACCCGCACATGGAGGTCGCCGAGGCCGCGGCCAAGATGGCGAAGCTCAGGATACGGCGTCTGGCGGTCGTCGATGGCGGGAAGCTGGTCGGTCTCGTCACGGAGGACGACATCATCCACCTCTGGCCGCAGCTCATGGAGGTGACGCGGGAGTTCACCAGGGCCGGCCTCGTGGAGAAGATGGAAGGGATCGAGGGGCACTGCGAGGCGTGCGGCATCTACAGCACCGATCTCCGGGCGGAGGGCAGCCTTCTCGTCTGTCCGGAGTGCAGGGAGCGATAATTGCAGCGAAGTTTTTATTAGTTGGTTCTCCCGCTGAGAGTCCGGATGCGATTCGTCAAGATATCGCAGACAGAGGTCTCTTCAATCCTGAGACTCTACGAGGGCGTGATGAGCTATGCCTGTCACGGTCTCTTCTTCCGCGAGGGCGAGGCGCTCGCCGACCAGCTCGCGGAGCTGTGCAAGGGCAGCGGCGATATGCTCGAAGGCGCCCGGAAGATACTCATCGCGAGGGGCTGGGTGGAGGATGTGGTCTTCGATGACGGTGAGATTAGGGTGAAGGGTTCGATAGAAGCCGATAAGGAGAACGAGTCGCCCTCTTGCCACCGCCTCAGGGGGATTCTGTCGCGCCTTCGTTCGATTCATGGTGGAAAGAATGCAAGGCTCGTGGAAGTTGAGTGCGCGAGCTCGGGAAGTCCGGAATGCGTCTTCAAGCCGGAGGTGAGCTGATGTCACTGGATGATGTAGTGAGGAAAACAAGGCAGGAGTGCGGTGCGAATGCCCTGGCAGTCGTGAGCCGGGATGGGCTGGTCATCGCGGCGGACATGCCGAAGGGCGTTGCGAAGGAGACGTTCTCCATCATGTGCGCCACGATATTGGGCGCGGGCATGACCGCCGCCAACGAACTCGGGAAGTCCCCTCCGTCGCGCATCGTGCTGGATTCAGACGACCTGCATATATTGATACTGGAGTCAGGTCGGCGTTCCATGGTCGTGGCGGTGATGCCGCCTGGTTCCGACCCCTACCAGGTGGAGCCGCAATTGAAAGGGTTGATCTCGGCCGCCTCGCGCGAGATATGATCATCGTCTAATCTGCGGCCTACGCGCCGATGGGGGCCCTGGAAAGAGAACCTTCCAGATCCTCCGCCATGATCTTGCACTTCAGCGCGAGTCTGATTGCCACCTTGCGATCGCCTTTCTCATCCGCCTGTCGCGACATCTGAAGCAGCTCTCTGCACCTCGACATGTCCCCGCCCCTGTCCTCGGCGGACCTCATCCTCTCCTCCGCCCGCCTCGCCGCCGCGGCGAAGATTGCCTTCTGTCGCGCATCAACCTCAGCGATGTCGGCGGCGATCATAGCGCGCCTGGTCGCGAGCTCCGCCTCGCCATTCTCCAGAACCCTCAGAGCGGCCTCGAGGTACGTCACCGCCCTTTCCGGCACAGCGCCATGCTCCCTGTTGATTTCCTCGAGCCGTGATGTCGCGTCCCTGATCGATTCTCTCGCCCTGTCTTCTCTCTCTTCCTCGGATTCGAGCCAGACGAGGAAACCGCACCGCGCGCACTTCGCGTCGCCCTCTGCGACTGACGATCCGCAGGCCGGACACTTCAGCGCATCCAGCCTCGCGCTCTCAGCCGAATCCTCGATCCATATCCTGATGCCGCACGCCCCGCAGCTTTCATCATCGAGGGACACCCCGCCGCCGCAGCCCGGGCACTGGACCTTGGATTCTTCTCGGGTCGTCTCTCCCC
Source organism: Methanobacteriota archaeon (assembly GCA_017885655.1). GTDB lineage: Archaea > Thermoplasmatota > Thermoplasmata > RBG-16-68-12 > JAFNFQ01 > JAFNFQ01. The sequence continues at coordinate 10,347 of JAFNFQ010000030.1, read as the reverse complement.
CGACTATGGAGCCGCACTTGCGGCAGGCAAGATTCTCGTCGAGATCGCCGCCGCATAGCGGGCATCTGATCCCCTGCGGACCCGCCACTGGCTGACCGCCGGGTGCGCCGCACATCTCGCACGAGTCCCGCCCGCCAAGCGGGTGGCCGCAATACCTGCAGGAGTCGGGCGCATCCCCCGATGGCAGAGGACGACTCGAGACGAGTGAAACAGCGAGACCGCATTTCCCGCATTTGGTCTTGAGGGGAGCGATAGGCGTCTTGCACCGAGGACAGAACATGCTATCTTGGCGGTGCTGATGGCGACCGAGCAATAAGAATTTTGAGATTCCCCAGGAAGCCAGAAGACCCGTCAAGAAGCGATACGCATCGATGAGGCCGGCAGTAAGTGCTCCTCACAAAACACCGTACAAATCATCTTATATACGGTGAGCACCATGTTATCACGGGGTAGGCGCGCAGTGAAGTCAACATACTGGCTCCCGCTCACCGCTCTGCTGCTTTTCTCAGCATTCTTGCTTGTCCCGCCAAAAGTCGCGGCCGACATCCCCTTGTTCGACGCTGGCGGCAGCGGCGATGTTTCCCTGATAGTCTCCTTCTCCTATGAGACGGATCTGGTCGAGAGCGGCACGACCCTGCCTGTCGCCTTGACCGTGACCGACAACTACGACGTGCCTGTTTCAGGCGCCACAGTGAACCTGCTGGCCGACGGCGGAACCGTGACGCCGGCATCGGGCACGACTTCGTACGATGGTCGCTTCGAATTCACCTATTCCTCAGTCTCGTCAAACGAGCGTCACCTCCTGATTGTCGCGACTGCCTACAAGGCGGGAACCTTCGGCGGCGTCGGCAGGATGGTTGTCGTCGTGACGCCAGGGCCGACCGGTGGCTGGGGGCAGATCCCCGTCGTCCCGGTGCTGAGCCTGGCGGCGGTCCTGGCAGCATTTGGCGGGGCGGCGAGCACCGAGACAGCGCGCTACGGCCTGTTCAAGTTCCTCGTGTTCCCGCTCTATTCCAGGATCCGTAAGGAGGACGTCCTCGACCACTTCGTCCGGGGCCAGATCTACGGCTACATCCGCGCCAATCCCGGCGTCCACTTCAACCTCCTCAGGGCGAGCTTGAGGGTCAACAACGGGACCCTGGCACACCACCTGCGGACTCTCGAGGTCCAGGGTTTCGTCAAGTCGCGGCGGGACCGCATGCTGAAGCGGTTCTACGCGATGGACGTGAATATACCGGACGAAGAGGGCATCCGCCTCAGCGACCTCCAGGCGCAGATCCTCGATATGGTCGGCGGTGGAAGCGGCTCGACCCAGGCGGAGATCGCCCAGAGGCTGAACGTGAGCCAGCAGGCAATCAGCTACAACCTCCGCATGATGAGCCGAGAGGGGATGATCGCGGTCGAGAGGATCGGCCGCGAGCACAAGTACTACGCGGCTGATGCGTGAGCGGCGGCGATAATAATGGACTCAATATATTATCAACTAGATATATTTCTGGATTCGGCGATTCTTGCCGGGGAAACAGTTAAATAGTTCACAAAAAACCGCACAAATCTGCTTTTATAGTCTCGGCACGGATGCAGTCTCGATGAGTCCTCCGAAAGGCTTTAGTACGAACGGACTATCGCACGCTCAAGACCTCTCGAGCGTGGGGAAGGAGGTAGCAATATGAAGGCCACTCCGGCGCTTGGCACAATGTGTTTGGCAGTAGTGTTAGTGGGCCTGTTCGTCGTCAGCGGCTTCCCCGTGAAGGCCGCCGACGTCGGGACAAGGGCCGACCAGATCATACTGGTCGTCGGCGGGCAGGACAAGATGAAGACGAGGAACCCGTTGCCCGCACTCGCGAACGACGTGTGGACATCTGATGTCCTGGGCCGCGTCTATGACAGCATAGGTCAGGCGAAGCCCGACACCGACGAGCTGGTGCCTTACATCGTAAAGGGCGTGGACGCGGATCAGAACGGAGTGTTCGACGCGGATGAATACGGCAAGTTCGCGAAGGAAACTTCAACGAGCGCGTTGGACATAACCGCATACTACGACTTCAACGGCGTCTACTTCCATGACGGTGTCCAGGCGACGCCCGGCGACCTGTTCTTCTCATATCAGCTGCAGGCCATGAACCCGAGATCGAATATCGACCTCAGGGTCCTCATGGACAATGCGGGCAAGTCGGGCAGCAACTACACCACGACCCGCTGGCTGTTCATGACGCTCACCACGAAGAACTGGCAGAACGAGCCGACGGTCGGCGACGCCAGCCTCAGGATCGCCGTGAGATTCCAGCTGCAGGAGCCCTTCGCCAACTTCTACAGGTCGACCCTGACGGGATACACGCTGTTTCCACGCCACGTCTGGGAGGACCGAGGATTCAGAGACGACATTAAGTCCACAGATTGCACTCTGATCGCCCCATGCAGGGTCGATAATCTTCACGAGGATTTCGGCAAGGCGATCTACCCCGAGCCCAACCCAAGGTTCGGACAGGGCATACCCACGACTGAGACGTCCTACAAGCCTTACGTTTATCTGAAGTCCGACACACCCGCGATTGACAGCGCGGAGGAGTGGCAGCTCACGGACGGTGACGTTATCGGAACCGGACCTTTCCGGTTCGAGAGCTTCGATGAGACGCAGTCTGTCTCTCTGGTGATGAAGAACACGCTGTTCTTCACAGGCAAGGACGAGAAGACCGGTACGATGATAGACCCGTTCGTTGCCGAGTACATCCACCAGCCCTACATCGACGGCATCCTCACCAATGTCTACGCCAGCGGAGTACTGGGCATCCTCGCGCTCCAATCCGGCGCGATCGACTACTATCACTGGAGCGTCGCGCCCGAATACGTGCCCGACCTGATCAACAACCCGAACATACGCATCTGGAGCAGGCCTGAGCCCGGATTCTTCTACCTCGCCTACAACATGAGGCGGCCCGCGTTCGGGATGTGGAACTACAACCAGATCGACCAGTTCGACACGGGACTGCACTTCAGGAGGGCGATCGCCCACTTGATCGACAAACCCAAGATCGTCAAGGACTTCCTCCAGGGATACGGAGTCCCGGGCGTCGTGCCGCTGAGCCCGCAGAACGTCAGGTTCTACAACGCGTCATTGACAGGATACGACTTCAGCGTGGCGCAGGCCCTGGCCGAGATGGACCTGGCGCACGCCGATGCCGTATGGCTGGCAGGTCATGGCGGGCCGGCCGAGGCCGCGACATGGTACACCAAGGACCCCGGCACCCAAAAATACATCCTGCCCGGCATTGGCACGTTAGAGTTCTTCCTCTGGTGCCCCAACGCCGACTACGACCCTGTCAGAGCGAACTCCTGCACGATGATCGCGAACGAGATGAACAAGATCGGCATCAACGTCAAGGCGAAGCCGTCCGCATTCAGTGCGATCACCTCGCTGATCAATGCGCATGACTTCGACATGTACATCCTCGGCTGGAGGATCGGCGGGAACGACCCGGACTACTTCTACAGTTTCTTCCACTCATCCAATGCGCAGTCCGGCCAGAACTACGGCGGGTTCAACGACCCGCTCCTAGACTCGATACTCGAACAGACGAGGATGGAATTGGACGAGAACAAGAGAGTCCAGATGTTCCAGTGGGCGGAGGGCATCCTGGCGGAGAAGCTGCCGTATGACGTGCTGTACTTCAGGACGAACATCGAGGCGCAGAGGCAGGACCGTTTCGTCGGCTGGATGCCGTCATCTGGGACGATCTGGAACTACTGGTCGCTGCTGAACATCAAGCCACCTTCGAACAAGAGGCTATCTTTGGGCATAGAGGCCCCCTCGGCGATCGCCTCGGGTGACAGGAAGTCGATTGCGGTCAATGTGAAAGACCAAAACGGCAACCCCGTCGAGAACGCGAACGTCACGCTCGAGCTGACTCCGAACTACGCGGGCAACTTCGACAACGGCACTGCAACCAACTACATCGTTACGGGCAAGACGAGCATCGCCGGCAAGATGACGGTGTCATTGGTGGCGAACACGTTCGCGGACATCCTCAACGCGACAATCACCGCGACGGTCACATACTGGGACTTCCCGGACGCTGGCAGGAGCTCCCTCGTGGCCATCTACCCGGTGGGGGCCGACTTCCTGGCGGTGACTATCAGCCTGCTCGACACGGACGTGGTGAATGCAGGCGACAGCTTGCACTTCCAAATCAAGGTCACGGATCCTCTTGGCTTCCCGAAACTGGACGCCACGGTCAATGCGTCACTCGATCAGAGCCTGGATTCGCCAGCGGGAGTGAGTCCGGTGACTGGAACCGCGACGGAGATGAGTGAGATCACCTTCACCGCCCCTGTCGCGAGCTTGCTGCCGCTGGATGAGACTCAGATCTCGCTGACGATAGACGCGACCTATCCGGGCTTCTACAACGGGACGGCTACCCTAGGCATGGTCATGGTCAAGCTCTACCAGACGTGCTGGAACGGCAACAGGATCCCCAACGACCAGACATGCCCGGCGAGAGGACTGCCTGCTCTGGAGATCACAATCACGATCGGGGTCATCAGCATGATCGCGGTCGTGTACGCCGTCGTCCGGAAGCGCAAAGCCTGAGACGCGGCGGCGGTTCAATCCGGGGTCAACCAATGAGGCTGAGGCAGTATCTGGTGAGGCGGGGAATCCAGACATTCATCACGCTAGTGGTCTTCCTCGTGATCCTCTTCGCCATATTCCGCCTTATGCCGGGAGACCCCACGCGGCTCTTCACGGTCCCAGGACAGCCGCAGGAGGCGCGGGACGAGATATGCGTCTCCTTCGGGCTCTGCAAGAGGGTTCCACAGGAGGGACACGCGTTCGAGACGAGCTTCGACACCGGCACGCCGGGCCCTTACGCCTTCCACGTATGGCTGAACGACAGCGCGGACCATTCAGAACTGACCTACTACTCTCATACCAAGCCCAAGACATTCACAACCACAGCACCCATCAAGATCGTGTCGATAACGACGGACAGGGACAGTTGGGCATACCGCACCGGTGACTCGGTCCAGATAACCGCCAACGTGACGCGGCCCCCTTCGGCCACGACTTTCGCGTGGGCCAATTTCTACGACGAACTCGGCGTTTTCCTAGTCAACATGAGTATGACTCCCGGCTCTGGGAATGAGTTCAGCGCCAACTACGGCCCTCTCGCGATCGGCGCATACGTTGTCAAGGTGGTGATCGTAGCTGACAGGAATTACGCGGACATGAGTTCAGGCTTCGCGGTCAACGATTGGGATGCGGGATCCCCTGGATCCATCGGCCCGTTTAAACTCGACGGGAACAAGTTCCAGTCGACGCAGACGCACGCCGACAGCGCCCGTTTCTCGCTCTCCGTCATCTCTACAGCCGGCACAATAGGCTCGCTGAACATCGGCGTGAGGAATCCCCCGCCGATCCTCGCCGTCCAGTATGTCGTGGCCATACATCCCGATGTCATCGTGAAGAGGTCGATCCTGGAGCAGTTCGCAAGCTATTTCGTGGACATGGTCACGTTCAATCTGGGGCGTTCGTTCCTCACCGGGCGCCCAATAGTCGACGAGATGTCTGTGCGCATAGGTCCTACATTGCTGCTGTTCGGCACCGCGTTGATGGTCGAGTACCTCATCGGCATACTGGTCGGGGCGGTGATTGCCTGGAGGCGCGGCAGCAAGCTGGAGCTGGGCACGATAGTAGTCACGCTCTTCTTCTACGCCATGCCGGTTTTCTGGCTGGGCCTGGTGCTGCTCTGGATTTTCGCGGTTAATCTCAAGATCAGCCCGCTGGGCGGCATGGGCGGTTACGACCCGATTTCTCTGCAGCCTTTGACTGGGTTGGATTATGTCAAGGACGTCGCGTGGCACATGGCGCTGCCGCTTGTCACTCTCGTGATGATCGGGATGGCGGGCTCGATCCTCCTGATGAGGAGCAACATGCTGGAGGTCATGGGAGAGGACTACATCACAACCGCCAAGGCAAAGGGACTCACCGAGCGTGCGGTCATCTACAGGCATGCAGCTCGCAACGCATTATTGCCGGTCGTCACCGCCATAGCGATCTCGATTGGCTTCATCATCAGCGGCGGCGTCCTCACCGAGACAGTGTTCTCGTGGCCCGGCATGGGCTCCTACCTCGTGAGCCGCACCCTGGCCCAGGACTTCCCCGCGGTCCAGGGAGCCTTCTTCATCCTCGCGATCATGACGATCATCGCGAACATGTTCGCCGACGTCCTCTACGCGTATCTGGATCCAAGAGTGAGGTTGTAGAATGGCAGCCATGAAGAAGCGGATCAAGAACATGGTCATGGGATGGCGGAAGCTGTTCAAACAGAATTGGACCCTCTTCAAGGCGAGCAAGATCGGACTGCTGGGACTCGGCATAATGATCATGTTCATCTTTATCGCGTTTGCAGCGCCATTCATGGGCCTGCGCGACCCGCTCTGGTGGCGGGCACCCGACATGGACATAGTCCAGGTCACGAAGTACTGGCCCCTGGGCTCGAACAATAGTGACAAGTTCGGATTTCAGCCAATCACCCATGCGGCGGCAGCCCGCGTCGTCCCGAAAGCGCTCGGGATTGCCACCGACAGGCTCTATGTGGCGGCGGGATCGAGGCTATATGCGATAGGCCAAGCCTACGGCTTGAAAGATTGGACCAATTACATCGAATTCGGTTCAACGATATCGGCAGATCCAATAGTCGTCAACTGGGGCAAGATCAGTGACCCAAGTGAGGCCAACTTCACGGTGTACGTGGGGACGCAATCGGGGGCGGTCTACGCCGTCAACGATAAGAAGAACTCAGGTCAGCCTCCCCCCTCCTCGCAACTGATTGGTGTAGTGAACGGATGGGTAACGGGAATCGCCGTCTTCTCGGGGGATGACGGCCCAGACCACTCAATCTACGACCTCGTCGCCGTCAGCTCTTCATCAGGAAGGATGTATTTCTGGCAAGTCACGGATATAGGACACATAGGCCCCTCGGTCTTCAATGTCTCGACGGAACCTGTCCACGTGGCCGGGCAGCCAATGAAGGGAACCGGTTCCTATCCCCTTTTCTCACCCGTGTTCTACTATACCACCAACAACAGGACAAGGCCGTACATCTGTGTCGGGAGCGAAGACGGCATGCTGACGGCGATTGATATAACGAATGTTTCAGATCCCCAGCTGAAATGGAGCCGGCAGGTGGCGAAAGACGGCGAATTCTCCAGCGCTCCCGTGGTGCACTTCGTTTCCAATAGGCCGAGGATATTCGAACCCGTCGTCTTTGCCGGGATGGATGATGGCAACCTGACCGCTAGGTACGCCTCCAATGGGACGAGCCTGCCTTGGTGGGGGGACAAGGCATGGTCCCGCCAGATCAGGTGGGGCACTGGGATAACGCAGGTCGAAACACAGAAGCTCACTCAGCCGTTCCTCGTCGGCGAGACGTTGAACCTCCTCGTCGGATCAGCCAGTGGATATGCGTATTCGATTGGTTACATGGATGTGACAGCTGGGTCTGGGTTTGAGTCGGTTGTGCCGTCGATTGTGCCCAACTGGGTCTTCAAGGATGTCCAACCAGGCACAACTTACATCTCGTCATACCCGTTCGCATTCATCAAGACGCTCGTCTTCGTGGCAAGCAACTACGAGCAGGGCGCGCCGGGCCCTGCGGGCGACATCGGGACGCTTTTCGCACTCAACTACAATGATGGCACAACGAGCTGGTCGCAGACCTTCGATTCCGCGATACTCGGATCCCAGGTGGCACTGACGGGGGAGAGCCGCGGCCTCGATCAAGTGTACATGGGGACCATGGCGGGCTCGATGTACGCCTACAGCACGACGGGCCTCTACATGATACCAGCCCCGCCGTCGTGGGTCCAGAGCTACCCGAGCGGGAACCTCTACATCCTCGGACTCGACAACAGGGGTCGGGACATCTGGAGCCAGTGGGTGTGGGGCTCGCGGATCGCCCTCTACGTCGGGTTCTTGGCGGCGACGTTCTCCATCACGATTGGCACAACCATGGGGCTGGTGGCGGGATACTTTGGCGGCAAGATTGACACGGTGCTGATGAGGTTCACGGACGTGATACTCGTCATTCCCGGGTTGCCTCTCATCATCACCCTGGCTTCCGTGCTGGGTGCGAGCGTGAACAACCTGATCCTGGTGATAGCGATCGTGGGCTGGCCGGGCGTCGCCAGGGTCATAAGATCCCAGGTGCTATCGCTCAAAGAGAGGCCGTTCATCGAGTCCGCGAGGGTCACGGGAGCGAGCCACGCCAGGATCATGGGCAAGCACATACTGCCCAACGTCCTGCCCTTGGCCTTCCTCTACATGACATTCGCGGTCAGCGGCGCGATACTGTCCGAGGCGTCGATCTCGTTCATAGGCCTCGGGGACATCCAGACGGTCAGCTGGGGAAGGATGCTCCAGGACGTCACGCAGTCTCAGGCGCTGAAGGCTTGGTGGTGGCTGATTCCTCCGGGGCTTGCAATCACTCTCATTTCCCTCGGCTTCTTCCTCGTAGGGAGAGCCTTCGACGAGATCGTCAACCCGAGGTTGAGGAAGCGCTAACATGGTAATGCTAGATGTCAGGAACCTGAAAGTCTACTTCCAGATACTCAAGGGCACGGTGAAGGCCGTCGACGGAGTATCGTTCACCCTGGACCACGGGGAGACGATGGGTCTGGTGGGCGAGTCCGGCTGCGGCAAGACGACCACCGCGTTCGCGGTGACCCAGCTCCTGCCGGGCAACGGGCGCATAGTCGGAGGCGAGATTGAGTTCGAGGGCAAGCTTGTCGCGCACGGTGACATCGCGATGGAGGTGCACGAGGCGCTCAAGGGAGCGAATTGGCTGGCCAACGTGCGGGCGATAGTCGGCCGGGTCAGCAAACAGCTCGAGGAGCACAAGGCAGACCCGGAGATGACGGGAGAGTTCCACGCGCTCATAGATATGGATCTCCCGGTCCTCGAGCAGCTCACGGCAATCCTCGGCCAGCCCGGTGCGGACCGCGAATCTGAGGAGCTCAAGCAGAACCTCGACAAGGTGGTCGGCAAGCTGGTCAAAGGCGGCGCAGGCATCAGGCGCCACAGGCGCAGGCAGCGCATGGCGGACAAGGAGCTCAGGGCCATCAGGTGGTGGAAGGTCTCGATGATCTTCCAGAGCGCCATGAACGCGTTCAACCCTGTGTACAGGATCGGCGACCAGATCGCCGAGGCACTGCTCGTCCACAAGGACAAGTTCCAGCTGTTCAGGTGCGGGAAATGCAAGGTCAACCTCGCTGAAGGAACGGAGGTCAAGCGCCCGAAAGGGATACTCTGTCCGACCTGCGGCGGCATTGTCCTCCACAGGAACATGACGAAGAAGGAGACCCGCGAGAAGACACTCAAGCTCTTCGACATGGTCGGCATCGACAGGTCGAGGATAGACGGCTACCCTCACGAGTTCAGCGGCGGGATGAGGCAGCGTTCGATGATCGCGATGGCCCTGGCCTGCGGGCCGAAGCTGCTCATCGCAGACGAGCCGACGACCGCCCTTGACGTGATCATGCAGGACAGGATTCTCGCCGAGATAAGGGACTTGCAGAGGACCCTCGGCATCGCCATGATAGTCATCACCCACGACATCTCGGTCGTCGCCGAGGTGGCCGAGAAGATCGGCATCATGTACGCGGGGAAGCTGTTCGAGTATGGCAGCATCGCGGACATCTTCGAGAAGCCCGGCAACCCTTACACGCTCGGTCTCATGGGCGCGTTCCCCAGCATCAAGGGTGCGAGGAAGAAACTCAAGTCGATACCTGGCTCGCCGCCGGACCTGATGAATCCGCCAACCGGCTGCTCGTTCAACCCGCGCTGCCCGTTCACCAAGGACATATGCACGCAGGCCGAGCCGCCGACGGTCAAGGTCGCGCCAAACCACTGGTCGTACTGCCACTTCGCGAACGAGGTCTACGCCGGCAAGCTGAGGGAGGTGACCTAGGATGGCTGAGGAACCCATCGTCTTCAGCATCAAGAACCTGGTCAAGTACTTCCCTGTAAAGGCCGGGTTCGGGTCGATGTTCGCCCCTGAGAGGTTCGTGCACGCGGTGGACGGCGTCAGCTTCGACATCAGCAAGGGCGAGATAGTCGGCATGGTGGGGGAGTCGGGCTGCGGCAAGACGACGACGGGCCGCCTCCTAACCCGCCTCGAGACTCCGACGTCTGGGCAGATGCTGTTCCACGGCACCGACATTGGGAAGCTGGAGGGCAGGCAACTCAAGGAGTTCAGGCGGAAGGTGCAGATGATATTCCAGGACCCCGACTCCCCCACCATGCCGACTATCTCGCCCTTGCTGATGTCGAAGCTGACGCCGTCCACCGCG
>JAFNFQ010000029.1 GCA_017885655.1 Methanobacteriota archaeon | reverse complement strand
CAAGGAGCAACTGCCCCGCTGCCTGTGAGGTCTTATGGATTCCTATATGCCGTGTGCGTTATTAATATTCTTCGTCCGAGCTCAGCAATGCAAGGTGTTTTTCTCTCAAGCGCCGCTCAGTCTCACTCCCATCGTGAAACCATATGTGGACCTTGAGCAGAAAAGGACGAATTCGCCCGTGGACTCCGCTATTGGTGAAGACACAACTCGCTTGGATTCGCGTCCAAAAGGATTTCAATGGGTCGCGGATTATCCGCCCAAGAGGACGTGCGCATGGCGGGTGAGGACAGGGGGAAATCGCTCCTGGTCGTCTACTGGCTGCGCAGGGAGGGCATGCGGAGAGAATCGGGCGAGACTGCAGGTCGAGGATTATTCAAAGGATAGCGATGAAGGATGTAATGGATGATCTATCGCATTCGGCTCGGTGTGTTCGAGTCGCTAGCGAACGAACATCCGTCAGAAATCGTCGCTCGGATAATGCGCAAAGCAATCCTTCGTGACTCCGAACAAGGAGGGGATGTCGCGCGCCCTGACGCTCCTCCCCAGCGGCACCGCCATCGTCGTGTCGCCTATCGGACCGTCNNAGATCGTAGCCGAGCTTGAGGAAGCGCCGTTTGTCCTTCCCGGAAGTGATCCACAGGACTGAGGCAATCTTCCCGCGCAGAGAGCATTCCATGAGGGCGACAGCGTCACTGAAATCGTGGAAATCTGGCGCAATCAGTTCATCGAGGTTTGCGTTCGCGCTGGGGCGGGTGCGGAGGTATCCCACCGTTTCGCGGTCTCGGACCAGGATGCGGTAATAGCCCAGGAGCTTCGGGGAGAGTGCCACCGCCGTGGGGAGGACTTGCGGTAGGCGCCTCGTCCAGCCGAAGTCGCCTTCTGTATACTCCTCGAATAGGCGCTGGATGTCTGGAAGATCACTCCTCTTCGCTTTCCGGAGGCGTATTCCACGCGGGCGAGAACGATCCTTCGGCACCCTTCTCAGACCGCGGAGGAATGGGCCGAGATCTCTGTATCCCAATGACTTATAGACGTGGTATCCGCGGATGTTGCGGCTGGTGGTCAGCGTGGACATATCCAGATCAAGGGAGCGGAAGATATCGTGCGCGTGCTGCATTAGCCGCCGCGCGTAGCCCTTGCCCCAGACGGAAGGATGAGAGCAGACCGCCTGCAACCCGCCAACCTCCGTGACTCCGGTAGTGAGGTGCACGGGCATCTTCATCGGAACGACCTGGGCGAGCGGCTTCCCCTTCTCGACCGCATAGACCGCGTAGAAGTCGAGATACCTCGGATCTTTACGGAGGACAGTGCGGACTTCCTTCTTCGTCATTGCCGAGCCGAAGGAAGTCATGCAGAGCCGGTAGATGTCGTACGGGTCCAACTCATCGTACGTGAGTATCTTCATCGGCGCGTTGCGGGAGGGGAGACCATGATTTTAACCTGAGCATCTGGCGGGGAGCGTCGGGAGGATGGCGGTGACTCTGTGAGGCTTGTGGACTCGCAAAGGGAGTTGGTGCCTCGGCAGCGTGCAAGAAAGATCCGCTCTCACGCGGGTCGAGCTAGGTCCGCGGGTAGAGCCCGAAGAACTCGTTGACCTCCATGTCCTCAGGGATCCGCTCACCGTGCGTCCCTTTCCCGGTGACCGGGTCGATGTGCGCCCCGTGATCGGTCATCCACATCAGGGCGGCATCCTTGTCGCTCCAGACCTCCTTCATTTCTATGGCCAAGCGATTGAAGTCGCGCACGTGATTTCGCAACGCTCGCAGCGACAGTGGGCTCTCCGGCACGGTCTTGTGCATCACGTCATCGTACCCCTGGTTGTACGCAACGATGAAGTCGTGGGAACCGGATGCGAGGAGTCTCACCGCCCTCTCGATCACTTCATCATCATGTGGCTCGATGAAGTAGTCGATCTTCCTGCCACGGAAGATGATCGACATGCTGCAATCCTCCACTGCCACAATCGCGACTTTCTTCCCGCCCCGCGCCAACGCGTCAAAAAGGGTGTCGCATGCGAGAACCGGCCGCTCGTACTTCCTTATGCCGTGGGCTTTGGGCTGAGCGCCTGTGAAGATCGACGCAAAGCAGACGGGCGTCTTTGGCGGGAAGACGGAGCTGAGTTGGACTCGGATGGGCGCGTTGCGCGTCACCTGAGAGAAAGTTGAATTGTGGCGGTTGAATAGGGAGCTCCCGATCGCGTCTGCAGCGTAGATCAGGCACTTCTCGGCAGTCTTGGATGCGAATACGCGCCTGGCGGCTCTCATCACATCAGAAAGTGGCGGACCGTGCGCGAGCGCTGGCGGTTCGATCCCCATCAATGCTGAGATCGTCGGCGAGATGGAAGTTATGCTCCTCATCTGCGGCTGCCTTCTGTGGAGCGCCGCTAATCCTTTGTGCCTTTATACATATGCGCTCAAGCTGAGCCCGACTTCGCCTCTCTGAGAAGACAGTCCGCATCCTCGCCGGTGAGGTTATTAATAGACACTCGACGCTGCGAAGCATCACAGAGCCCGCCATTGGAGGATGTCAGATGTCCGACTCATTCAGGAGCCTTGTGCCAGCCGCAAGAGAGCCAGTCACGCCGGTCGACTTGCTGGAGAGCAGGGAGCTTTCCCCGGAGATGATGGCCTATCTCTGGCTCGCCGTCGAGAACAAGATGTCTATCGTGTTCTGCGGTTCGAGGAATCTGAACAAGTCGCGATACCTGGACGCTTTGTCCTTCTTCATTCCCAGAGAGGCTAGCGTGGCGAGCATCTCGGTGGGGCACGAATGGGCTGTCCCTCACGGCAATTGGCAAGATGTGAGACTGAGCAATGCGGAGGAGATGCCTCCGCACATCTGGGGCTCTCAAGCCAAGAATTCTGACTACCTGATGATTGAGAGACTGGAGAGGATCGGTCTCGCGATGGCTCCGTTCCCGATGGCCGCAGGCAAGTCCGTCTGCTCCGTAGTCGAATTCGAAGACCTCGACGACTTTGTCAAGTCCGTGACAGGCACGGCGCCGCTCATGCACAAGGTGCAGCTGACGTCTCTGAATGTGATCGCGACTGTCAAGGGTATGCCGGACAGCGACTCGATGGGGGACAGTAAAGGAACACCGCACCCCTCGAACCAGAAGGTGGCGATTATCACGGAAATGGTTGGCTACAACCAGAACAACGACAAGATCGTAGTGAACGAGCCCTACTGGTGGGAGAAGAAGGGGAAGCAGTCCGCTCCACACCAGTTCGACTGGTTCTTCTTCTCCGGACATAGCTTCCTCTACGAGATGATGATGGACCAGAAGAAGTGGAGCGGGCCAGAGATGGAGGCGGAGATACTCCGAAGAACAGACTTCCTGAGATGGCTGTTCCACCAGAAGAAGAGCGATCCGGCGGAAATCCTCTCGGAACTCGCCGCGTACGCACAGGATCCGATTGCTGTCAGCCGTAGATGCTCCGAGAATCTGACGGATGTCGTGCTGCCCATCGACGGAGCGATGCAGAACGGGACTCCGTTGCCCAGAACGAAGGCGAGGCTCAGGGAGATTTAAACAGAATCCACCGCGAGCTAGGCGGTTCACGCGTTCTCGTGCCCGCAGTTCTCTTCCTCTATCTGTATCGTCGTGTGCTCGATTCCGTGCTCCTTCTTGAGATGCTCGGTGATCATCCGCAGCACACTCGCGCTCCTGGGCTTTGCTTCCTCGTCAAGGACTATGTGCGCGCTCATCGCGTGGCAGTTCGAGCAGATGCTCCACACGTGCATGTCGTGCACCTCCTTCACCCCGCCGATCTCGCGTATCTCCTGGGCCAGGTGCTCGGGTGCCATGTGGCGGGGCACCTTCTCCAGCAGGATGTCGACAGATTCCACGAGTATCCTGAGCGAGCCGACAGCGATGAGGGCGGCAATCATGAAGCTGAGCATCGGGTCGATCCAGTAGACCTGCCCCAGCTCTATCGCGATACCGCCACCCACCACGGCCACTGAGCTGAACGCGTCGCCAAGCACGTGGAGATACGCGCTCCTGACGTTCAGGCTCGTGAATCCCCTGATCCGCCACGCGACGAATAGATTCGCGAAGAGGCCGATGACGGCCACGGAAAGCATGACGACTCCTTGGATTTGCGGTGGGCTTTGGAGTCTCCCGTAGGCGAAGTAGAAGATCAGCGCAGCGACGACTATCAGGCTGAGCCCGTTGGCCAAAGAGGCTAGCACCTCCGCCCTGTGCAAGCCGAAAGTCGCCTCATCCGTGGCGGGCCTCATCGCCAAGCGCACGGCGTAATAGCTCAGCGCGAGCGCGAAGACGTCGAGGAAGACATGGCCGGAGTCTGAGAGGAGGGCGAGGCTGTTGGAGATGACTCCGCCCGCCACCTCGACAGCGAAAGTCGCTACTGATAGGATAATCGCCAGACGAAGGCCTTTGGATATCGTTTGCTCATCTTCGGTCGAGTGATGCGCCATCAGTACAGTCACCAAGAGCGGTCGCGGGTTTATGGAGTTTTTGTGATTGGACTCCGGCGCGATTCTCACGGGAGATAGCGATTTCGCCTGAGCAAGATTTATTTTTAGTTATTTATATTAGTTGAAGGATGCTTCGCGCGGGAATGAATTCAAATACTTGGAATGTTATATATGTAAATTGGAGGCAAGACACCAATTGCCTAAGAAGATACCGAAGAAGAAAGCAAAGAAAAGCCACAAGTGACATTAGTCCTTGCGGACGATGACTGCGACAGATTTTTATTTGACTCCTGTCGCGAAATGAACTTTCTTAGGTATCATTTTTTCTCTTTCTCTTTTCAGTTGCCATGACATGAGCCAGTCTGATTGGCTCTGGCACTCGGGAAAGGCACACCGCTCTCGTCAGCCTCAGGGCGGTCTTCGGGGTGATCATGTTCCCGGGTGAGATGAAGATTGGGTGCTTCGATTCTGAGGAGCGAAATGCGTAGCCCATTATCCTCCCGCCGATTCTCACGGGGACCGCCGCGCCTTTCCCGATGATCTTCGAATTGATCTCGCCCACCAGGTAGCTCTTCCCGATGCCAATCGTCGGGATCTTGGCGGTGATTCCCAGCTGAGCCGCGATCCCGCACTTGGCGGGATGGAGGATTCCGTGACCGTCGACGAACAGCAGTGATGGTTTTGCGGGGAGAGAACGCAGCGCCGTAAGGAGCGGCGGGAGTTCCCTGAACGCGAGGTAGCCGGGGATGTAGGGAAAGGCCACATCGACTTCCGCGATGGCTTCGGCGATTGTGTGAAGGGTCTCTGAGTCCATGAGCACCGCCGCGGCGATCGCGCGATCCTCGTTGTATGAGACGTCGACTCCCGCAACGGTGCGCGGCTTCCTCACGCCATCCCGGAGAACGACTCGCCTTGCGCACTTGCGCTGGATGTTGCGCAGCCGCTGGAGCGGACGATTGGACACGAACTCCCTGAAAGCGAATCGCTCAGCGCCTTCCACAATGAGCCCCGACACCGCCACGCCATCTCTCTTCAGCGCCGCCAACGTACCAGGGAGGATCGGCGAGCCGTCCGCTTTCAGAACCCTCTTCGCCTCGCCGCAACTCACGCTGATCCTTGCGAGTGCCCTCGGAAGCGCCACCGCCGCCGCCTTGTCGCCGAGGGCCTGGGCAATATCTCCCAGGAATGCAATCTTGCCCGCGGGTATCTGAGCGACCAGGTCCTCCAAGGCCGAGTAGAAGTCCACGTTCCGTCAGCTCACTCATTGACGATAAGCGTAGCGCCTTTCCAGCCAGACAGACGAATGTTTAAGTCGGGAGAGGAATTGCGCCAGCAGAGAATGTCACTGCTCTTGAGGGGAGGATTCGTAGTCACGCAGGACGCGCAGCGCCGCGTCATCAAGGGCGATGTGCTCGTGGAAGGCGGAAAGATCACCGCCGTCGGGAATGTCAGCGACGAGGCGGGCGAGGTCATCGATTGCACCGACTGCGCAGTCATACCTGGTCTGATCGACACGCACAATCACGTCGCGAACACCCTGATGCGCGGGCTTGCCGACGACGTCCCGCTGGAGAAGATGCTGGAGAAGACGTTCGCCGTCGACGCGCACTTCACGCGTCGAGACGTGCAGGCTGGCGCTCTATTGGGCTGCATCGAGATGATGAAGAACGGGGTCACTAGCTTCGTCGACCTGTTCTATTGGGAAGACGAGGTGGCCCGCGCCGCTCGCGAATCTGGAATCCGCGCTTTCCTCGCATGGGTCATTCTCGATCAGGAGTTCACCACGCAGAAGGGCAGTCCACTGAAGAACGCGGAGGCCTTCATCAAGAAGGTCAAGGGCGAGGAGAGGATTACTCCGATGGCGGGGCTGCAAGGAGTGTACGTCTGCTCCGAGGAGACCTACCGCGCGACGAGGGAGATGGCGGACCGGGAGGGAGTAATGATGCACACGCACCTCTCCGAGACCCGTCCCGAGGTCTACAATCACCAGAAGAAGCATGGGCTCAGGCCCGTCGAATGGCTGGAGAAGATAGGCTTCCTCTCGGACAGGCTTCTCGCCGCCCACTGCGTCTGGGTCACACTCAATGAAGTCCGTGTCCTCGCCCGCCAAGGGGTGAAGGTGAGCCACTGCCCCGTCAGCAACATGAAGCTCGCCTCCGGCGGCTATGCGCCCCTTCCCGAGATGTTCCAAGAAAACGTGGCGGTCTCCCTCGGGACCGACAGCCCGGTGAGCAACAACGGCCTGGACATGTTCTCAGACATGAAGGTCTGCTCCCTGATGCACAAGGCGAGCAGGTGGGACGCATCGGTGATGCCCGCGCGGAAGGTCTTCGACCTTTGCACCGTCGACGCGGCGCGCTGCTTAGGACGGTCGGATCTTGGCTCGATCGAAATCGGGAAGACGGCTGACCTAGCTGTTATCGATTTGAAACAACCACATGCGACGCCTTTTTATCTCGATAACGTCTTGTCCCACCTTGTCTACAGCTGTCGAGGAAGCGATGTCAAGGTGACCATAATCGGCGGCGATGTGGTCGTGCGTGACCACAGGGTCACGAGCGTCGACGAGGCAGACGCGGTCGAGAGAGCGCAGAAGGCCACAGCGGAGATTCTTGAGGAAATCTGATGCTCTGCGGTATCGATGAAGCTGGGCGCGGTCCGGTGCTCGGGCCGATGGTCGTTGCAGGCATTCTCATCGAGAACGATGCGCCGCTGCGCCAGCTCAACGTGAGGGACAGCAAGAAACTGACGCCGGAGAAGCGGGAAGCCCTCGCCCCCGAGATCATGAAATTGGTGAAGTTCGAAATCGTCGTCGTCTCGGCCGAGGACATCGACTTGATGCGCGCTCAGATGAGCCTCAACGACTTCGAGGCGAAGATATTCGCGACGATCATCGAGAAGCTGAACCCCGAGACGGCTTACGTTGACGCGGCCGACGTGGACGAGATCGAGTTCAAGAAGATGATCTTGAACGAACTGAAGAAGCCTGTCGACGTCGTGTCGAAGCACTACGCCGACGAGCTGTTCCCCGTCGTCTCCGCGGCCTCGATATTGGCGAAGGTCAGGAGGGACGCTGAGGTCAGGAAAATCGAGGCGGAATTCGGAAAGCCCATTGGGAGCGGCTACCCCTCCGATCAAATCACGATGACGTTCCTGGAGGAATGGCTCAAGGAAAAGGGCACGCTCCCGCCACACTGCAGGCAGTCCTGGGACACATGCAAGAGGCTGCTCACCGCATCGAAGATGCACAAGCTCGAGGAGTACCAGGAGGCGAAGAAGTGAGAGAACTGCTGGAGAAGACCGTCGCGAGGTTCAACGAGAAGGCGAGGACCGATGAGAAGCTCAGGAGCGAACTGGCGGGAGTCGAGCGCAAGGTCCTCCTCGACCTCAAGGACGGCACCATGTACAACTTCTTGCTGAAGGACGCCCATGTCGATGGCGTGCATGACGGGACCGTCGACTCGCCCGACATAACGATCATCGCGGACAGGGGAACACTGGAGGCGCTGTTCAAGCGTGAGATCGGACCGATGAAGGCCATCGCCCTCCAGAAGTTGAAAGTCAGGGCCTCGATAGAGGACATGTTCCGCCTCAGGAAGTTCTTCTGAGAGTCGAATGCGCCGCCATCTCGATACCTTTAATATCGACGTATCTTTGAGGAGCCTCGCAGCGGGGTGGGGTAGCTAGGAAATCCCGTCGGGCTCATATCCGACGGACCACCCAGGTCCGAGGTGCGAAACCCGAAGATCGATGGTTCAAATCCATCCCCCGCTATGATTCTCCAATCACTCCTCTCCGAGGCCCATCGAATAATCATCTACATACGTTTATATCGATGAGGCAAATCTCATCGTTTACTGAGTCAAAATGGATAGAGTGTCCACTGGCGTAGCAGGGTTGGACAAGATGCTCCGGGGCGGCCTCATACCGAGGAGGCCCTATGTCATCTCGGGCGCCTCTGGGACGGGCAAGACAATCCTCGCGATGCAGTTCATCGTCGAGGGGCTGAAGCGGGGCGAGCCGTGCATGTGGGTGTCGCTCGACGAGCCGCCGAACGAACTAAAGGCAAACATGGCGACGTTCGGCTGGAACCTCGACCACCTCAAGATCCTCGACGCCACGCCGGACATCCGGATGCACAAGAGGAAGAGCGTCATCGACGTCGGCACGACCCTCGATGTCCGCGACATGGAGGAGGTAAAGGGCATCCGGGTGAGCCAGCAGCTGAGGAGCATGGAGGTCTCCATACACTCGGTGCAAAAGATGCTCAAGCAGGAGTTCTTCCAGCATCAGGAGAGGACGAAGGAGAACTACCAGCGCATGGCAATCGATTCCTTGACCGCCCTCAAGATGTTCTCCCTTGTCGGCGTCGACAGCAGGATCATGATACAGTCGTTCATGCGGTTCCTCTCGGAGCTGGAGGCGACTTGCATGATCGTCTCGGAGCACCTGGACACTTCGGTCATAGAGACGGAGTTCTTTCTTGCAAGGGGGAAGATGAGGCTCCACAAATGGCTCGACGGGAGCTCAATCAGACGGGCGATATCAATCGAGAAGATGAGGGGTTCGGGCTTCGACGACAAGATGCGCCCGTTGACGATTGGCCCCAACGGCGTCACCGTGGACCCGTCCGGCCGTGTCCCGTTGAACACTACCGTAGTGCATGCTCTGGGCAGCCAATTCCTCAAGACGCGGATAGCAGAACAGGTAACCGTCTCAATCGAGAAGGCGTTCGAGATGGCTGAGCAGTGCCGCCACCAGGGGCACGACATCTCTCACGTCCAGATGGACCTGACGAGAGCGATGCTCATGATTCAGATGGGACATCTCCACGATGCGATGGAGATGGTGGAGAGGGTGCGATTGGGCATGGAGCTGCTGCTCAAGCCGAAGTCCGAGGCGCCGCTGCCGCCACCGCCGCCTGAGGAGGCCCGAGGGATTTGATCACGAATAAGCAGAGCACGGGAATCCGCGGCCTAGACAAGATGCTCCATGGCGGTCTCGTGCCAGGGCGTGCCTACATCGTCTCCGGACCGCCGGGATCGGGCAAGACGATTCTCAGCTCGCAGTTCCTGGTCGACGGGGTAGAGGGTGGCGAAAGAGTACTCTTCGTCGCATTGGAGGAGCCGCCAAACGAACTGAAATACAACTTCAGGGTCTTCGGATGGCCCATCGACGGGATCGAGGTCCTCGACGCGAACAGCGACATCCGCCGCTTCGAGCCGACCCCCATCCTCGAGATCAGCACCGAGGAGGAGCCTGTCAGGTTCAGCCTGATAAGGGACGATATCCGCAAGACCCCCGACGTTGAGAGCCACGAGGTCAGCGTCCACTCGCTCCAGCAATTGCTCAAGAGCCTGTTCATCAAGCGTGGCTACAGCAGAGTCGTGATCGACTCGATGACCGCGCTGAGATACTTCTGCATGAAGGACTTCGAGGAGAACATCTCGACGCAGAGCTTCATGCGATTCCTCGCGGAGAGCAAGGTCACCACGTTGCTCACAGTCGAGACGACCGAGGCCATGGAGATGGCCCCGGAGGCTTTCCTCGCCAGGGGCGAGATACGTCTCTACAAGGTGAGGGACGAGTCTGGGATCAAGCGCTTCATCTCCATAGAGAAGTATAAGGGTTCGACCCACGACGAGAGCATCCGCCCGTTCGACATCACCCCCAAGGGCATCGTCGTCCACGCGGGCTAGCCGAGCCACGCCTCGAGCGCCCTGTCCACCGCCGCGTCAAGGAAGCTCGGGCGGTATGTGATGAGGAGTTCCGCAACCTTGTCCTTGTCCGGGAGACTGTAGGTCTTCCTTTGCCTGTCCTCCTGAACCGCCACGATGCCGGCCTCCTCAAGCTTCTTCATGTGGAAAGACAGCGTCGACTTCGAGACCCCGACCTTCTTCCTGAGGTAGTCGAACCCGCCGGACTCCGCATTAAGGAGAAGGAGCAGAATCGCGCGGGGCTTCGATTGGCGCAGCAACCCCAGAAGGGCCTTATCGCCGGAGAACTCCTTCTTGCCCGGGAAGTATGTCTTGCGATAACCGTCGGTCGCCGTCAGGATCAGACCTTCCCTCTCCAGGAAATCCAGATGGTGCCGGAGGTCCCCCAGTCCCATCCTCATATCCCTCTCGAGAGCCCGAAGGTGGAGGCCCGGGTTCCTGAGGATGTGCTGATAGAGCACCCGCCTCTTCTTGAGTTCCAGGGCTTTTGACGGCATCCGCCACCGCCACTCAACTCTTCACAGTCCCCGCGTACAGGAAGACGAGCACGAACAGGTTGACGAGCAGCAGCTCCCTGCTCATCGCGAATGCGGGAAGCGATACCGCACCTGTTTGCGCGATCAGGACAAGTAAGCCTTCAACGAAGAAGAGCGCGAAGCCCGCCGCCAGCAGGATGACCTTCACGTTCCTGACGCGGCTGTATGTTATCAGCATCTGCAGGAGCAGCAGGAAAGAGAGACCTGCCAGTATCGCGGCTAGGGCGAGGGCGAGGGGGTCCAATGAATCACCAGAAGGGGATGAGAATGAAGGATATTGAATGCTTCCACCCCGCAATCGCCATCGAGAGTTCGAAAGACGTGCCACTACCAATTTAAATCGAGGAAAGAGATACGCTCGATAGAGGAAGGTGGGCGAAGGTGGGCTATTCCCCATTGAGAAGGGCGGGCGCTGCGGCGAGAGCTCTTCCAGTCGCAGCAGTCTTTGCGCTCCTCATCGCGACTTCACTGCCCGTGACCGGACCGCCTGCGGGCTGGAGGGACAGGGCGCTCACCTACGCCGATTCCGAGCACATGTTCGGTCTGCTTCACCAGACCGCGACCGGATATGCAGGATCCTTTGTGAGCTTCCAGTTCGATGATGTGACGGTCGACATGACCGGCTACATCGTCCTGACTCCGAGTCGGAGCACGCCGGTCTTCCAGAACATATCGACGGAAACCGCCGCGGCGGGGGTCTCGAGCATCAATGGCTCGATCTTCAAGTACGTCAGCAGCGCCATGGAAATCGTTGTTCACAATAATCCGACATCTGCCCTGAGAATCATCTCGAAAACTGCGACCTTCAACGCGACCTTCACCCTGTCTCCAGGGATCAACGCTAGGAGGTACGGTCAATCGCTCAACATCAGTTCGCCGGACCTCACTGCCCGTCTCTTCGTGACGGGAGCGGCGACGCTGAACCTTTCCGGAACAGATGCTACGGCGAACCTGCCGCAGGGAACGAGCGTGATATTCAGAACGGACGCGATGACTGGAGAGGGCGTGGCGGGCGCAGCGGGGCAACAGCAATTGGGCAACGCGTCGATCCAGCACCTCTTGGCCCTTGAGAGCTTCGGGGTCGGCCTCGAGGGTTTCATAGAGATGTCTGACGTTGAATATGGCGGCATGGCCGATCTCGGCGCGACCGCCATTGCGGAGGGATTCGAAATCACTCTGCGGGTGAACTCGGCATCGTCCAGACTCTTCGCCTTTCACCTGCACGACAGCATAATCCCCGTGGACAACCAGACGCAACTCAGCCTGAAGCTCGATGGTCAAGCCGTCTCCCAGCTCTCAACGCTCGACGAAGTCATGGAGTACAATGGAGGCGGGCCTGTCTGTGCTCATGTCCTGGGGTCGAAGGGCTTGCTTCTTCTCATCAGCCTCCCTCTACAGAGCGACCATGTTCTGAGGGTCGAGAAAGTCCTGTCTACGGGGCAACAGGGCCTCAACCCGATTCAACTAGCCGCAATCGTGGCGGTGGTCCTCGCGCTCCTCGGAATCGCGGCGTCAGTGATGCTCAGGCGGAAGCCGCCGAGATGACGGTCAGACCGATTGTGAACTATTGTCAGACAGACGTATGACTAGTTTTATATACCCCTACTGACATGCACCCAACCAGTAATCCATCGGGATGGGATGGGTATGAAGTCGCTTGTAAACGAGGCATTGGCCAGGCACGAAGAGGCGAGAGCGAAGGAAGAGGCAGCGGGGACGAAAGAACCGGCCCCGAAGACTGCTGAGGACGAGGAAATCCAGAAGATTGTGGACGCACTCAATGTGTCCATAAAGATCATAGGATGCGGCGGTGCTGGCTCGAACACCATAAACCGCTGCAGCGAGGCGGGGGTAATGGGCGCGCAGCTTTGCGCCCTGAACACTGACGCCAAGCATCTCCTGTCGATTCACTCGCCCAAGAAGATACTGATCGGGAAGCGTCTGACGAAGGGGCTGGGCGCGGGTGCGCTGCCCGAGGTCGGGGAGCAGGCGGCTCACGAGAGCGAGGAGGAGATCCGGACAATCGTGAGGGACTCGCACATCGTCTTCGTCACCGCTGGAATGGGCGGCGGGACCGGAACGGGGACGGCGCAGTACGTCGCCAGGCTCGCGAAGGAGGCTGGATCTCTGGTGATGGGCGTCGTCACGATGCCGTTCAAGTCGGAGGGCAAGATACGCATGGAGAACGCCGAGGCCGGCCTCGACAAGCTGCGCCGCTTCTGCGACACCACCATCGTCATCTACAACGATAAGCTCCTCGAGCTCGTCCCGAGACTCCCGATCGATGCCGCTTTCAAGGTCGCCGACGAGATTCTGATGCAGTGCATCAAGGGCATGACCGAGATAATCACCAAGCCCGGTCTGGTGAACCTGGACTACGCCGACCTCATGACCATCATGAAAGGCGGCGGCGTCGCGATGATAGGCATAGGCGAGAGCGACGAGGACAGGGACAGGATCGATTACGCCCTCAACGAGGCTCTCGAGTCCCCGCTGTTGGGCGAGGTCGACCTGAGCCACGCCCGCGGCTGCCTCATCAGAGTGGTCGGAGGAACCGACCTCACCATATCAGAGGCAGAGAAGGCTGCGGAGCTCGTCGGAGAGAAGATCAACCCGTCAGCCAGGATCATTTGGGGCTGCTCGCTCGAGCCGGAACTCGAGAAGACGGTCCGCGTGCTCCTTGTGATAACCGGAGTGAAGAGTAAGTCCTTCCTGGGGAAGGAGGCCTCCTCCGCGTCGCGCGTCGTCAGTTCGGCGCCGTCGTCGGAAGAGGACATGGATGTAGTACGCTGAACCATCTATCCCCTCTCCCCCTCTTTTTTTATATCCCCCACGTTACCGTCTCGTGGCTGAGCGAAGGCGACCAAGGTTCAGATACGTGGTCTTCCGCATCGAGTCAGAGATATCCTTCACCGAGCCGGGAGTGGCGGATGCCCTCGCCGCGGCCTTCGCGGGAAGAGTCCCGAGACTCGTTGTATTCCGCAATAACTCGGGGATAGTCCGTTGCCTCAATACGACGAAGGATGAGACGATTCGAGTGCTCAACGCGATGCGCGCGATCAGCAGAAGACAAGTCGTCGTCCGCACTCTCGGAACATCGGGCACGATTCGGAAGGCGCGAGAGAAATATCTATCCTAAATCTGTGTGTTCTTCTACATAACGCATAGTTTATATCGGGGACTTCTCTTCTAAGTGGGGAGGACATGCATGCAGCCAGGACAAATGGCCTATGACAGAGCTATCACGGTCTTCTCTCCGGACGGACGGCTGTTCCAAGTCGAGTACGCGAGGGTCGCCGTCACGCGCGGGAACACCACCGCCGGCCTGAAATTCAAGAATGGGATCGTGCTCATGGCAGACAAGAAAATCAGCTCGCGCCTCGTCGAGACCTCGAGCATTGAGAAGATTTTCCAGATCGATGAGCACATCGGCTGCGCGACGTCGGGCCTCGTCGCCGACGCACGCGTTCTTGTCGACTACGCCAGACTTGTGGCCCAGATTAACAAGGTCACGTACAGCGAGAAGATCAGCGTCGACATGCTCGTGAAGAAGATCTGCGACTACAAGCAGAACTACACGCAGTACGGCGGCGTGAGGCCGTTCGGCACCGCGCTGCTCGTTGCGGGAGTCGACGATCTGGGCGTCCATCTTTTCGAGACCGATCCGTCCGGCGCGCTCGTCAGCTACAAGGCGGGCAGCATCGGCGCGGGGAGGAACACCGTCATGGAGCTCTTCGAAGAGAAGTACAAGGACGCCATGGGCATGGACGAGGCGATACTCCTTGGCCTCGAAGCCCTCCAGAAGTCTTCGGAGGAGAAGATGGACGCCAAGACGATTGAGGTCAGCGTGATTGTCGAAGGGGAGAAGTTCAGGCGGCTGACGGAGCAGGAGATACAGTCCTACATCGGGAGGCTCGCTGGCGCCTCCTAGGCGGTGCCATGCCGAAGGAGCTGAGGACAGACCGAAGTGACGACCTGTTCAAGGAGTACGTTATCGCCCGCATCGAGAAAATGGGCGAGAAATTCGAGGTCATAGTGAAACCGGACGCCGTCCAGAGTCTCAGGGAAGGCAAGAACGTAGACATCCTCTCGAACATCGCGATTGACCAAATATTCCGGGACGCCCACAAGGGGTCGAGGGCGTCCGAGGAGAAGATGATGGAGTTCTTCGGGACGACCGACCCCATAGAGGTCGCCCGCAAGCTGATCATCGAGGGCGAAATCCAACTCACGACCGATCAGCGCCGTGAGATGCTCGAGGCAAAGAGGAAACAGATTATCACGTACATCGCCGCCAACGCGATCAACCCGCAGACCGGCGGGCCCCACCCGCCGCTGCGCATAGAGATCGCCATGGAGGAGGCCAAGGTCCGCATCGACCCCTTCAAGTCGGTAGAAGACCAAATGAAGAATGTGCTTGATGGCCTTCGCCCTTTGATTCCCATCAGGTTCGAGAAGGTGAGGATCGCGGTGAAGCTCACCGCGGAGTTCAGCGCGAAGTGCTACGGCGACATCAAGAACTTCGGCAGGATAGTGCAAGAGGAGTGGCAGCCCAACGGCACGTGGATCGGGGTGGTCGAGATACCCGGCGGCATGCAGACGGATTTCCTTGACCGGCTGTCTCAGAAGACGAAGGGCAACGTCGAGACTAAATTGCTGAAGGGATAGGCGATGTCCGTGCGCTCGACAAGGTCATCGATGAAGCACTCCGCCAGTCCTTTAGACCAGACCGACAATTATATAGGAAAGGCTTGTATCAACGAAATTATAGGCAGCCTACCGAGGTGTTAGTCTACGCCTGGCGGGGAGAAACGTCTTTGTCCAGTTTGCGATTCTGAGATCGAGCCAGGTGAGAGGAAGTGCCATCACTGCAACACCGACCTCCGTCTTTTCGACATAGACAAGGACAGCAATGTGGACATCGGCAAGCTCAGCGCTCAGAGCGACAAGAACATCGACGAACTGCTCGCATCGATAGCAGAGGGCAAGGACGTCAAGCCTGACATTTTCGAGGACATCAAGAACATCTCCAGGAACGGCGAGTCCACAGCGGCGGAGGAGGAGACCGCCGAGGCGACGGAATTCGAGTGCCCCGTGTGCGGAGCCCGCGTCGAAGCGGACGCGACTCAGTGCCCCGGTTGTGGAGCGCAGTTCGCGGAGGAGGCGCCCGCCGAGAAGTTTGAATGTCCCCTGTGCAGCGCACAGGTCGACGCGAATGCGGCGAGGTGCCCGAGCTGCGGCGTCGAGTTCGAGGAGGAAGCACAAGAGGCCCAACCTGAACCGGCACCCGCGGCCCGCGCGCCCAGTGCGGCGAGGCGAGCGGCCGAGGAGGAGGTCGAAAGGGCCCTGGAGACGGTGACGGCGAGACCACCAGCTCGCCCTGCGGGCGCGCCCGGACCCNNCTGTTTCGGTCGCAGGCCTCAGGCAGCGGGTCGAGGCATTGGCGGCGAAGGAGTTTCCGATCGAGAGTCTGGAAGGCGTCGACAAGAAGACTCTCTACAGGGAGCTCCCGAGAATCGTCAATGAAGTCAAGCCGTTACTCCTGTCCGCCAGGAAGATCGGAGTGAGCATAGAAGACAGCAAGCAGCTCATCAACGATGCCATCGCGTTCGGAAAGAAAAAGGAGATGGAAAAGGCAGTGCGGCTGGTGAGTCAAGCGAAAGCTTCCTTGGAAAAGGCGTTCACCGTCGAGCTGGCGAACCAGATTGAATCGCTCATGGCGGAGGTCGAGAAGGCGAAGGCGTCGGGAAGCACAGTGGGTCCAATAGAGACCCAGATTGCCGAGGCAGTCACATACCTCGAGGCCGCCAGATACAGCGATGTCAGCAACAGGATAGTCGAGGCGAAGAACGAGTTCAGCGCGAGGGCAGGCGGATACTACAGGGCGAGGGAGGCGATACAGGCGGCGCAAGACCTCATCGAGGACAGCATCTTGGTGGGGGTCGAGGCGGGCGAGGCGAATCGGGCGATAGCGCGTGCCAACGATGCCTTGCAGAGGAGGAAGTGGGAGCAGTCGGAGCTCGAGGCTGGGAGGGCGAGGGACATCATCTTGAAGCAGCTCCCCAAGCACCTTGACAAGGAGATGAAGAAGGCGAGGGACATGCTCCTCGAGATGAAGGTGGGAGGCGGCGACCTCACAAAGCCGATCGGAATCCTCAAGCAGGCCAGTATACACTTAAAGCGCGAGGAGTACGCGGACGCCGTGCACTACGTGAAACTCTTCAGGGAAGAAGTCAAATCGTCTTAGAACGAGACGGCTTCCATTTCCCTCTCGAGTATCTTCACTTCCTGCTCCTTCATCGTCTTGGGGCTGATCGAGAGCAGGAGGACGAATTGGCTCTCGGAGACATGGTCAACCAGGCGCCTCAGGAACCTTAGGACCGCATCGAAGCTGTTGTTGCTCACGAGGTACTCGACGCCGTCGAGCATGACCGCGCCCTTGCCGCCAACGCGCATGAACTCCTCCACCGTGTAGATGAGCCTCTCCAGGGTGGGGGGCATCGTCTCCTCGCTCGTGCTTTCCCTGTCAGTCAGCCAGATGATCCGCTCGCTCCTGAGGCCGTACCTCTCCCTCACGCGCTTCGGGTTCGTCCGGGTCACCACCATCCCCGCACCCTTGCCCTCCGCGGCCTTCGCGAAGAGCTGGAAGATGTTGACGGCGCGCTCTTCCTCGACGAGGTAGCTCCTTCCGGGCTTGAGTTCCCTCATGATCTGTTCGAGGCTGGGGCGACCCTTGTGCTCCTCGCGTTCAGGGGCGAGGTCTTTGAGGACCTCCTTCGCGAGCGCGAGGCTCGCCGTCTGCCCCATCAGCGACGAGAACGCGACGACTCGGTTCAGCGCCCCGCCGAGCTCCCTGATGTTGCTTTCGATCGCGCGGGCTATGTGCTCGAGGACCTGCGGGTCAACTTGCACGCCTGAGTCCTTCACCCTGCGCTTGAGGATCGCCAGCCTGGTCTCGAAGTCGGGCAACTGGATGTCAGCGATGAGACCGGATTCGAACCTGGACACCATGCGGTCCTCCAGGTCAGGTATCTCCTTCGGCGGTCTGTCGCTCGTGAGAGCGACCTGCTTCCCCGCGTTGTAGAGCGCGTTGAAGGTGTGGAACAACTCCTCCTGGACGTCGACCTTTCCGGAGAGGAAGTGCACGTCGTCGATGAGCAGCATGTCCAGATTCCTGAACTTCTCGCGGAAGGCGGCGAGCTTGTTGCTTTGAGAAGCTTCCTTGAATTCATTCGCAAAGCCTTCGATGGATGTGAACAGGATCCTCGCGTTGCTGTTGCTGTCCTTGACGCGGTTGCCGATCGCGTTCAGGAGGTGGGTCTTCCCGAGGCCGGAACCGCTCGTGATGAACAATGGATTGTAGGCCTCGTGGGGGTTCTTGGCCACCGCCAGGGCGGCTGCGTTGGCGAACCTGTTGCTGGGGCCGACCACGAACGAATCGAATGTGTACTGAGAAACCAGGTTGGTCGTCTCGTCCCTGGTCATCAAAGCCTTTGACTCGATCGCCTCGCGGACCTTCACCTCCGTGATGCCCTCCAGCGGCTTGCCTTCGGCAACCTTGTGCTTCACGATCATGTCGAAGACTTGCCGGGCGCGCTCGTTGATCTCCTTCTCCCGCTTCTCCTCGATGCTCTTGGTGGCCTCCTCCTTGCTTCTCTTCTCGGCTCTCGCCTGCAACTCACCGATTTCAGCCTCGATAGCGGCATGCTTCCTCGGGTCCCTCATTTTCTCTTTGAGCGCGGCCACCTCACTCTCGAATCCGAAGAGGTCCTGCGAGCCCAGAATGTCTTTGAGCACCTCGACCTTCTTGACATCCCCCTCGAATTCCTCGAATACCTTGCGCGCCTCCTGCGGGGGCATCGTCACGGCAGGTTCAATCGAGGAGACATCGTAGCCGGCGCTCCGCCACACCTCAAACTTTTGCTCAAGGATGCGTCTCTCGGAGACAAGCGACGAGGTCATCGATTCGGAGCTTTTCTTGCCGCGCTCTATCTCCGCATCGCTGAATTCCTCCAGGAGCGCGTTGACGTCCACGCGGGCATGGACCTGAATCACGCATAGAGGATTCCCGGTGTCATCCCATATCCGCCGCAGCGCCGCTTTGCCTGTGCTCTTCGCCGTGCCCTGGACATGCACCGCGACCTCCGGGTTGCCCGTCTTCACGATAATGTAGCCCTTGGAGATCGGCTCTTTTTCCGAGACAAGGGTCTGCACGTAGCCGGAGAAGGAGTATTTCCTGAGATCAAGTAGGAGCCCTTTGAGCGAGTCGCTCCCGCCCTGCAAAGTGCGGATTGTCTTGCCCTCTGGAAATGCTGGCTCTTCGGGCAACCTTACTCCCGCGTCGTATATTGGAGACTGTAATTAAAGATTCTCCCAGATATCTGGGTCGAGAACGCGAGGCCTTACGAGGACTCGCCCCGACGCTGGCGNNCCCCCCCCGACGCTGGCGCGCATGTACATTCCGGCGTTGAACGTACGGTCGTGGGGGACAATACAGCCAAAACGAAAACGATATAACAGATAGCGGGGTCTCGCAGGGATGAAGGCGGCTCCATTCCCGCCATGATCCACAAACGAACATGATGGCGGCGGATGGGCGGGCGGTCGGCGGGAAGATGGACGAAGCGGGTGACGGCTCGGCTCAACAGAAGAAGGGCAGGGGCATCGTTGGCCTGAACTCCGACGACTTCGTCGAGTGGGTCACGCGGAAGATAGAGAGGCCGATCAAGAAGGGCATCGCCAACCCGATAATCCGCACAGGTCTCGTGCAGAGCTTCCTGAACTGGGCGAAGAGGAACAGCACGTGGCCATTGCACTGGGGGATCATGTGCTGCGCGATCGAGATGGCGGCGACGAGCGACCCCAGGTATGACGTGGAGAGACTGGGCGTCATCTACAGATCCTCCCCCAGACAGGTCGATGTCCTATTGCTGAACGGTCCGATAAGCCACAAGCTGAGGCCCATGGCCAGGAGACTGTATGAGCAGATCCCCGACCCGAAGTGGGTCATCGCCATGGGGGAGTGCACCATCTGCGGCGGACCTTACTACGACTCATACGCAGTCGTGAAGGGCGCATACACCGTGATGCCCGTCGACATATTCATCCCGGGTTGCCCGGTCCGCCCGGAGGCGCTGATGTACGGCTTCCTCAAGCTCAACCAGAAGATCAAGGCCGAGAAGGCGGGTTTCGTGACCACGAGGAAAGGACGGAAGGTTTCGTCCCGCGAGGGCAGGATGGCAGATTTCACGGGGAAATACACTCATGAAGTCCCAGAAGACAGAAGGTAAAGGCACCGCAACAAAGAAGCGGCGGCGCGGCGGGGTATTCCGGCCGATCTTGGTCACGCTGAAGCAGGCAGTGCAGACCGCCCCTTTGATTCACAAGATCGTGCCGGGAGGCAGGAAGCCTGTTACATTTCTCTATCCATATGAGAAGCTGGAGAGCTATCAGTCATACAGGGGACAGCACACGATCGACTGGTTCAAGTGCATAGGCTGCGAGCTCTGCGCCAAGGTCTGCCCCAACGAATGCATCTACTTCGAATTCATCAAGGTCGAGAAGGACTCGCCGTACACGCTCCCCCTCAGATGCAAGACGGATACGATGAAGGGGCAGGTCAGGAGGCCTGCGGTCGACGTGGGCCACTGTCTCTTCTGCGGCGACTGCTCGGAATTCTGCCCGACGGACGCGTGGATGTTCACTCAGGACTTCGAACTCGCGGACTACACGCGCGAGGACCTCTTCTATCATGCGGACGAGCTGAGGAAGCCGGACGAACTGAGCGATAAGAAGCAGGTCCTCCTTAACCGCCAAGGTGATGAGCCGATACTCGACGTGGACGTGTGCATCGGCTGCGCGAGGTGCGACCGCGAGTGCCCGACAGGCTGCATCTCGATGACTCAAGGGCCGAACCTGAGGAAGGGCAAGCCCATCCATATACCTGAGTTCAACTACACTGTGTGCATCGGCTGCCAGCAGTGCTGCGACGTCTGCCCCGTCGACTGCCTTTACATGCAGGAGACAACCTACAAGTCGATGGACCAGTTCTACAACATCAACTTCCCGGGAGAAGCGAAGCCGCTCGAGGAGTGGGTACCTAGGAAATCGCCACGGTACCAGATGCCTCCGAAGCGGTGAATCGCCCGCCGATTCCGTCTGCTTTTTATCCGCCTCCTGCCTTACACATCGTGAGAACCGGTGAATCACATGGTCACCAAGGATGAGGTAATCGCCATGCTGAAGAAGTGCTACGACCCCGAGATTCCGATCAACATAGTCGACCTGGGCCTCGTCTACGATGTGAGCATCGAAGGCGAAAAGGTTGGGGTCAAGATGACCCTGACAGCCCCTGGATGTCCCGCCTCGGGCTACATCTCCCAGGATGTCAAGAAGAAGCTAGAGAGCATGCCTGGCGTGAAGAAGGCGGACGTCACGGTCGTCTGGGATCCGCCTTGGTCTCCGGACATGATGTCTGAGACCGCCAAGAAGCAATTCGGCTGGGGCCTGTAGACTGTCGGGGTTCCGTTGCGTCGTTTTGGGCGGCATGACTATCCACCGTCCGGACATCGCAACTCGTCCCCGCTCGACTCCTCCCGTGCGCCTTCAGGCAACGCATGCAGGTCGTATAGGGGAATCACCATGTCATCGCGGAGCGCACCGGGCTGGAACCGTACAGCCCTTGCCAAGTCCTCGTCTGAGGCCAAGGCGGTCTTGAGGATGTTCAGAGCCGCATTGTGCTGGCGGTCCATGAACCAGCCGCACACACACTCGAACACCCCGCCTACCCTGTCTCGGCGCAGAGCGCCACACGCTGGGCAGGTCTTGCTCGTGTATCTTGGGTTGACTCTGATGACCGGCACGCCCTCCAGGGCGGCCTTGTACTCTATCTGGCGGTGGATCTCACCTCTGGGCCATGAAGACAAACGCCTGTTCATTTTTCTTGATCGTCCTCCGGAACCGTGGAGAGTCGGGTCCTCAAGGACTATGGCGGCATGATGTTCCCTCGCTTCCTTCACGATGCCCTTGCTCACGATGTGGAGCCGCTGCCTCACCCTGTTCCTCTCCCTCTTCCCCTCGCGGTCCAGAAGCATCCTCTGTACCCGCCTGTCGCTCGCCTTCTTGCGGGCAAGCCGTCTCCGCCTCCGGAAATGCGTCGCCTGGATTTGCCTGACGCCGCCAAATGTGACGCTCGTAAGGCTAGCCTCCTCCCCTCTCGCGAACACCCCATCAAGGGAGTCCTCGTTCGTGTCGAATGCAAGTGCCGACTCCGGCTCGTAGCATTCCGGGGCGTCCTTTCGAATCGCCATGATGACCCTGCCCGGAACGACGGTTAGCGAGCCGAGGCTCCACGAGGGATCGCTCAAAATCGAGCGATGCCAGTCGCTCAGAGTCAACTGGGGGACTACCGCCATCTCGCCGCGCCTGACAGGGATGCGCAGGCGACCGGTCTCACGGTCCAGCCTGTACGACTGGTTCTCCGCCTTGAGCATTCGCTTCATCATGAAGGGGGTCGAACTTCGCTTTCCTTTCCGGAGGCGCTTTCGGTGAGCTTTCAGCGCGCCCAGAGCGACATCGAAGGCCGAAGGGTGTACTGTTTGTGGATACTATGTTCGGCGCTCAATTGCCTGTAGGCCGCTGACGAGAGCCTGTACCGCGAGCGGATGTCCTGAGAGACGGCAATCCTGATGGACTTGTTCACGATAAGACGGAACTCGTTCATGAGCCAACTGAGTTCTGGCGGGAAGCCGGAGACGTGGAACACCAGGCTTCTCACCACGATTGCATTCCGGGAGTCCACGTCACCCAATCTCACCTCATGCACATAACCATCCCGGGGGGAGGTGAGTGAATGATCCAAAACACCGCGACGGAACCGACCCTCGGAAACGTTCAATAAGGATTCACGCAATCTCCCCGCGATTCCCGGAGCGAGACTGCGGGGAGATGGTCAGGGTCATGAGCGCGCGAGTCAGGAAGACGGATAACCCGATTGCACGAGTGCTGCAGGCGGCGAAAGAAGGCGTCGTGTTCTTCGAGAAAGCGCACACCGCCGCAAATGACCCGCGCGTTCGAGAGGTTTTTGGGAGGCTCTTGAACATCAGGAAAGAGAGCCTGAGGAGCCTCGAGGAGAATCTCAGGGAGGCGCGCCTCCTCCTGCCGGAAATGGAGGGGCAACCCCCGCGCATCTACCCGCTGGAGGAGCTCCAGAAGAAAGAGTGCTACGTGTGCGGCTACAGCACAGATGTCGAGGCGATCCCCGAGTCGTGTCCCAGGTGCGGTGCCTCGCGGTACGCGTTTGAAAGAGAGATAACGGTGAGGAAGGCCTGGGAGCTGGCAGAGTCTGGCGCACGCATCACCCTCGAGTTATTGAGCGAGGCCGAGAAGCTAGCGGAAGAGAATGTCAAGCAGGTCTTGGCAAAGCATATCCAGCTGGAGCAGAGCATCCTCAACGAGACGCGGAAGGAGCTGGAGAGCCACAGAGAAAGCTAGCACGGGGGCAGGAGAACTTGACGGACATCCCGCCGATAGAAGACGAACTCCGCGCGTGCACGATGTGCGGCTACTGCGTCCCGACATGCCCGCCATACCGGGAGATACTCTGGGAGGATGCGACGCCGAGGGGCAAGGTCTTCCACATGCGCCAGTACGACGAAAGGTCGATCCTCGACTGGCTGATGCGCAGGCGGCCCGAGATCGACGAGGAGTTCGCCAAGGCCGTCTATGAGTGCACGTCCTGCGGCATGTGCGAGGAAGTGTGCATGGTGGACATCCCGTTCACCCGCCTCTGGGACCGGGTCAAGAGATGGATAGTCGACCTCGACGTCGCTCCCATGCCCGAGCACCGTCATCTGCTCGCGAACGTCTTGAAGGAACACAACATCCTCGGTGAACCGCACGACAAGCGCGGGGACTGGATCAGCGCGGATGTCAAGCAGGCGGAGTTCCCGGAGGTCGTCTTCTGGGTTGGTTGCATGCAGAGCTACAAGAAGCAGAATGTGGCTGCCGCCGCCATCAGGATACTCAACGCGGCTGGGGTGAAGTACAGAGTCCTCGGCCCGTCAGAATGGTGCAGCGGCTCTCCCCTCATCAGGGTCGGCTACTCGAAGGTCGTCGAGGAACAGCTCATGCCCCACAACATCACCGCGGTGGCGGGGACGGGGGCGAAGGCGATGGTCACCACCTGCGCCGAGTGCTACAGGACTTTCGTGCGCGACTACAGAGAGCTCGGCGGCGTGCCGCCATTCGCCGTCTATCATTTCACGGAATATGTCGAGAAGCTCGTCAAGGAGAGGAGGCTGAAGTTCACCAAGAACGTGCCGAAGAAGGTGGCGTACCATGACCCTTGTCACCTTGGACGGCATTGCAACTGTTACGACCCCCCGAGGAAGGCCATGGGGTTCGTGGCGGGGTTGCAGCAGGTCGAAATCAATCCGAATAGGAACGAGGCACTGTGTTCGGGTGNNCCCGGACGCGTTTCCTCATCAGGCCGACGGGATCACCGCAAAGAGGCTTGAGCAGGTCGAGAAGACTGGGGCCGAGCTGCTGGTGACCGCCTGCCCATTCGCCCAAGAGCGGTTCAGCGGCGTCGCGAATAAGCAGGGCAAGAGCCTCGAAGTCAAGGACATCGTCGAACTCCTCGCAGACGCTCTCTGAATGATGGGGACCTCGTTTTCGCCAGGGTTCGCAACATATTTATAACGCGGTTATATAGGATAGGATGCCTGAGTGGAATCCGGCCCCAGAGCGGCCCTTACGGCCAAGGAGGTTCAGAGATGAAACGAACACTTCAGATAGTGGACTTGCACGCTGGTCGCGATGGCAAGGAGATACTGAAAGGCATCAACCTCGTGATCAACCAGGGTGAGGTTCACGCGATAATGGGCCCGAACGGCTCCGGCAAGAGCACCCTCTCGAACGTGGTCATGGGCAACCCCAAGTACCAGATCATGTCGGGCGACGTCAGATTGGACGGCGAGAGCATCGCGAAGCTGGCGCCGAACAAGAGGGCGCACAGGGGCCTGTTCCTGGGGATGCAGTACCCTGTCGAGGTCTCTGGTGTGAAGCTCGGCTCGTTCATGAAGGCGGCCTACAACCAGGTCCACGGGCCAGACGCGCTAGATGTCGCGGGGTTCATGGAGCTCGTAGAGGAGAACACGAAGCTTCTCAATATGGACAGCGCCTTCGCGGGGCGCTACGTGAACGAGGGGTTCAGCGGCGGGGAGAAGAAGAAGGCCGAGATCCTCCAGATGCTCGTCCTCAAGCCTGCGTTCGCCATACTGGACGAGACAGACAGCGGGCTGGACATCGACGCGCTCAAGACGGTGGCGCGCGCGATCGACGCGTACCGCGGACCGGACGTCGGCATACTCCTGATCACGCACTACCAGCGGCTGCTGAGGTACATCAAGCCGGATTTCGTGCACGTGCTCATGGGCGGGAAGATAGTGCTCACGGGCGGCGGCGACCTCGCGGAGAAGCTCGAGGAGCTCGGCTACGGCTGGCTCAAAGACGAGAAGTATGCGGGGGCGACATAGGACGACCGCGAAACAGATCGTGGACGAGGACTACAGCGCCTACGATTTCAAGGACGACATCGAGTACCTGTATAAGACGAAGAAGGGGCTGCGCGAGAGCATTGTGGATGAAATAAGCAAGCTCAAGGGCGAGCCGGAGTGGATGACAAGATTCAGGCACAGGGCATACGAGCACTTCGTGAAGAGGCCTCTACCGACATGGGGCGGGGACCTGAGCGCCCTGGACTTCGAGAACATCACTTACTACGCGAAACCGGTCGAGAGGGTCGGCAAGAGCTGGGAGGACGTCCCCGAGGCTATCAAGAAGACGTTCGACCGGCTCGGCATCCCCGAGGCCGAGAGGAAGTTCCTGGCGGGGGTCGGGGCGCAGTACGAGTCCGAGGTGGTCTACCACAGCCTCAGGAAGGAGCTGGAGGAAAAGGGCGTCATCTTCATGGGCACGGACTCCGCCCTCAAGGAATACCCCGAGATCTTCAGGAAGCACTTCGGCACTATCGTCCCGCCTGAGGACAACAAGTTCGCGGCCCTGAACAGCGCGGTCTGGTCAGGCGGCTCGTTCGTCTATATCCCCGAGGGCGTTGTCGTGGATCAACCTCTCCAGGCGTATTTCAGGATAAACGCGGAGAATGTCGGGCAGTTCGAGCGCACTCTGATCATCGCCGAGCCACACAGCA
The DNA here is from genome assembly GCA_017885655.1 of Methanobacteriota archaeon. Classification (GTDB taxonomy): domain Archaea; phylum Thermoplasmatota; class Thermoplasmata; order RBG-16-68-12; family JAFNFQ01; genus JAFNFQ01. Next base: position 37,762 of record JAFNFQ010000029.1, on the reverse strand, counting down.
GGGTCCACTACATTGAGGGGTGCACCGCGCCTGTGTATGCATCCGCGTCCCTCCATGCCGCCGTCGTCGAGGTCATCGCGAAGGAGGGCGCGCACATCAGGTACACCACCCTGCAGAACTGGTCGAAGGATGTGTACAACTTGGTGACTAAGAGGGCGCACGCGCACAAGGACGCGACCGTGGAGTGGGTCGATGCGAACACGGGAAGCAGGCTGACGATGAAGTATCCGAGCGTGTACCTCATGGGCCCGGGCGCGAGGACGGACGTGCTGTCAGTCACCTTTGCGGGCAGAGGGCAGCATCAGGACGCGGGCGCGAAGGCGATCCACCTGGCCCCTCACACGCAGAGCAGGATAGTCTCCAAGTCTGTCAGCAAGGACGGGGGGCGCACGACGTACAGGGGGCATCTCAGGGTGGCGCGCGGCGCGAGGAACGTCGTGGCCAGTGTCAGGTGCGACGCTCTGATGCTGGATGCACAAAGCAGGTCGGACACTTATCCATACATCGAGATCGATGAGGATGATGCAACAGTCACTCACGAGGCCACGGTGGGGAGGATAGGGGACGAGCAGATGTTCTACCTGATGAGCAGGGGCCTGACCGAGAACGAGGCGGTCAACATGATTGTCCTCGGTTTCCTGGAGATGTTCACGAAGGAGCTGCCGATGGAGTACGCCGTGGAGTTCAACAGACTGATCAAGCTGGAGATGGAGGGCTCGGTGGGATAGACCGGCTCTGTCCCCGGATAGGAGTGAGACGAGATGGCTGGATTCGACCTAGGGTTCGCTGAGGATGAGACGGTGAGGGAACTCTCCTCGAGCCGGAAAGAACCCGCGTGGTTCCTCGCAGATCGCCTCGTTTCACTCGCAAACTTCAAAGCGCTGCGCGTCGAGGAGCACCAGCTCTTCACGAAATACACGGACATCAGCCGCGCGAGAGTCGGCGGGACGGAACCTTACATTCAGCCTGCAGGTCCTGCCAAGAACTCTGAAAAGGATTTGGCGGGAGTCTCAGGGGTCTACAGTCAGGAAGAGGACTCGCTGGAGACGCTGTGGTTGGATCCGGAGCTGGAGAAGAAAGGGGTAGTGTTCGAGACTCTTCAGAACGCCGTCTCCCGCCATCAGCAGCAACTGAGGACGCTCACGTTCGACCACGCCAGCCTGCCCGAGAGCGATAAGTTCGCGCAGATGACGAAGGCGCTGTGCATGGCCGGCGTCGTGTTGCACGTCCCTGACAACGTCAGCGTCAGCAAGCCGATCCTGATCCGATGGTCGATTGGGCGGGAGAATGCCGCACTATTGACCAGGACCGTGGTGTCTCTCGGGAACAACTCGAGCGCGGTGGTGGTCGAGGAGATAGAACCCAGCAAAGCCGCCGGCGGAGAGCGCATGGCGCTGTTTGGCGGGACCGCGGAGGTCATGCTCGGTGAGGGCTCGGTCCTGAAGTACAATGGAGTGGAGAACGTCGGCGGCGGAGTTGCGACGTTCCTCAACCGCCAAGCATCGGTCGGAGCAGGCTCGGAAATCCGATGGGCATTCGCCTACGTTGGCGGGGAAATGACCAGGTCGCATATCGACAGCTTCCTCAGCGGCCGTGGAGCCACAGTGAGAGAGGTCCAAGTCCTCTATGGCGGCAAATCGCAATTCTTCGACATCTTCTCCCACACCCGCCACGTCGCCGAGGATACGGTGAGCGACCTGCTGTCCAAGGGTGTGCTCCAGGATCAGTCAAAAGCCTACGTCAAGGGGCTGATCACCATCGAGAAGAGTGGGAAGGGCTCCGATTCCTACCTTGGCGAATTCGGGATGGTCCTGAGTCGGGACTCGAGGTTCCTGTCGATTCCCAGCCTGGAGATAGAGAACCACGCGGTGAGACGCGCGAAGCACGCGTCATCCGTCACGCAGGTTGACGAGAATCAGATTTTCTACATGACATCGAGGGGCATCGAAGAGAGCGAGGCGAGGAAGCTCATCGTCATGGGCTTCCTGGACCCCGTCGTGGCCAGAATCCCGCTCGAATCGGTCGCGGACCGCCTGCGCGGCCTGTTCGAGTCGAAATGGAAGGCGTAAGCCATGGGCAGAGTCATGAGCGCATCCTGTAAACTCAAAGCCTTTATCAATCAAGCGACTCTGAGAGAGGAGTGAGACGATGGAGCGAACGAAACCGAGCTTGGACGTCGCGAAGATCAAGAAGGATTTCCCCATCATGGAGAGGAAGATACACGGCAAGCCGCTGTGCTACCTCGACAGCGCTGCGACATCGCAGAAGCCGAGGCAGGTAATCGAGGCGGTCAGCGAGTTCTACAGCAACTACAACGCGAACGTCCACAGGGCGATATACGAGCTGGGCGAGGACGCGACGAGAGGGTACGAAGGTGCGAGGGAGAAAATCGCGCACTTCATCAACGCGAGGTCTTCGAGCGAGATTGTGTTCACGAGAGGCACGACGGAGTCGATCAACATCGTCGCATACGGGTGGGGGATAAAGGGGAAGCTTGGGAAGGGCGACGAGATAGTCTCGACGGTGATGGAGCACCACTCAAATCACATCCCGTGGTTCTTCGTTCAGGATTACAAAGGCGTGAAGCTGTCCTGGATCGACATAGACGATGAGGGCTACCTGAAGATGGAGGACCTCGACCGCCTCGTCACCGAGAGGACGAAGATGGTGGCGGTCACACAATGCTCGAACGTTCTCGGTACGATCAACCCCATCAAGGAGATCGCGAAGAAGGCGCACGAGGTCAACGCGCTCTGCCTTGTCGACGCCGCGCAATCGGTTCCTCACTTCCCCGTAGACGTGCAGAACTTGGACTGCGACCTGCTCGCGTTCAGCGGGCACAAGATGCTCGGGCCCACCGGCATCGGAGTGCTCTACGGGAAGGAGAAGGTCCTGGAGGAGATGGAGCCGATGCTCGGCGGGGGCGAAATGATACGCGAGGTCCACCTCGGGCGGGCGACATGGAACGATGTGCCCTGGAAGTTCGAGGGTGGGACCCCGGATCCCGCGGGCGCCGTGGGACTTGGCGCCGCCATAGACTACCTCAGCTCGCTCGGCATGCAGAACGTGAGAAAGCACGAGATCGAGCTCAATGCCTATGGCCTCGAGATGCTCGGTAAGATCAAGGGAATCAGGATCCTGGGCCCGATGGACCCGAAGAAGCGAGGCGGGCTGATTGCCTTCACCATCCCCGAAGCTCATCCGCACGACATCGCCGCCATACTCGACGCGGAGGGCATCGCGATCAGGTCCGGCCACAACTGCGCGCAACCACTGATGGAAAGGTGCGGCATCCCCGCCACCGCGAGGGCGTCGTTCTATGTCTACAACTCGCCCGAGGACATCGACCGCCTCATCAAGGGGCTGAAGAAGGTGCAGGAGGTCTTCGCGTAGATGGCCTACGAGATGTACCAGGAGCAGATACTTGACCACTACAAGCACCCCCGCAACCGCGGCGAGATGCCGGACGCCGACCTCCAGGCCCGCGATTACAACCCGCTCTGCGGCGACGACCTGACTATCTACCTCAAGACCGACGAGAAGGGAACAATCACCGATGTGAAGTTCACGGGACAAGGGTGCGCCATAAGCCAGTCATCGGCCTCGATGCTCACTATGATGCTCAAGGGCAAGAACATCTCGGAGGCGAAAGGCATAGACCCTGACAGGATCGTGAAGATGCTCGGCATCCCGCTGAGCGCTGTCAGGCTGAAATGCGCCCTCCTCTCGCTTCAGGTGCTGAAGAAAGCGCTGTTCAGCAAGGAGCTGTCTCAAGCGGAAACGATGAAAGAATAGTCCGGGAGGAGGTCACGCGGTTGCGGCGATCTCGGCCAGCCACGCCGCACGCCTTTTCTTGTTTGCCTCGACTTCTTCCGCCGGCTTGAAGTCCTTCTCGACATCGGCCAGCAGTTCGACGACTTTCATCAGGCTCTCCTTGCTCGGCGCGCGCACGTCGACGTTGGCGATCTCGAACTGCCTCTTGACCACCGGCATCCCCGCATCGACGCTGCCCATCTGCGCGCAGAAGTCCGTCATTATCCTGTCTGCCACGGCGATCAGGATGTCGACGGGTTCCTGAGGAATCGTCGGCAGAGCGACCTTCGGGGCGGTCTTCCCGACTCCCGCCACGATGTCCTGGCCGAGCTTCACGAATGCCTCTTCGACATGCTCTCCCGTCCTCGCGCTGCTCAGGAAGCCCTGGGCCTCGTAGCGCTGGGTGAGGTATCCCAGAAGCTCGTGCACCGACACCTTATCGGCGACCAAGTCGATCTTGTTGCCCGCGAACACGACAGGTATCTTCCCCACCAGCCTCCACAGCATCGGCACCCAGTATTCCTCGAGCGACCGTCTCGTCTCGTCCCTCGTGAGGTCATAGACCATGAGAGCGCCCCTGGCCCCCTTGAGGGCCGTCTCCTGCACGCCTGCGTAGCCTCTCTGGCCGAGCACGTCCCAGATCTGCATGACGATCTCCACCGGGACTCCATCATGCTTGACCGTGAGGTCCTTCTTGCTCACCTTCGTCCCGACAGTCGTGATGTAGTCGTCGGAGAACTGATCGACAACGAAACGGCGTAGAAGCGATGTCTTCCCAACCGCCCCGTCGCCGAGAAGGAGGACCTTGGCCTTCAGCAGCTCAGGCGTCATTATCACTTCTCTCCTTAGTATCGGGAAGTTGGCTATAACCGTTGCCCTGTGAGTATCAGTTGGGAGATATGTGTCCTCCGTGCGAATGTTGCCCCTTCACAAAGCAATATCAGGGGATTGTCACAGCTCCTCGGCTGGGGCTTCCACGAGCGTTATCGTCTTCTCCACGCCTTGGATTCTGCGTATCTTGTGCGTCACTGTTCTGGCGAGTGCCTGGATGTCAAGAGCTTCGAGCCCGATGATGTAGTCGTAGTCTCCGAACAGGACATAGGCCTCCTTCAATTCACCGATGTTGTTGAGCTGCGCCATTACCTTCTTCTCCGCGCCAACCTCGACTTTCAGCAGGACGTACGCTAGCATTCCGTAGATTGCACGCCTCGAAAAGAGATAAAGGCGTCGCCTTAAAGAGCCGTTTGACGGGAATGCCTAGGGACTAGGAATCGAAGGCTGAGGCATTCTTATTGGTTGCCGCTGGGCCCAGCGGGGTTCACGCTGAAGACGGCGTGACTTGCGTCGAATACAGCGGGCTTCGCGTGGAACACAGCGCATTCTCCGCTGGAGACAGCGCAGTCCCCGCTGAACACGGCGACCTTCGCGCTGATAACGGCGGACCTCGCGCTGAGAACAGCGCATGTTCCGCTGGATGCAGCGCAATCCCCGCTGAATACGGAGACTTCGCGCTGAACACAGCGCATTCTCCGCTGGATACAGCGCATGTGGAGCTGAACACAGCGGACATACCGCAGCACAAGGCGGGACTCCCGCTGCATGTGGCGGAAAGCCAGCGATATTTCGCTCGACCTACCGATCTTATTTCAGAATCTCAAGAAACCCTGCGGCTTCTCCAAGACGTGAGAATCCTTCTGGCAACCATGTGAGAAGCGCGGGGAGGGGGATTTGAACCCCCGATCCCTTTCGGGAACTGGATTAGCAATCCAGCGCCTTACCGGGCTGGGCCATCCCCGCAGCGCCCGCGCCTATGAGGGCGGTGAAGATAAAGGTTTTCGGCCGGTTCGCTCCCTTCGTTACGCGAAATGTTAAAGAGTCCCGCAATGATGGATAGCGCGATGAAGGCGGGGGGCAGGCTCGCCTGCCTGTCGATCTGTCTGCTGCTCGCCGGGCTGATGGTGCCTTCTGGCCCGGTGCAGTCCAATCGCGAGGATGCGCAGCCGGACTCGATTTTCCAGGTCGATGTCCCGACATGGTATGTCGGGGACGCTTGGAACTATAGCGCGCATATCCATCTCAGGATGGGTGAGAACTACACCGATCTGTATGGGTCGGTTGGCTTTTTCGTTACGGGGCTGTTCTCCGTGCGGCAGAACGGGACATATCACGAGGCCTACAACGTCAGCCTCACGGGACGCTTTACAGGCGATGGCGGGGGCGTGCTCAACGGAATCCCGTTCACCATCACGATTACCACTGGGAGCCTGACCGGGTTCCACTGGTATGACCGTTCTGATCTATCGCTCATAAGGGATAATGAGACAGTCAACGCCAGCGGGACTGTGGACGTGTTCATCTTCAGTTACCCCCTGACTTTGCGCTTCGCGACGGAGAGCAACCGCAGTCCCTCACAGGAGGACTACGACTTCCCGTTGCTGCCCGGCGACCAGTGGCGGTTCGCCGGCAACCTGCGGATGCTGGGATTCTACTTCTTCTCCGTCACGGGCACGCCGTGGGGGGATTTGGCCTCGTTCAGTCCGTTCGACCACAACATGACGATGGACTACAACGCGCGGCTCAGTGAGATCATCGACCTCAACGGCCACCATACGTACCATGTCAGCGAGACTCCGCTGCCGAGCAGCGGCACAATCGGCGGCAATGATCTCTGGTATGCGCCGGACGTCAAGAACTTCGTGCGCTGGTATATCACCGCCTCGACTGTTGACTTTGTGATAGGGGGCTTTCTGAACCTGACGACTTATGGTTTCGGACCGTCGCCATTCCCCGTCACGATGAACCTCGACCCACAGATTGTGAATCCCGGCGGCTTCCTGAATGTGACAGGGAGCATGGGCATCTCGGGGACCGCGATTATACGGACTCCGTGGAATGAGTCAAATTGGATCACACCAACAAACGCCGTCGGCGACTACTCTTTTTTGATCAGAGCCCCGACCCGGGACGACGATACACCGTGCAATGCAGATGTCGGCAGCTTCGGAGTCCTAATCGAGGCGGTCGATCCGGTGGATCGTGTATCCTACAATGCATCGACGATCGTGCTCCTGTTGCCAGACCTTTCGATAAGCCAATCCGACCTGAGCTTCTCCTCCCCGCCGCAAGTCGGAGTACCCACCACCATAAGGGCGGTGGTCCACACATCCTCGGATGTCGGAGTCTACAATATCGTCGAGGTGAACTTCCTCCTGGACGGATCGTTCTTGGCGGCTGATTCCTTCGGGCCGATGCTCCCGGGCAGCCAACATATGTTCACAGGAACGTGGATCCCGACGGCGGGGATTCACACGATCGCCGCGAGGGTCGACCCGCGCGACCTGATACGCGAGAGGGACGAGAGCAACAACTATGCGGAGACGGGCGCCGCCACTTCTTTGCCGGACCTCGTGCCGTGGAACATCACGATCAGCGACGGGGACCTCGTGCACTATGATGACCCCGCCACGGTCGGATTTGCGACACCGCTGCTCAACGCGAGCTGGGGCGAGACGCTGGCGGTGGCGTTCGGTGTCAGGAACGCGGGCAATGATACGTTCGGAGGTCAAGTGAGGGTCGTGATAGTTGAGACCCAGGGGCTCAGGGGTCCCGCCATAGCTCCTCCGTTCTACGACCAGACATTGAACGTGACGATGCCCAGCGGCACGTTCGTCGATGCTCCTCCCGCCACTTGGCCCGTCCCGCAGACGCACAACTCCTACTTCTTCAACCTCACGGTTGATCCTGGCAACCTCATCCCGGAGACTTTCGAGGGAAACAACACGTTCGCAATCCGCGTTTCGGCGGGGGCACCTGATCTAACCATCGGTGTCACCGGTCCTGCCAAGATACCGCTAGGCGGTACGAGGTCGGCGACAGTCAACGTGAGGAATGCAGGTGACAGGCTCAGCCCCGCCACGAGCGTCGAGGTCAGAAATGCCACGAGCGGGAGCCTGCTCGGAAGCATCCCGGTCAGCCCGATGAACCCGGGCGCAATCGGCGCGCTGAACTACCCCCTCGGCGCGCTGACTTCTGCGACAGGTGCCGTGTGCCTCCAGATCGACATCGACGCCGCGAACTCCATCCTGGAATCGAACGAGTCCAACAACGGTTTCGAGTGGTGCTTCGATGTCATGCCATCACCAGAAACAACGATGGAACTCAGCGGGGCGGCATACATTGGCGTGACCCACACATACATCACCAACGCGACGAACATCGACTTCATCGCCCATGACAACAGCGGGACCGGGATTGCCCGCACGCAGTACAGCATCGATGGCGGTGCCTGGGCAGACTATTCGGTCGGGACGCCGATCCACATAGAAAGCGAGGGCCTGCACCAGATCCGCTTCAACAGCACCGACAACATCGGCGGGGCGGAGGCGACTGAGACCAAGACGCTGTTCGTCGATGACATCGCACCCGTCACGACCGTTGCCTGGAACGGGACTGCAGTCCTTGTCAGCGCGACAGACGCGGGCTGCGGGGTCAACGCGACATACTACCGTCTCGACTTGGGAGCAATCGTCCTCTATGGCGGGCCGTTCGTGGTCACAGGCGACGGGCAGCACACGGTCTGGTTCTATTCCATCGACAAGCTCGGGAACGTGGAGGACCAGGGCAGCCATTCGTTCACGATTGGCGGGACATCCGGCGCGGGCGGGGCGGGAGAGAACTACAAGCCCTACATCGCCGCAATCTTCGCGATCGTTTTATTTGCGGTGTTCCTCCTCCTGCGGCGGGAAGACAAGAGGCGCATTCTCCTCCTTGCCGCAATTCTGTTCGTCATCGCCGAAGTCGCCACGGGTGCGGCTTCCCTCGTTGTCGATGCGCTCTCCTATGCGCCCTCGGCGGGCAAGGCGCTCGGACTCTACATCGACCTGATCATCCTCGTCACCGGAGTGACCGCGCTCTGGGTCATGCGCAAGCCAGGGGAATCGGAGGAAGAGGCAGGGAATCCGAGAGAAGGAAAGCCCGAGGAAAAGGCTTAAACCGATTCGGTTTGTGCCGCCAGCGTGGAACACAGGTTCCGTCACCTGCTGATGATACAGGCGTTGGTCGCGCTCGCGGGTTCGTCGGCGGGCACGTTCGGCATCATTTACCTCGCGAAGGATGGGATCGCGCCGGGCCAAGGCTTCTCCTATGCAGAGGCGCCGATGTTCTACCTGTTCGGGTTCCTGTTCGCTGCGCTGTTCTGCACGGTCATGTCCTGGAGGCCTTCGGTGCGTGCGAAGACCTCGATGGCTCTCGGACTCTTGACCCTCGGGACAGCCTACGCCGGAATGGCTGTCCTCCATGGCTATGTCCTGGTCACAGTCATCCCGTTCTTCTATGGAATCTCGATCCCGCTGTTTTACCTCCCTTTCAACGCCTTGATAGTCAAGAGGACGAAGCCCGAGAACCGCGGGATGCGCATGGGAGTGCTGTTCCTCGTCGTGACGGTCACTGGTGTCATCGCTCCGACCCTAGCTGGCCAGATCATTGGTGCGGCGGGCTATGCGACGTTGTTCGCGTTCGGGTTCGCATGCCTCCTTGTGGACGTCGTCCTGGTGTTGTTCTTCATCAACGGGGAGCACAAACTAGTCTTCCGGATCAACTACGCCAGCTTCGGCAGGAGGAACGTGGCGGCGATGTTCTTCGAGGGCTGTTACGAGGGACTCTCCATCGCCCTCATCCCCCTGATCACCCTGCTCTTCGTGAAGGGCGAGCAGCAATTGGGCTACATCTTTTCGGTGTTCGCCCTGGCGGGAGGCGCGATGATGCTCGTCCTCGGATTCACTTCCGACAGGATCCGGAGGAGACACCTGTTCATGTGGGCGGGGGCGGTGATGTCCAGCGTCTTCGCGCTCATGGTCTCCCTGGCTCCGAACCTCGGGTCGTTCGTGGCGGGGAACAGCCTTCTCCAGCTCACGGGCAGCATTGCCCCCTTGTTCATATTCGCGATGATGGCGGACATCGGGGAGGACGACCCGGCAAGCGTGTCTGCGACGAGAGAGGTCCTGCTGAATTCGGGCCGGGCCTTCTCGCTATCGCTCTACGTAGTCGCTGCTATCGCGGGCGTCGGGATCCAAACCGCCTTCATCGCCGCCAGCGCTTTTCTCCTTCTGATGCTGACCGGAAGAGGGAAGGATCGAGTTGCGTGATTCTTCTCTGACTTTCTGCGGAATCTTCTTTCCCCCAACTGCGTCCTTTGTCACCAGTTCAGCGTGAGACTCTTCCGCTTCTGATGTTCTCCTTTTGCGCCTCATCAGAAGGAGGAGGATGATGACTGCTGTCACCACCCCTATCGCCGAGAGCCAGAGCCAAGCGTATTGCTCTGCTGGATGGTCGACCACCTCTTCGAATATTTCGAATTCAAGCGTGGTATTCCATCCCATGTGGTCACCATCGTCGATGACTGTCGCGTTGATTCTGACATCCGTCCTGCGAATCGAAGGAACTGTCCACTCGAACGAAGACAAACCGACAAGCGGCCCCGCAATCGCATAGTTGTTGCCGCCATAGCTCAGGTTGAGGTAGACAATCAGATTACCGCTGGTGGTGCGGTCGTCGCCCATCGTCCACGTGATTGTGTATGTCGCACCAGCCCCTAGTCTGACTGGATACGTGACGAATATTGTCGGCGATTCGTCGGCAAATATCTCGAACTGCGAAGTCTCATCGCTAACCGTCAGGTCGCCCTCATCGATAACTGTGGCACTGATATTGACATCCACGGCCTCTATCATCGGGACCGTCCATTCATGCGATGTCAGGCCTACGAGGGGACCCACGATCGCATAGGTGCTGCCACCCCAGCTGTAGTTGACGTAAACAACTAGGTTTGACGCTGAAGTCTCTGTATCGGCCATCGTCCAAACGATAGTGTATGTGCTGCCCTGCTCCAGACTAGCGGGAGGATCCGTGATTGAAATGATGGGGGGCGTGTTGACCACCTCTCGGAATATCTCGAAGTACTCTGTCGAGCTCCAGTTCTTCAAACCATCCGAGTCCATCACGGTAGCGTTGATCTTGACATCGGTCCTCTCAACCATCGGCACAGTCCAAGCGTGAGCTGTGAGTCCGACCAGCGGGCCCGCGATTGGGTACGTGTTCCCTCCGTAGCTGTAGTTGAGATAGACGACGAGCTGTGCGATTGCCGTCTCGAGGTCGTTCATCGTCCAGACAATGTCGTACGGGTCTCCCTGCTTCAGCCGCGGCGGAGTCGTGACAGCGATGGTTGGAGGCTTATTGGCGAATATTTCGAACTGCGGCGAGTTGTCCGTTCCCGTTAGCATGCCTGTGTCCGTGACCACCGCGATTATCGTGACGGCAGAGGACTCAACGTCCGAGGGCACCGTCCATTGGTAAGACGTCTGCCCCGCCACGCCGATCGCGATCGGGACCACGGCCCCCGTGCCCACACGGTAGGTCAGGACGACGATCAGAGCTGAGTTCGCGTCTTGGTCGTCATCCATCGTCCATGTTATCGTGTAAGTGCTTCCCTGCCTCAGGCGCTCTCCGGCGGTCGGCGCAGTGACGGTGATTGTCGGCGCTGTGTTGGGCGGGACCGAATATGCGGTGAAGTTCCAGACTACGCTCCAAGCGGAGTATTCGTAGCTGTCGTAAGCCCGCACAGCCCAGATGTAGTTGTTCGCGACCGCTATAAATGAGGCCGAGTTGTTGACGGTTGCCGTTAGGTGAGCGATGTTGCAGGTCGGGTACGGCGGGTCATTGGCGGTATCGATGCAGTAATCGTATGTGACGACGTCGCCCGTGTCCGCGTCAATCACGGTGCTCCAGTAGACTACCGTGGAACCCACGAGGCGGGCGCTGTCATCTGCCGGGGCGAGAGGCGTCGGCGTCGGTGGCGGCGTGTTGATGCAGAAGGTGAGCGGCGTGCCCCAGTCGACGCTCCAGAGCTGCGGCGTGAGGCTGTCGCGAACCTTGACCTGGAAGTAATAGCAGGCGCCGTTGGTGAGAGCTGTGCCACTGCTGTCCGAGTTGTAAGTGGCCGTTGAAACGTCGCCGCCAACTCCCGTGTTGTTTAACTCCCACTTCAAAGTATCACCCGACTGCTGCCGGACCTGTATGTGGAAGGCCGTTTGCGACCTGCCCATCGGATTGAACTTCCACGTGAATACAGGGACACGGTTCGTGACGCGCTGCAGGTATGCGTCGCCCGCCGCGTGGTTGTCGACCTTTAGCTCCGTGACGGTCGGCGGCCTGGGCGGCACCCCGGTCAGGAACATCCACGGATTGGCGCAGTTGCTTATAGCCGAGTCCCAGCCATCGGATTCCTCGACGCACCAGAAGTATGTCATCGACGGGACTGTCTGGAATGGATCCGAGTAGTTGTTCTGGGTGGTGTTGGTAACCGGGCTTGGGAATCCAATCTGATCGTCGACCTTCCATGTGTAGTTCAATGAGTCACCCGGGTCGTTGTCCGTCATGAACGACCAGAAGACCTTCTGGTCACTCCTTGGCAACGTGGTCCAGCCGTTCGCCGGCCACAGCCGGTTGACTGGGGCGGGCAAGCAGTTCGTATGGAACTTCACTTCAGCGACGGCCCCCCATTGGGGCACGTCCTTGGTCCTCACCGAATACCAGTAATCGGTGCAGCGTTCCAAGGGGAGACCGGCATAGGTCATCTGAGAGGCTGTCCCTGAGAGGACATTTATCCAGATGAGGGAACCCCTGTTGGGGGCCTTTGAGATGGCAGCTTCAGCCGCTGTCTGTGCATCCAGGTCAGGGTCTAAGTGAGTCCAAGAAAGCGGGAAGTTGGTGAGTTGCGTGATGTGATACATCCTCGCGTCCACGTTGTTGGAGCATATCCCTTGGATGCACAGCGGGTCTGGAGGCATCGGTCGGTTGTTGGGGGCGATTGTGAACATGACGACGTAGCCGTCGTTCCCGTTCAAAATGCGATCAAACGCACCCGGAGTGGTTGGGAAGTCGGCTGATGACGTGCTCCCGGTGGCGTACGCGTTGCCTGAGGAATTGACTGCAATCATGTTTCCGGAGTCGGAGGAGTTGCCACCGAGATATGTGGAGAACGTGAGGGCTGAACCTACAGGATTGAGCTCTGACACGAAGGCGTCCGTGCCATTCAGAACGATATCGATGGCGCTGGAGGTCACTGGGAAGTCGACCGATGCGGTATCACCGGTCGCGTGGACTCTTCCGCGGGAATCCACAGCGACGGATTGGATCCAGTCGCTGCCACTCCCGCCCAGAAACGTGGAATAATCAAGAGTGCTGCCAGTCTGATTGATTTTCGCGACGAAGCCGTCGGTATCATTGACCTCCGTATCGTGAGCACCGATAGTGACGGGGAAGTCGAACGATTCGGTTCTGCCGCCAACGTAGACGTTTCCTTCGGAGTCAAGCGCGATGGCATTACCCTGATCTTCGCGAGAACCTCCAAGAAATAGGGAATAGAGAAGCCCTTTGCCGGTGTCGTTCAACTTGGTCACGAAAGCGTCACTGACGCCGTTAAAGGAATCATCAAACGCGCCAAGTGTGGTCGGAAAATCAATCGATGTGGTCATGCCGGTCACATATGTGTTGCCACTGACGTCCACAGAAATCGCAATGCCCCAATCATCTGTCTCACCGCCAAGAAAAGTCGAGTAGACGAGCCCCCCGCCGACGACATCGAGCTTGGTAACAAAGGCGTCTTCTCCGAATCCCGTACTGTTGAAGACAGTATCGTAAGCGCCTGGAGTGACAGGGAAGTCAGAGCAGTAGGTTTCTCCCGCCACGTATGCCCAGCCACCGGGGTCCACAGCAATCGAGTTCGCATAGTCATCAATCGTGCCGCCGAGGAAGGTGGAATAGGACAGCGTGCTGCCGGTGGGATTTAGCACAGTCACGAAGGCGTCGAAGCTATCTTGAGTGCTGTCGAATGCGTTGACCGTTAATGGGAAGTCAGACGATTTCGTGTAGCCGGTCACGTATGCGGATCCGAGGGTACTCACCGTGATGGATTTGCCACGGTCCACATCGCTGCCACCCAAGAAAGTCGAATAGACGAGGCTCTTTCCGTCGGGATTCAGCTTCGCGACGAACACATCCCCGTTTGCGGCGCAGCTGATATCGAATGCCCCCGGAGTGACGGGGAAATCGAGTGACATGGAGTAGCCAGTCACATATGCATTGCCCACGGAGTCCAAAGCGATGCCAAACGCGCCGTCCATATCGCTGCCACCGAGATAAGTTGAATAAACCAACGGATCAATCGTCAGAGTCTTGGCCGGGTCCCTTCTCGAGCAGTCGAAGCCAACGGAGACAGGACCTCGCATTGCGAACTCACACCTGACCTCCTCTCCTTCCTGATAGGAATACGGTGGCGAGTCACGCAATTCCCCCAGCATCGTATGAACGACAATTCCGGACGATTCCAGCTTCATTGATTCTATTCCTTCATATCTCATCTCAATGATTCCTGGATCGGTCCCCGGGCTGACCACGAATTCATACTTCACACCGTTGATTCCCGGTCTGAACACGAGGTCTACGCCGTCGTAAAGATCAGGGTAAGCTATCCCTCCGTAGTTCGCGACCTTCGTCCTCCATCTCGCCGGATCGTCACCAATGAAGAAGTTGCTGCTGGAAGATAGTCGATCAACGCCGACAGGTCTAGTCTCATGCGCGTCTTGGAAACGGAGGAGATAGGCGAAGGATTTCACCGTGACCTGGTCCTTGGCGGACAAGGAGAATCTGGTGGCAGAATCACGCCAGTTCACATCTTCCCGCGTTGCCTTCTCTTCCACGCGTCTGATAGCGAACATCACCCCGTCATCCCTAAATGCAACGGCGGGATTGCCCCTTGAATAGTAGCGGACTCCGTCAATTACCTGGCCTCTGTTCTCGATGAAGTAACCATGCAAATCCTCGAAAGCGTCCAAAACGTTCTGCTCGGTAGAGTCCGTCGATTGTGGAGATACTGAAACAATAGAATCTCGCGTTGAGGGCACGAAGAGAGACGGAAAAACTGGAATCAGAAAGAACGCGAAAACGAATGAGAACAACCGGATTGTCTGTGTGTTCCGCTTTCGCCTGCCCCTACAAGCAACCCATGCCCAGTACATATTACTTCCCGGTGGCACAGCCGAACGCAACTATATGATTCTTTCCGGGGCTGGAGGGCGGCTCGCGCCAAGATGGCAATATTCAGTGTGTGCGTCAATAATCCGAAAAAGGGATTAATCGCGTCGTATCTCTGGACCTCGTGAGAGACAATCCGATCCGCAAAAGTGGGGTCTGTCTGCTCGTCCTCGGAGTCATCGTCTCCGCGGCGGTTCTTGCCCCAAGTACTGAAGCTGCCCCGGGAATCTCCGTCGAGGTGGCAGCGCGTTTGCCCCAAGCGCTCTGCCGCGCATCAGCAGTTTGGGACGATACCGAGGCACTCGTATTCGGCGGCACCAATGACATCGACGTTTTCGCCGATATCGTCGCCTACAACACGTCGGCGAATGACGCGAGTTTCAGAGGAGTCCTCCCAGATGCAACGATGACATCTCCCGCCGTCTGGGACGAACATGATGTCTACATATTCGCGGGAGAGAACAGCAGCTCCAGGCAATCCCGGATCTTCCGCTACGATCCGGTCAACCACGTCACGACATTGATGAATGCCAGACTTCCGACCACGCGCATCGGTGCGGCGGCGGTATGGGATGGGCATGACGCATACATATTCGGCGGGCACAACGGGACGGCAATCGAGGCGAGGGTGTTCAAATACAACACGACGACTGACGCGTTCTCTCTGATGTCCGCGAGGATGCCCGTGGGCTCGGGCGGCACTTCTGCAGTGTGGACGGGGACTGACATTTTCATCTTCGGGGGCAAGACCAACGCCGGGGCATCGAATCAAATTCTGAAGTATGATCCGCAAACGGACACGATGACCCAAGTGGATGCAACTCTGCCAAGCCCAAGGTTCCACACCTCGGCGGTCTGGGACGGGGAGAACGCGTACATCTTCGGTGGCAACAACGGCGCCACCGCAATCGCGGACATCGTGCGGTTCACTCCCGCCACCGGCGAGGTCAAGCTGCTCGCAGAGAAACTCCCCGGACCCCGCGAGATGACGACCGCCATCTGGGACGGGAACGCAGCCTATATCTTCGGAGGGCTGAGCAACGTGATCCTTCCACTGGACGAGATAGTCAAGTTCAGCCTGGGGGGAGGCGAGACGGCCGATTGGTCAGGTCTCTGGATCGGCCTGATGATTGCGGTGGCGGCAATCGTCGTGGTCGCGCTCCTCAGCGTGAGACTCAACAGGAAACATGCTTGAGCAGGAAAGACCCGAGTCGCCCTGCGCCTCAACCATAGACTGCCCAGTCGACATCAGATGGCACGAATATCCAGTAGCCCTCTCCCGCCGCAAACGTGTATCTGTCCGGCGCTCTCTGCAGATAGTACGGGGCAGCGCTCGCATCGAACGTCTCGACGATCACGCCAGCAAGGCCGATTGCGGCCTTGAGGTCCGCCACGGTGTAAGACGTGTTGAAAGACGGATAGCCGACCATGTTCCAGCCGGCGTAAAGGGAGAGCATGGTGAGTCTCTCGGGGTAGCCGGTCACAATGAAATCGCAAGCGATTGTGACGTTCATCCAGAAGCCCATGGTGTTATCCAGTCGCTCTATGTCGTTGTATCCCCTTGCGGGCTCGTAGGACTTCCAATGGTCGCTCGGATCGAGCGCATCATACCAGCGGATGTAGTCGTAGCAACCGGAAAGCGAACTCAGCACTGACGCGACGTCATCAGGGACAGGCTTGAGCGGGAACGACACGAACCGGTGGCCAGGGGTGAGCGGGAGAGTGTAAGTTGTCAGAACCGGGAATCTGCGGCAGGCCAGATTATTAGCTTCATTGCTTTCGGCTATTCTATTATCAGGGTCTGCGACTACACAAATATTGTGCATCCCGGGCGGGTCCGCAATCCACACAACCGAGGCGAGCCCAGTGCCGCCCGGAGCCGGGAGAAACGCTATGACCTGGTCGGATCCTATCTGGTTCGAGCCGGACGGCGGACCATCGTGGAACCTGACAATGACACCGATGGCATCAGATGACCCAAGGTTATCGATGGTCGCGTTTATCGTGACCGTTGTGCCGACCATCACGGGCCCTGGCGGGTCGAATGCTATGTCCCGCTGACCGACCGCGAGATCCGGGAACAGTGGGCCCAGTTTCGTGACATAACCATCCCTGTTGGGATCGACTGTCGTGTCGAAGGCGCCTGGCGTGATCGGGAAATCCGTGGAGTTCGTGATGCCGGTCACGTAGATTTCACCGATAGGGTCGACGGTCAGGAAGTTCAGGTATCCTTCTGTGCCGCTCCCGCCAAGGTAGGTGGAGTTGGCGAGGGATCCAGTCCCGTTCATCTCCGTGACGAATGCGTCCATGAGGTCATTGTAAGATGTATCAAAAGCACCAGGTGTGACTGGGAGGTCATTCGAGTCGGTACCGCCCGTTATGTAGGCGTTCCCCGCCGAATCGACCGCGATGGCGTTCCCGAACTCACCGTTCCCACCGCCAAAATAGGTCGAGTATAGCAGCGAGCTCCCGCCCGAATTCAGCTTCGCGATGAAGGCATCGTAGAGACCTCCGTTGAAAGAGGAGTCGTACGCGCCGGGGGTCACGGGGAAGTTCAGCGAGTCTATCGACCCGGTCACGAAGGCCAGCCCCGAGGAATCGACCGCGATGCTGAGCCCGACGTCGAAACCGCCTCCCCCTAGGAAGGTGGAATAGTCGAGGGAACCGCCTGTGACGCTAATCTTCGTGACGAAGACATCGCAAGAGCCGCTCTGCAATCTATCGAAGGCGCTTGGCGTGGTCGGGAAGTCGACAGACCAGGCGCCCCCTGTCACATACGCGTTCATGGCGGTGTCCACCGCAATCGAGTAGGCAAAGTCCGCATCGTTCCCGCCAAGGAAGGTGGAATAGATCAGGGCCATGCCTGTCGAGTTCAGCTTCATAGCGAACGCGTCCGAACCACCAGAGTTGTACGAGACGTCGAACGCTCCTGGTGTGACGGGGAAATCCACTGATTTGGTGATGCCTGCAACATAGACATTATCCGCGGTATCGACCGCCACAGTTGGCCAGGTGTCGTTTTCCGCCCCGCCGATGTAAGTAGAGAACAGGAGAGCGTTTCCATCCGAATTCAGCTTCGTGACGAATCCATCGGACTTACCATGATAAGTCCTGCTGAAGGCGCCAGGAGTGGTCGGGAAGTCAGAGGACAGGGTTTCACCCGCTATGCACGCGTTGCCATTCGCGTCCAGGGCTATGGAGAGACCAACATCAGTACTGCCTCCGCCAACATACGTGGAATAGACCAGCGATGTCCCGTCTGAGCTCAGCTTCGTCACGTAGGCGTCGTCCGTTCCGCCGCGAGTGGTGTCGTATGCACCGGGCGTCGTGGGGAAATTGGCTGACCGAGTCTGTCCGGTCACATAGGCGTTTCCATTGCTGTCTACCTTGATGGAGTAACCTTGGTCCCAGCCGCTCCCGCCAAGGAAAGTGGAGTAGATCAGAGGGTCGATGGTCAGGAGCGAAGTCCCGTCCCATCCGGCGCAGTCGAAGCCATAGGAGCTGGGACTGCGGAACGAGAAAACGCAATGGACTTCAGCCCCGCCTTCTTGGAACGAGTAAGGTGCGGAGTCCAGGATTTCACCTGATGTTGTCGCAACCGCTATTCCGTCCGCTCTGACTTCAAGAGACTCGATTCCCTCATACCTCAGGCTGATCGAGCGCGGGTCCGCCCCGGGACTCAGGAGGAACTCGTATTTCACTCCGTGCTCGATCGGGCGGTAGACGAGGTCGATGCCATCATAGAGATTCTCGTAAACGACCTCCTCGTAACTGGGGACATTAACCTTCCACCTGGCCGAATCGTCTCCAAGGAAGAAGTTGCTATCGAAAGGCAGGCGGTCTCTGCCGACCGGCCTGACCTCGTTCTCCCCCTCGAAGCGGAGGAGGTAGGCGACCGAGACGGTTCGTTGCACCGCTTCGAAAAGGGCTGGGCGGGCGTGCTGGAGTACCTGATCACTCTCCGTCCCATCTTGCGCCTTCATCTCGTCAGACAGTACGAACACCACGCCGTCATCGCGGAATCCAGCCGAGGGATTCCCCATCGAATAAAATCTTACACCGTCCGCGACTTGACCGGCGTTCTCGATGACGTAGTCTCCGGAAAGGCTCCGCACGACCGTCTCCTGGGACATTGCCCTGCTCCCGCCATCGCCCGAAGGGGGGGCGGTCTGCAGCAGCGGGACTGCTGTCAGGCTCGACACGAGGATGAAGGCCACCGATGCCGACACGGCCAGGATGCCGCCTGGGTGCGCATGCCTAGTCGCATCATATGGCTGACCAGCGCGAGACATTCGCGGATGCAAGCGGATGTCTACCTGTCGAATCTCTATTTAGCAGTTTCACACGCAGGGCTATGCACGGACCCGGATGGTCGATTGAGCGGAGTGGGTGGTGGATATGATCTTCATCCGGACGCTGGTCGGAAGAATCTTGCATCATGCGAATGGGATAATCGCCTTATGCGAAAGCGACGAGGGCCAATCGGAGGCCGTTGGGATCGAGGAATCCTCCATCGGTGCGCATCCCACCCCATACAGGGGCCCATTCAACCACACTCGCACGGACTCCGTCCACACGCGCTCCGCCTCCGTCCACATGTGGAGACACTCCGTCCACACGCGCACGGACTCCGTCCGCGTTTTCCGGGGATATCGATACTTGCGCGTATATACGCGAGAATGTTCCCGGGCTCCGTCCACACTCGCTCCGCCTCCGTCCACACGCGGAGAGACTCCGCCCACACTCGCCCGGCCTCGGTCCACACGTGGAGAGGACCCGTCCACACGCGGACCGGCTTCATCCACGTGCGGAGGAACTCCGTCCACACACGGAGCGGCTCGCTCCACACTCTCCGGGGCTTCCGGTGCAGTTTTCCGCATCCGCGACGATGTTTCGAAGCTCGGTCCGAGTGTTCCGAGACTCCGTCCACACTTGGTGAGAATCCATCCACACGCGGACGAACTTCCTCCACACTCGGAGCGACTCCGCCCACATGTGGAGCAGCTCGCCCCACGCTCGTCCGACCTCCATCCACACGCGGAGCTGCTCCCCCCACACTGGAGCGGCTTCCACCGCACTCGCCCGAGCTTGCTCCGGATGCATCGAAGTCCAATTCGCATTCGTGCACGACAACGCTTGATATTCTCGGCAGACCCTTTAAGTAGCCCCCGTGGGTATTGGAGCGCAAGGAAGCCAAGATGAAGAAGAAGGCGACGAAGCCCCTGATCAAGGTGAACAAGAAGGTGCACGTGGTGCACTTGAACGTCGGCTCGGGCTACGTCACATACCTCGAAGAGGATTGCAGGCAAGGGGACGTCAGGGTGAAGGGGATATCGCTCGAAGGCAATGCGAGAAAGAAGGCGGCAAAGGACTAGGCTGCGATCAGGTGAACAAGAGGACTGACGCGGGAGCCACGCTTTCTACTTGGACCGGGGATTATTCGACCTTGCGGTGCCTTTCCTCAACTTCATCATGAGGAAGCAGGGAATCTCTCTCGCCGGTGCGAATTCCTCCCCGCAATCTCGCGATCCTTCATTCTGCACCACTACCCAGCATGCAGACCACCGCGCCCCACGCTCTACAAAAGACTTATGAGCTTGCCAGCGAATCTGGACTCATGGGTCTGGAGGCGGGGACCGTGAGGATTATTGCCGCACTTTTGGTCGGGTGCCTCTTCGTGAATTCCATTTCTGGCTACAACATGCCGCAGCCGCCGTCGCCTCAGACGGTGACGCTGCCCTGCTTGTTCGAGGTCACCCAGGGCGGGTCGGACCATCCAGTAGAGCCCGTCGAGCGAGCGCAGACAGTCAGCTCGTTCTACAACTACTACAGCGATAGCGCACACACGCCGTTCGTTGAGGCCTACGTGAGCGTGCTCTATCTCTATCTTGACACGGGGAGCAGCAAGCTGTACTTCGTATTCCACTTCAACGTCGACGGGAGCGGAACGCCTGATGCGCTGACGGATGTTGAGCTACAGGGAATCCCGGCAGGAGCTTCAGTGGCGGTCTCCGACGACCCCGGGGAGTTCAACCTGGCGCGCAATCCCCAGGGCCAGTTCCATTACTTCACCAACACGGACGGCGGCGCTCTTGGACCGCTGCCGACGAGCAGCGAGTGGACCCTGAAGGTGGACCTGACACACTATGGCCCGGACCCGGCGCGCTACCAGCGCTGGGTCGACGGTGACGGGACCCATATCCCGCTCTCGATGACTGGGCAGGTCACGATTGGGAGCGCATGCAACAAGCCTCCTGTGGCGAACGGCGGCGGGCCGTACATCGGCACCGAGGGGTCTCCGATCCTGTTCAACGCGAGCGGTTCCTATGACCCCGATGGCGATGCGCTCACCTACTCATGGGACTTCGAGAACGACGGCACCACGGACATCACGACGATGAACGCCACGGTCAGCCACACATATCCTGACGACTTCAAGGGAAGAGCGAAGCTCACGGTCTCCGATGGCAAACTGCAGAATTCCACGTTGGCCGACGTTGGTGTGAAGAATGTCCCCCCGTCAATAACCTTCGGCTCAGTCACGGATTCTTCAGAGGGCGGTATGATCACGCTGCAGTTCAGCGTCACCGACCCAGGAGCAGATCCGGTGAATGTCACGGTGGATTGGGGAGACGGCCTCCCGCCGGAATTCATCGGCACGTGGTTCAACCCGAGCGGACAGGCGGTGACCGCCACGCGGACTTACGGAGATGACGGCAGCTTCCCGCTCGAGATCATCGCGGCCGACGACGATGGCGGTGTCGGGATGCTCGGAGGGAAGCTCGCGGTCGTGCAGAACCTCCCGCCGACAATCATCGCACTTTCATTCCCAGCCACTGCAGACGAGGGGTCGCACGTCGACATGACAGCAACCGCACAGGACCCGGGGAGCGATGACCTCCATTTCACCGTGGACTTCGGAAACGGCGACGTGGAGTCGAGGGTGTTCTACAACGATGGGGCCGGCCCTGACCCGCCGCAGAGCCCGCTCGGGGCATTCCCGTTCGCCGCCACATCCACATTCACGGCATTCTACCCGCAAGACGGGGACTATGCCGGGGAGTTGACGGTTCAGGATGACGATGGCGGTGGCCTCGGGGTCGCATTCTCGATCCACATTCAGAATGTTCCTCCGACGATTATCCCCTTCGGACCGGTCTATGTTGATGAGGGATCGCCCGGCAGCATGACCGCCACCGCAACAGATCCGGGCAACGACAGCCTCTCATTCCATTGGGAGTTCGAACTCGGGCCCACCCTGGATGAGACATTCCCAGCAACGGGATCGCCGATGAGCGCCACCAGCACCGCCGACTTCCTGTACGGGGATGACGGCAACTACACGGTCCGCCTCACTGTGACAGATGAGAACGGCGCCTTTGTGGTGTATGAGACAGCGGTCATCGTCAGGAATGTCGCGCCGACCGCGCGGATCGTCCAGGTCAATCGTCCAGGGATGTTCACGCTGCGCGTTGCGGGAGAGAAGTGGCACGACGTCGAGGGCATCTTCTTCATCAACGACACGGTGCTCGGCCATCTGCGCATCGTCAGGATGCCGGGCTCTCCCGATGATCAGGCGATGTCAACGAACGTGACGAATCTGTTCCTCTCGGCCAACTACTCCGCGAGGATCGTGTACACGCCGGAGGACGACCCGATCAACGGGCAGCCGAATGGCGCGAACCCCGTGTGGATCATGGTCGGGTCTCCGGGAGAAGAGCCAGTCAGGATACACCACACGTTCAACGTCAACCACCCCGGGACCTACGTGTGGGAGGTGGACCTCACGCCGTATGTGGCGAGGCTGGCGGTTCGCTTCAAGGCGGCGGCAGTGGACCCAGGAAGCGACGACATCACGTTCGAGTGGGACTTTGGGGATAACAGCACGCCCCAGAACTCGACCGTGTTCAACGACGGCGTCGGGCCGGACCCGCCAGAGAGCCCAGGCGGTACCTTCCCGTTCACCGCCATGGCGGAGGTCAGCCACGCTTTCCCCGGACCCGGGACCTATGCGGTGAGCCTCACGGTCCGCGACGACGATGGCGGGAACTCGACCACAACCATTTCCGTCGTGATCCACGGTTGATCGAGTGCCGACCAGATTCCATCTGTTATCTGGATGATCATGCGCGGACGCCGCCCCGCCCTCGGCGAGGAGAAACCACACGGAGGCGGAAATCGAGCAGCAGATGGCGTGTCCCGGCTGACCGACCGCCGGTGCCGACGGTTCGCCGTCTGTTTTCTTCCTATCGCAGTCTGTTTCCGGCGCGCTGGTTCCTGTCGCCGCTCGGTCGCGCGGAGGTTCCGCGCGTCTGTGCGGAGGCGTCGGGCGGCTGTCACGGGCATTTTTGGGCCGAAACCGGCCGAAATCCGGTCGTTCGGAGGTCGCGGATAGTCGTCCGGCGGTTGCCGGCGACCGCTCGAACAGCCCCTCTGATGTCGAAAAGGGCGGTTTCTTCCGTCCGGACGTTCCGCGCGTACGATTGGAGGTTCCGCACGGTTGTTCGGACGTTCCGCGCGGTCGCGCGGAGACAGGATCCAGACGAGCGGAAGTCCAGCACGGTCGTGCGAAGGCCGGCACCAGCCTTGAGGTGGCTCGCGCCGGTTGTCGCGAGATAAGCTCAAATTGGGCACGCCCCTCCAAGCTTCCCCGTTCGATGCCGCCGTCCTTTCTGTTCGGGACAATCATCTTGACTCACCTAGCGTCTGAGTCCGCGTTCATTCCTTACGCACGGGAAAGAGCAGAAACCGAATTCATTGCAGCCCAACTTGGATCCATGCGGCAAAGTATTTTATGTGCGCGCGGGGGTAGTAAAGTAACATCATGCCCCCCGATGAAGAGCAAGAAGGCGAGATGGAGGAACCTCAGGAGCAGGCCGAAGAACAGGCCCCAGAAGTCCCCGTAGTCCCGCCAAAGCCCGAGTTGCGCATCGTCGACTTCTCGACAAAGAAGATCAATCCGTTCTGCACCGTCTGCGGTCTCGAGAGGGACAAGTACATGGAGGTCGAGGTCAAGGGAGTGATCGAGTACACATGCAGGGACTGCTACCGCAGGTCGAGGGGCGCGCCCGCCATGCCTCCGGCGGCGATCTGCAGGAAGTGCGGGACGCCGATGCAGGTGGGCGACAACTTCTGCGGGAAGTGCGGCAACCCCGCGGTGCTCAAGTGCACGGCGTGCAACAACGAGGTGGAGGAGGAGGACAGGTTCTGCGCGAAGTGCGGGGCGAAGCTATCCTTCGCGGACTAGTACCGCGGATCCCCTGGGCGGCTTGAATATCTTCCTTGGCAGTGGGCTCGTCTCGTGCACGCGGAAGCTGCCGAGGTTCGCCTCGAAGCTCTTGACGCCATCGAGCGAGGTACTCCCGCCGCCGAGGCTGTTCCATAGGAGGAACACCACATCGTCCAGTATCTCGTTCTTCACGGCGGTGCGCAGCTCCTCCGCGTTCCCGCCACGGACGAAAACCATTGGTTCCAGGATCATCTCCAGCTCTATCATGGCGGTCGAGCCGGTCTTCGTGATGACCAGGGAGTTCGATTCCGCCCCGCCCTGGAGCGCGGGCACCTCGATCGTGTTCGAGTCCTTCTTGACCCTGAGGCCATCGCCCCGCAGGTCCCTCTCGACGAGCGCGAGCATCTCCTGCTCCAGGTAGCCGGGCACGAAGTCGACTCTGGGCAGGCTCGTCTCCCGCCTCAGCCTGAAAGCGAGCGGGCAGCGGTAGGACTTCATCTCCTCCCTGTAGGATATCGATTCGACGATCTCCGGCTTCACCGGCTGCGCGCCGTCCCTGAGCACGAAGAACTCCGTGTCCGTCCCGTCCGTCACAACGCTCAGGTAGTTCTCGTGGCGGGAGGCTCTGGACTTCAGCGTGCTGTCATCAGTCGCGCTGTGGAACACCGCGTGCTCCGTCTCGCCCCTGAAGGGATGGCTGTGGAAGATGCCGACGATGCCCACGTTCCGGGGGTACTGCATCGCCAGCTCGACCTCCTCTCTCGCATCCGCATGAGCGCCGTACCTGCTCTGCGACTTGTACCGGGTGCAGGGGACCGAGTCGCAGACCCAGACCTCGCTCCTCCCGAAGAAGCCGAGGAGCCAGCCGATCGTCTCGACGCCTCGCGACCGCGCGACCTCGTTCACGTGCATGTTGATCTTGCGCAACGCGCTCCGCTGCATGCGCACGCTGACCGTCACTTCACACCACCGCAGACCGGGCACTTGGGATCCCGTTTCCAGTTGTACCTCTGCATCTTCCCCTCCAGGCCATAGTAGAGGATGTAAGGCGCGACATTGCCGAAGCCGAGGAGGTACTTCAGCGCTTCCTGACATTGCAGGCTCGCGATGATGCCCATGGTGGTGGGGAGGGAAGTGAAGTGGCAGGCGCCGTCTCCGGCCTTCTTCAGGTCCGTTGTGCTGTCATCCTTCAAGGCGGGCTTGTTGCAGCGGTAACAGGGCGTCTTGCCGGGGATGATCGAATGCACCGAACCGTTGATTCCGTCAAGGGAGGCTCCGCCGTCGATGAGGGGGACCTTCAGCCTCACGCACAGGGAATTGAGGAATATGCGGACGTGGAACGAGTCGACGCATCCGAGGACGAGGTCTGACTCCCTCGCCTCTTTCAGGAGGGCATCGTATCCCTTGCCGTCGGTGACGTCGTTAGGATAGGTGAGAAGCTCAACGTCGGAGTTCGCCGCGAGGAGGTACTCCCTGAGCGCGTCCACCTTGAACATGCCTACCTGGTGAGTCCTGTAGATCAGCCTGTTCAGGTTCGCTTCCTCGAGCTTGTCGAAGTCGAAGATTGTCAGGCGCCCGACGCCGCAGCGCGTCATGATCTCCGCGCAGGTCGCGCCGAGGCCGCCGACGCCGACGACGGTCACCTTCTTCTCCTTCAGCTTCGAGAAGTCCGCGAACGGGAATATCTTGAGACGCGCGTATCGCTCAGTCAAGCCATCCCTTCCCCCTCATGTCCTTGACCACGCTCTGCACCCAGTAAGAGACTTCCCTCTTCAGGTAGAGCGCGATGCTGCAGTAGTCGTCCCACCAGTAGTTCTGCTCCATGTGCATGTCGCAGAGCCTCAGCCCGAGCACACCGTCGTCCACCTTGCGGTCGGTGTAGTTCATCAGCTCGGGGATGCGGCAGGCGGGAGGCGTCTGGGGATAGGCGTCCTTCAGGACGAGCTCTATGTCCCAGGAGTGCGGGCCGTCGAATACCGTGCCGGTCCAGCTAGTCGCCTTGTCCCCGGTCGGGCTGAGGCTGAACCACTTCCCGCCTTCCAGAAACCTCAGGTACTCCTCGAACCTCCTGAGGGCGTACCTCTCCTCCTTCGCCCGCAAGAGCCAAGAATCGTCTCGCGGCGAGGCGACTGTCGCGCACTGGAGAAAGTAGAAGAGGTCGTCTTCCTTGGCCATGCCTCACCCGACGATCGAGGGATCTATCACGTGGATGTTGGTGCTCCTCTCCGCAATCTCCTTCACCGTGCCGCCTGGGATCGGCGAGCCGCCGGGGAAGGTCGCGCTGAGCACCGTCGCATCCTTGTTCTGCCTCTTCGCGGCCAGGACGAAGGCTTCCTGGAAGAGCATGTCGTCGGGGACCTTGAGGGTGACCACGGGCTTTTCCGCTTCACTTATGAAGACAAAACGCAGCACGACTTGGGGCATGAGACACCTGAGTTTGCCATGTTGAGCGCGCTATTTAGGGTTTCTGTTGTCGGTGCGTGTGCTGTCGCTCCTGCGGAGAGGAATCCAGAGGGGGTTGCCACTGCAGGTCTGTGGGCGTTGATAGCTGCACATCCACGCCTGTTAACAATCGGCAGACAGGCCCAGCACGAATATGAAAAAATATGGCCGTCCATAATCAAAGAGGACGGCCTTGTTGTGGAGGGATGCTTGTGCAACCCTATCGCGAACCTGCTGAAGTAGATTGCGGCTCAGCTGGGAGATTGCTCGACCTTGCTTTCATGTTTCCAAACCAACCTATCGACAAGGAAGAGGAGGCCAGCCGCCAATATGGTGCAGTCCACGCCCGCGCCCCAACCGACCAGAGGCGGGATCCTGAGAGGCTCGAACGGGAGGGAGAGGATGCCCGTGGCGGCCTCGACAAGAACGAAGGGCAACGACGTGAGAACGAAGGCCTTTAATACCGATTTCTTTTCCTTCCCGCCTTTCCATGGTCTCTTCTTGGACGACCATACTCCCGCCACGAGCAGGATGACAGCGAACAACAGCGCCATCATCGGCTTGTAGTTCACCGCCACTTCAGTCGTCGGCCTGACGGCCAGCGACCTCTCCTGCTCGACGTTGCCCAGGTTGTCGATCGAGTAGTAGAATATGGTGTGCTCCCCCTCGGCAAGGGTGAAGCCGCCTGTGTAGACCGTCCAGCTCCCGCCGTCTATCCTGTACATCGTGACGTTCACACCGCAGCCGGAGTCCGTGGCGGTCCAAGCTGAAGGAAACCTCAGAGGATGTGGCAAAGGCGGCGGCTGCTATCTTGCGAGAACTGCACACATGGACAGGATTCGGCGGACGCCTGACAATGATTAACGAGTTCTCTTGAGGAGCCTCAATGTGCGCAAAGTTGCACGAAGAGTGGTAGGAGTGTCACCGAGCGCGGTGATTCTGACGCGCGGCGGACCCGACACGCATGGGGGGAAACCAGTCAGTTCGGACATATGGACATGTCCACGGCGCTTTAATCACACCGCACCAAGCCTATCGACGCAGGTGAGCCATGATTCCGAAAACATTCGTGGTGGTGCTTGCGTGCGTGATGATGGCCGGAATGGTCATGGGTGAATCGGAGACAGGTCACATCAGACCGAAGTCAGTAAATGCGGCCTGCTCTTCCAACTCGGCCCAAGTCTCCTGGGAGGCAGTCTTGGATGCCAACCTCACGGGATACAACATCTATAAGAAAGCTCCCGGTGACCCAGACTATGTCAAAGCGAATCAGAATCTGGTGACGGTAACGTATTACACCGTTTCCGGTCTGGTGAGCATGACATTATACAATTTCGCCGTGAAAGCGGTCTACAATGACGGAATCGCATCTGAGTTGTCAGACCCGGCGATCTGCACGACAGGCTAGCCCAACTTGTCCAGTTCCGCCGTCAGATCGGACCCGCCCCTTCCCAGATGGGCCTTTCTGGCGGCGGCGAGGGCTTCACGAAGATGCTTTCGAGCGGTGACCTTATTGCCCGCCTTCAGCGCGGCGCGAGCGAAGGTGCGCAACGCCCTGACCCGGAGTGCAGGCTCCAATGTCCTGGAAAGCAACCGTCGAGCCCGCCGTGCGTATTCATTTCCGATCTCCTCGTGTCCCGCCATCCATGAATAGGAAGCGAGCCACGCAGCGCACAGGGCGGCCTCATAAGACTTATCCTGCGCGTCAAACTCGGAAAGAGCCTCCGTGAACAGGGGAATCGCCTCGTCACCTCGGCCCAGTTCGTTCCGGAGACCCGCCAAGTTGAACAGCGCGGATGCGAGCACACCAACTGCCCCGGTCGCCCGTGATTCTGCGATTGCGCGCATGAGATACTTCTCGGATTCCTCATACCGCCCGAGCTCCATCAACTCCCCGCCCAATCCACTGCACACCTTGGCGATTTCCAATCGCTGACCGTCACGTTCGAGCAGTCGCAGCGCCTCCTCGTCCTCTTCGGCCGCGCCAGCATAGTCCTTCTTGAGCGAGAGGATGCCGCCGATTCCGTAGGTGCAAAGGCCTTCCCACCGTCTATCGCCAACCTGTATGGCAACCGCTCTGCCCCGTTCGTAGGCCTCGCGCGCGCCATCGATCCTTCCTGTCTCCTCGAGTTGTCCGCCAACCCAGTACTCTGCCTCCACAAGCAGTCTGAGGGCACCGAGTCGCTCCAACCTCTGTTTCGCCCTCTTCAAGTGATTGCCTGCCAGAGGCGAGTGTCTCTGAACCTCCGCCTTGCCCTGTCCCAGCAGCGCCTCCGCCGCGATCCGCCCATCCCTGAATCCCGAACAGAGCTCGTACGCCTTGGACGCAGCCGCCCACCGGCCGAGCGCGAACAAGGCTTGCGCCCGGAGCAACGACAGCGGGGGCTCCCTCTTGGTGGTCTTCGATGTCCATGCCAATTTCTCAAGCGTCGAGAGCAGCATCTCGGCGAGTCCCGCATCGATGAATTCCTGCCCCCTCGTGGAGACAAGGATCTCGGCTTCCGGATACGCCTCCGATTCCACGAAATGCCTAGCGGCTTCCAGTGCTTCTCCGGGTTCCTTGCTGCTCGCCAGGAACTCACCGGCACGCCTGTGGAAGGCTCCGAGTTCTTGCGACGACGCACCCCGGACCGTAGCTGCTCTTACCAGGTCGTGCATGCTCGCCCGGCCGTTCCCGGCGTCCCGAAGGAGGCACAACCTGACCAGTTCGCGACCGTGACCGCCGAGCAGGCTCAATGGAATTGAACCCTCGAAGACAGAGGCGAAGACCAGGGCCTCGCGCAGCCTGGGATCTAGCCTTGACAACACTTCTTGCGCCAGTCTTGATGCGGATGTTTCCTTGACTGCGTCGACCGACACACCACCTTCTGCAGCTAGTTCGATCGAAAGCGGGTGCCCGCCGCACACTTCCCAAATGCGACCTCGACGCGCCCTGTCCACTTCCAGCGCCGCCATCATGCGTTCAGCTTCAGACTGGGAGAGATCCGGCAATTCCTCTTGGAGGACTCTCCCCCTCGCGATGTCCTCCGCCCTGATGAACTGGCAACGCTCTCGCCCGAGAAGGATTACCTTGATACTTGCGTTGGCAGGTTCGATTGCGAGTATCTCGGACACAAGTGTCCCCAAGTCCTCGGAAGCCAGGTGAGCATTGTCGAGAACCAGAAGGACGACTATCCCACGGAGGTCCCGCTTGAGGAGCTCGACCGACCTCGCCCTCCAATCTTGTGCAGGCTGCTGCAGAGACTCCATGAGGGCAGGCCTGCCGGCGGCATTGAGGACTCTTGCCAGGTCGCGCAGGGTGTCGCTGGCCGTCCTCCCGGGCTGCACGCGACGCCACAGAACATGCATTTGGCCCTTGACTCCCGCCACCCACTTTGACGCCAGAGCGGTCTTGCCGACGCCCGGCAGGCCCACGAGCAGGAATCCCCGTCTACTCGGCTCCTTCATGAAACCGTCGAGGCGGGCGAGGGTATCTTCCCGCCCAGAGAAGTGGGGGACCGAGATCACCTCTTCAACGTCGTACATCATCCCGCCTTGCATGCGCTTATCCAGGTTCAGGAAGCGGCGCAGGTCGATTCGACCGTCCTGCACGCCCATGGCGAGCTGAAGTAGCCTTGGCTTCCGCGCCAGAAGCGACCTAGCCTCGAAGAGCCTGAGCCTCTTCTCATTGCCCTCGAGGTCGACTACGGTCACCTTCTTCTCTTCGACCAGTCTCTTGATCCCTCCTGCCTTGCGCACCCCATTCGGAGTGAGGAAGTACCCCAGCACCCTCCTGTTCTTCCCTCGTACGTGGACCTTCTCGATGTCAACATGCCCTGCTCTCGCCAGCTGGTTGAGAGCCCTCGACACGTGCGGGCGACGGGCACCAATGACCTCCGCGATGCGGTCTTGTACGAGCTGTTCGGACGCCGGATCGCTCTTGGCAATTCCCACCCTGTCGAGCAAGTAGAGCAGGCACCGCTCCGCCACGGTCACCTCCAGAGCCATCGCGGTGGACAGTTCCACTGCGGTATTAAAGGTCTCGAATCGAACATGAGAACCATGCAAGCGATGCAGATGATCATGCCCAGAAAGGGAGTCGTGTCGGATGCAGACAGAATGAAAGCGGTCAGCCGCTGCCAGGCTCTATTGGAGAAGGAAGGATTCATCGAGTTCCGGGCTACCGCCATCCGGGCAAAGGAGGGAGCAGGCTCCCCGATCATCAGGGCGGCAAAGGGTTCTCGAACGGTTCGGGTCCTGATCCTCTTGGAGAAAGAGGTCGACCTTGAGGAAACGAGAGAGAAGCTTCGGGACTCGCACGAACGTGGCGAGACAAGGGTGTACGTGCCCTGGCCCCTGCGCTGGCGGTTGCTGTCCAACCTGGAGCGTTGGGGACTGGACGGCATAGCTGTGACGGGATGGTGAATTAGGACTGATGCGCGGCCTATTGTGGGGGATGCTTCCGGGCGTGTAGGGAGCCTAGGTTCCTAACGCGCCCGGTCCTCCTCTCTCTGGACAGCCTTCCCAGCGCTTGCCCGGGAGATGAGAGAATCCGTCCTTATGGTGCTGACTTTGGCTCGGGGTGGACATGTCCACATCGCGCTTAAAGACCCCCCGGAGACTGTTTCCACCGAGAAAATCCATGAGAGTCAGCGATTCGGACAAGGAGCTCCACGACCGGATGCTCCTGCTGCAGATCCAGACGTACCAGAAAGAGGGGTCGAGGGTCGTGGCCGCGGACCTGGACGGCTGGCCGACGCCGCCCGTGGTGGGCAGGCACGTCCCCGACATCATGGTCGAGTACCGCGGGAAGGTGGTCTACAACGAGGTTGAGACCTGCGAGACGATCGAGCAGCCGGAGACGAGGGAACAGCTGGAGGACTTCGCGGAGTGGGCGACGCTGCATGTCACGATTCCCCAATCGTGCCTGGAGACAGCCAAGCGCATCACAGCCGAACGGGGCATCGAGGTCGAGACGTTCTGGCACTACGGCGGGACGTGAGACTACGCCGGTTGAGTCTGAAATGCTCGAGATGAAGCGAAAGGTGTGCCTGGTCGGGGACGAGGGAGTCGGGAAGTCGTGTCTCATCCGCCGGTTCGCGTGCAACACATTTGACGAGGCCTACATCAGAACCGTTGGCACCATGGTTTCCAAGAGGGAAGTCGATCTCCCGGAGATGGGGTGCAGGATCACCCTGATGATCTGGGACATCATGGGCCGCAAGGACTTCATGGAGCTGTTCAAGGCAGCCTACTTCAACCACGTCAGGGGGATCGTCGCGGTGTTCGACCTGACCAGGCCTAAGACGCTCGACTCGCTGGATGATTGGATACGCAGCGTGCAGTCGTCCGTGGGCAAGATCCCGACCGTCGTCATGGCCAATAAAGTAGACTTCGAAATGGCAGACCGGTCGCTCGACGAAGACGTCCAGAGATTCTGCAACTCGCATGCCCTTCGCTTTCTCAAGACCAGCGCCAAGACCGGCGAGAACGTGAAGGAGGCCATCAGTTACTTGGCGAGGGAGATGGTGACGGATGAGGAGCAGGGAAGGACCTCGTCGCCGCTTGAGTCTCCACTGATCCCCTCCCGCTCGCCTACGCGAGGGCGGACCGTCTGATGTCGCGCCATGGCGCTTTCCAAGAAGCTGTGCTTAGTGGAGTCCATTCCCACCAATGTCACTCGTCCTCAACCGTGCTTGACTCTGTTCGAAGGGACATCTGGAAAAATGAGACCGTCCACAATTAGAAAGGATGGTCTCGTTGTGGAAGGATGCTTGCGTGACATGACGTGAAACTACTGAAGTAGATTGCGGTTGCGGACGCATCTGATGTCTGCCAGCACACCCCATCATGAAGGAGAGGGATAGCGGGTGAACCGACCATCGAGTTGATATGGATACCCGGGCCAGAACCTCGCCATGCAGAAAGACTTTATCGGGTAGAGGCGCCTCTTCGTCCTCGCATGTCATTCGTCATCCAGACACAGGTCCTCCTGCCAAACCGCCCTGGCGAGCTCGAGAAGCTTTCCCGCGCAATCGCCGAGGCCGGCGTGAACATGCACGCAATCATGGTGCGCGAGGACGTCGGTGGATCCACGGTGCGAATCGTCCTCGACAAGCCCAAGGTCGCGAGGGAAGCTCTGGTCAAGCACAACCTCGCCGTGACGGAGTCGAAGCTCGTCGCGGTCCTGGTCGCCGATCAGCCGGGCGAGTTCTGGAAAGTCTCGGCCGCGCTTGCCGCGCACGGCGCAAATATCCAATACTCCTACACCGCCGCGAAGCCAGTTCGCGGGAAGGTCGTGGTGCTGATTGCTATCGGAGGAGTGCCGCCAGAACACGGCGTCGATATACTCCAGAAGGAAGGCTTCGAGTGCGTTGATCACGCAACGCTGATTTCAGCGACGTCGGAAGCCAAGTCATGACGGTCTGATGTCGTGCGACCGGGATGGGAAATGACACGAAAAACCATCGCGAGAACCCACATCATAATGTCGAAGCGAATCCGTGGATGTGACTCTAACCTCGCTTGCTGTTCCTTCTCAATTCCTCCCTGAAGCTCTTGGACGCTCGCTCGGTCGCAACCGTGATCGTGACCGGCGGCAGTCCCTTGACGTGCTTCCTCAGGAATGCCTCTGTCCTCTTCTGATCCTTCTTCCAGCACTCCCTCAGCCACGTCCCCACCGCCCTCTGGACCCAGAACTCACTGTCGTAGAGGAGCTTCTCCAGCAGCCTGAATGGTTTGTCCAGTTCACGCGCGCTCACGAACTCGCTGAGTGCGTAAGTGGATGCCCGCCGCCGCCAGAAGTGCTCGGCTCTCGTCCACTTGATCAAATCCTTGAACTTGGCGGGATGCGAGTGCACGTATGCGCCTACTGGACCGGAGGCTAGGCCGTCGCTGAGCGCCCAGCCGATCGCCTGATCCACCATCTGGTCCATCAGTTTCCAAGAGGACTCGTCAAGCACCCCCTCGTTCCTGCTGAGGATGCCAATTGCGAACGCCTTTTCCTCCCATGTGCCGCCGGACCACAGCGCCTTCGCCAGTGCATTCACTTCAGAGGCTTTGAGTCCCGACTGCCTGCTCCTGAATTCCTTGTGCAGGTCTCTGAATTGCGGGGTCGAGAGGCCGAGCACGGGATAGGGCGACCCGATGTAGGCCTGCAACTTGGGATTGCCGCCGGGCTTTCCGAGCGCTTTGAGGCGCGAGACGATCCACGCCCTCTCCGCTTTGATGTCGACTGCCATGCGGCGGGAAAATGAGTGAAGTTATCTAACCATTGCGCCCGATCATATCTAGGACGAAAGCCAGCGACTCCCCCGTGTCCACCCTGTAGTTGTTGTTCGTCGACTTGCACGGCGCGTCTCCCCAGACAGTGAGCGCCACTATCGTCTCCACTCCCGCCGCGTCCTTGTGCAGTGTCGGTCCACCTGAATCACCGTAGCACGTCCCGCCATAACCCAGGTGCGGGTTCCCGGACATATACAGCCAGGCGTCATGCAAAGACCTGAACCCCGAGACGGAGGACCACCTCGCGTCAGGCCCAGGATAGGACTTCCTGTTCGCCGGCATGCTCTCGTCCGTGCCGTAACCGACGTTGATGAACTTCGCGTCCTTGAGCAAGCCCCGCGCATCGAGCGCGCTGAGATATCCCTCTGCTGGAAGAATGCCCGGAGCCACGTCAGCGACGGGGTCCTTGAGAACGATGACTCCTCCAGACCCTGGGAAGGCGAGCGGACAAATCGAAGTATCGTCGGGATGTTGGATCGCTCGTTTCGATTTCTTTTTCGCGGGGGCAATGCATCCTCTCTGCCTTTGCCCTCCGAGTCAACAGTCGAAGAGCCACCAGGGAGATTTGAACTCCCGACCCGCTGCTTACAAGGCAGCTGCTCTGGCCAGCTGAGCTATGGTGGCGCGGGTTGGTTCATGCACCCGGCGATATAAAACCCTAGCCGGTGACGGTGCGCGACCGCTCTAGACCTTCGCTGGATTCGACCTCGGTTTCATTCCTCTCTCTGGCGGCTGCTTGGCGGTGGTGCTGTTGTAGAAACCTTTCTTGATGACCTCCACCAGCGTCATGTACACCACGATCATGCCCAGCAGCACCAGCAGGAACGCCCAAGGCAGGGGCTTGAACCCGAATAGTTCGCCGAGGGGCGTGTACGGTATGATCCAGGCAAGAGCGACGACTCCGATGCTCGTCACAGTGAGTATTCTGCTCGGCCTGCTCTTGTAAAACGGGATCCTCCGAGTTCGTATAACGAATATGATGAGCGTCTGCGTCGACAGCGACTCGACGAACCAGGCCGTCTGGAACAGGGATGCATCCAACATGCGGGGTTCCTGCAGCGTGAAGTACGCGATCATCGTGAAGAAAGTAAGGAAGTCGAACACCGAGCTTATCGGACCGAACGTGAGCATGAATTTCCGTATGAACTTGATGTCCCATTTGCGGGGCTTCTCGACGTATTCCTGGTCCACGTTGTCCGTTGGTATGCCCAGTTCCGAAATGTCGTAGAGCAGGTTGTTCAGCAGGATCTGGATTGGCAGCATCGGGAGGAACGGGAGGAACACCGCCGCGCCAGCCGCGCTGAACATGTTGCCGAAGTTCGAACTCGTGCCCATCATCACGTACTTCATCGTGTTCCCGAACGTCTTCCTCCCCTCGAAGACGCCCTCCGCGAGCACCCTGAGGTCCTTCTTCAGGAGGATGATGTCCGCGGATTCCTTCGCGACGTCGACGGCGGTGTCGACGGATATGCCGACATCAGACGTCTTGAGCGAGGGAGCGTCGTTGATCCCGTCCCCCAAGAATCCGACGACGTGCCCGTTCTTCTTCAGTATGCCGATTATCCTGTTCTTCATGTCCGGCGTCAGCCGAGTGAAGACGTTGCTCTTCTCGACGACCTCGGCGAGCTTCTCGTCAGTCATCTCGGCTATCTCGTGCCCCGTCGCGACGCCCTTAGGCCTGAAGCCGAGGCTGTGGCACACCATCGCCGTCACGAGCTCGTTGTCGCCGGTGAGTATCTTGAGCTCAACCCCCGCACGTCCAAGGAGTTTGAGCGCCTCTTTGGCCGATTCCCTCGGCGGATCGAGGAAGGCTCCGAACCCGAGAAACACCATGTCCGTTTCGTCCGCGGGCGTGTAAAGGGACTTGTCCGCAGCGACGCGCTTGTACGCGACCCCGAGGACCCTGAAACCCTGGAAGCTGAGCTCGTAGTAGACCTCCTCCATCTTCATCCTCAGATCTGATGTGGAGTCACTGACTTGGTCGCGCAGCTCGACGCGAGTGCACACCTTGAATATCTCCTCGGGCGCGCCCTTCGTCACGATGTACCTCTGCCCCTCGAGCTCCACGACGACCGAGATTCGCCTCCGCTTGAAATCGAACGGCATCTCGTCGATCTTCCTGTACGCCTTCAGGTCGACCTCCTCGTGCTCGAGGATCGCGGCATCCAGTGGAGACTTGAGCCCGGTCTGGAAACGGCTGTTGATGTAGGAGAAGAGGAGGACCTTCTCGTCCTCTGCATTTTCCAGATTGGGATGGCGGATGAGCTTGATCTTGTTCTCGGTGAGAGTGCCCGTCTTGTCGGCGCAAAGCACGTCCATGCTCCCGAAGTCCTGTATCGAAGCGAGTCGCTTGACGATGACATCCTTCTTCGACATGGCGACCGCGCCCTTGGATAGATTGACCGTGAGAATCATCGGCAGGAGCTCGGGTGTCAGGCCGACCGCGAGGGCGACCGCGAAAAGGAGCGACTCCAGCATGTCCTTCTTCAGGAGCGCGAGGACGAGGAACACGAACATGACGAGGGCGAACGTGACCTCCATGATCAGGAAGCCGAACTGCTTGAGTCCCTTGCTCGACTCCGCCACCGGCGCGCGAGGCAGCAGCTTCTGAGCGATGCCCCCATACTCAGTCGACGTCCCGGTCTTCGTAACGATTGCGGTGGCGGTGCCGCTCACAACCGAAGTGCCGAGGAACACATAGTTCCTCCATCCGGTAATCTCGTCCGGCGGTTTCGGGATCGCTTCGGCCGACTTCTCCGCAGGGAACGATTCCCCAGTGAGCGCGGACTCGTTGACGTGAAAGTCCTTTGCGGTGACGAGTCTCGAGTCAGCAGGAACCATGTCTCCTGCGGAAAGGAAGATGACATCTCCAGGGACTATCTCGGAGAGTTTGCATTCCTTCTTGACCCCGTCCCGCAACACCGTGGCGGTTGTCGTGATTCTCTCCGTGAGCTTCTCCGCCGCCCTGTTGGCTTTCCTCTCCTGGTAGAAGTTGAGAGAGACGCTGAGCAACACCATTGTGAAGATCAATGCGGAGTTGACCCTCTCGCCAAGGAATCCCGATATGAACCCGGCCAGCAGCAGTATTATGACCAGGGGATTCCTGAAAAGGCTCGCGAACTCGGCGACGGCCGTCCTCTTCTTCTTCCTCATGATGACGTTCGGGCCGTACATCTCGAGGCGCTTCTCGACGTCCTGCGCGGACAGTCCCTCGATCGACGTCTCCATCTTCGAGGGCACGAACTCTGGAGGAATCGTGAGGAACGACTTCGCGCTCTGCGACGGCTTGATTATATGGTTGCCTTGTCTCGTAATCAGTCCCCCGTCCGCTCTGCTACTAGAATGTTCTCCAATCCCTCATGGGATGTCAGGATGCGATTCGCGCCGATTCCGGAGAGCGAGAGGATTATGCTCCTGCGGCCAGAGGCCCGTGAGCTTGCCCGCCGCTCACCCTTCTGTATGAAACCGATCAAGAAGGCAACCAGCGCCAATCGCAAGGTTCATTCGATTCACCGGCCCGCGTGCCTTTGATATCCTGAGCGCTGTGCTCTGGCAGCCACTTGAAACCGGGCATTGCCTGAGGCACTATTTAGGTTTCACCCTCCACACAATCGCTGGCCCGATGCCGCACGTAGTCCCACGTCTGACCTTCGGACATGAGAGCCGGCCGAACGACCTTGACGAACCTCCCGGCTAGTCTTCCTTTTTTTCGGAATCACTCGTCACCAAAGATATATAAACGAACCTCCCGCTAACGGACTCGATTCCTATGGTCGCCTGTCCGACGTGCGGTGGCGAGCTCGAGTACATCGCCCAATACGACCGCTCTTACTGCTATACGTGCAA
Organism: Methanobacteriota archaeon; assembly: GCA_017885655.1. Classification (GTDB taxonomy): domain Archaea; phylum Thermoplasmatota; class Thermoplasmata; order RBG-16-68-12; family JAFNFQ01; genus JAFNFQ01. The sequence continues at coordinate 81 of JAFNFQ010000029.1, read as the reverse complement.
GAAGTATGCGCCCAAGGAATTGGGGAAATCCGCGGAGCCGGCAGCAGCCACGCCGATACCATGCCCGACGTGCGGCAGGAA
>JAFNFQ010000028.1 GCA_017885655.1 Methanobacteriota archaeon | reverse complement strand
CTGTATGCTCTGCGTCAACGTCCCCGCCAGCAGACCCCGCACACCCTCCCCTCCCTCGTCGAAAGCGAGACGTTTATCAATCAGCTTGCGCTTTCAGCCCGGGGGAGAACATGGAGAAAGAGACGTATTCGGCGCTTTGGGAAGCATTCGAAGCTGTGTCGAACGGCGCGCCTCGCCTGCTCTTCGCCGTCTTCCGGGGCGAGGTGGCTGATCTCGGCGCTCTTTCTGGGACACAGGAATCCTAGAAATCCGAAGCTGCTTGGATGGTGAAGACAACCCAGGCGAAGCTCATGCGTCACCAGCGCATGGATTCCGCCGTCTTCCTTCCGAATATCCCCGATCCCCACCTCCGAGACGCCCTTGTTGGACAAGCAAACAGGTGGACGGTTAACCTCATCCGCGCTGCGTAAGATACACTGACGGAGCTTGAAGAGTAGCTCGTCGAAAGACAGGACGGGAGCATCCGCCCTGTGTCGGTCAGCTACCCGGGCCCCTGATACGGGAGCACCCCCAGGTCGATGTGAGTGAGGCTAACGAAAACGGATGAATCGCTAGGCGCTAAGGGGAACACTCAACGTCTGCTAGCGCGGGTCTCCCCGATACGGTGCAGAGAAGGCTGGGGACGTTCGGTGTGCCGTCAGCCATCACGGGTTCCGCACCTTCACGGGGGCGCGCCTCAGCAATGCTTAATACTCCTCGGCCCTCTCTTTCGCATATGGTAAAGGTCATTTCGCCTCTCTCCCAGAGAGAGGTCGAGGCAGTCGAGGTGGACTTCGAGGCTGTGGCAGAACCATGGGTGACGTACAAGCTTTCTGACGGTGCTATACTCAAGGTCAAGATAGTCTTGACAGGGGTAGTTCGCTTGGAGGGTGAACACGACCATGTCGGCAACCCTGTCTACAGCGTGGCTTCCACAAACGTAATCCGTGTCACAAACGCGCCCAAGGATCTGAAAGGTGCGCCGTCGGTTCCTGGAACGATGACGCCCAGTGCGAAACCGACAACGGGAGGGCCAGAAATCCGCTAGACTCGCCTAATTCGCTCAGGGGAGGAGGACCATGGCAGAAGAAAACACAGTCTACATAGGCAGGAAACCCACGATGAACTACGTTCTCGCAGTGGTAATGCAGTTCAACAGCGGTTCCGGAGAAGTAGTAATCAGAGCTCGTGGCAGAAACATCAGCTTGGCCGTCGATGTCGCAGAAATCGTCAGAAACCGATTCATTCTAGATTCAAAGGTCAAGGACATCCAGATATCCACGGAGAAGATGACCGGAGATGATGGCCGTACGGTGAACGTCTCGGTCATCGAAATCTACCTGACAAAGTAGTCGTACTCGGGTCAGAACACGGCGCCTTTGCCACGGGGCTAGTTAGTGCGAATGCCAATCATGGCAGATACCATGAAATTCATCTTCATGTTATCACTTTGAGGCCGTGGCCTGGCAAGAAGGCCAGGGTTTGAACACTGAATGGGCCAAGAACCACTCAAGAAGGAAAGGTCAAGAATCGTCAGAGATATCTTCAACGAAATGGCTAGCGAGTACGATGATCTGAGCGACCTTTGGTATCAGTACACATTCAGTAGCATTGACGAGGTGATTCTACATGAGTTGCGCCCCTCCTCAGACATTTCAGGGAAACCCATTGCCCTGGATGTCGGATGCGGTACTGGTATACAGTCCCTGCGGCTTGCGTCCTTGGGCTACAGGGTTCTCGGTGTGGATATTGCGGACCGTCTATTGGTGAGAGCACGACGCAAGCTGGCAGAGGCCGACTACGCCGATGCCGATTTCATGATCGCTGACGCACAATCTCTACCGCTAGATGACAATGTGGCTCATTGTGTGAACTGTTGCGGCCCCACGCTGAGCTTCATACCTGACTGGCGTGATACATTGACAGAGGTGTCCAGATGTCTGAAGCCAGGCGGGAAGCTTCTCCTGGAGGTTGAAGGAAAGTGGAATCTCGACCTATTCTGGGAGATCGCAAATGCACTTGGATTCAATTTCCTCGGTTATGATGAGTCTCTACTGACTGCTCTGAGCCATTTGCTGCCTCCTTGGCGGCTCGGGCACACCATAGACTATTCGTTCAAGTCGTCATCCGACACATCAGTGTCGATGCCGCTGAGACTATTCACCGCAGTGGAACTAGAAGAAGAGCTGCAAAGCAGAGGACTGGCGGAGGAAAAAAGATGGGGACTTCATGCGACTACCAATCTGATTCCGAGTACAATCCTCCACAAAGCGAATCCTAGTCGCCCCTTGACAATCATTTTTCGTGCGCTGGCTCGTCTTGAGAAGAAAGTGAACGGGCGTTGGCCACTAAACGCGCTTGGTTGTAGCCTACTAGTTTTGGCGCGTAAGAAGCAGCATTGTCCAGATTCCACGGAGGACGGGAATTGAGCTTCATCGAAGTTATCTCAGTTGATGACAGCGAGGAACTCACACATGAGTGCTAAGAAGGCTGAGCAGCTCTTGGTTTGAGACCTTCTTGTTTCCTGTGACCGCCATCTCTCTCCGCGAGTGCATTCGTTGTAGACGGCTTTTTTTTTTCATCTGCACTTTTGAGACTTGCACTGCTGTAGGGTCGGGGCACCGTTTTCATTGCCGATGGAGACAGACGCTGAGCCGATTGTCGTAGCTCATTGTTCCTCGCCAAACATCACAAGCCGAAGTTCAGCAGCAGCCCCCCTCCCCAGTCCGAATTCCACCACTGTGAGAGGTCTCTCTAGCTCCTCGAGACGCCGGTGTGCGCTCCGGAGATAGGGCAGGAAAAACTCCTTTGTAAGAGAACGTTGTCTAAGGCCGAGTGGAACCAGCATCCTGAGCTGAAGCATCAATGCTTGGTAACCGGTTGTCTTGCTGAGAATCCGACTTGGATTCAGCCAATCATCCGGAAATGCCTCACATACGGCGGAGAAATAGTTGTCCATGACCTTCCTGATTGCGTCGTCCCGCCCCTCCAAGTATAGTGCCCAGAACGGATATCGAACGCCGTCGACCTCCAAAGTGCGGAGGACGGTTCGGTCATTCTTCGCTTCCTTTAGCAGACTGCGAGCTCGGTTCTGATACTTTTGAGCAGAATACATGAGATCAATGAGTTCCGTGACGAACATGTGCTGCGTGATGATTCCCTTAGAGATCTCATCCTGCCTGCCGAGCATCTTGATTTGGTAATTCCAAGGGCCCAACGGGTCAGCGTTCATCGCTTTGGCGATGTTGTGAGCCACTTTCTCTGGTGTGTCTATGGATGAGAAGTCCAAGAGGTCACGGGCCAATGACGGGTTGATTCTTACCTGTTTGGCGTTTATGGTCGAGAAGAGGTAAGCCTGCTGCTGGACCTCCATATCGACAAAGATCGTCACGGCAAGATCGAAGTCCAAGTCGACCTGGCCCGAGAATCCCGCTAACCTATGTTGACCGTCGATTACAGTGGCCACGTCAGGCTGTTTTCGAATCCAAATCGAGTGTCCATCTCCAGACTTGACATGGGACGATGGCACGGAAATGATTATGGTGTTCGGAAAGCATGCGTCCACGGCTCGGACGTACTCTTGAATTTCCGCCACGCGACTGGGGCTCAGTGGGCGCTGGATTCCCATATAGGCGAAGACATCACCTTGCTCTGCAGATGCATCTGAAGGTTGACGCACGAGCCTTCTGACGTCGGTACGACAGATCGACACTAGGGAGGCCCATGAGATAACCCCCACGTAGAAGTCTCCGATTGGTTGGCGTACTCTAAGAACATGTATCTCCATCCACTCGGCGTCAGAGTTCAATCTTCTCACCCCCAATGGCCACCTCCGTAGGTCTTCCTTCAACTTTGCTCCTCCGCCGCTCTTCGTCTCTTCTCATTTTCTCTTCGATGTCCCAGTCGTAGAAGCGTCTGTGGTTCTTCAGGACGAAATACGATAGAACCATGGCAGCGATCGCTATGGCGTAGAAGATCCAAGGAAATGATCCGCTGCTGTCGAGTCGGACTTGCACACGGACAGGAAGGAGTAGCATCCATAACACCATGGCGAGAATGACTAACATCACGTGGTACATCACTCCCTCGGAGGATACTCCTCCACCCCGCCACGCAAACCAGACGATGTTTTCGGAACTCAACAACACCAGAAGATAGACAAAGGTAGCCGCAGCCTCACCAACGGCATCGGTCAGAGGATTCCCCAACGCTACACTAGCGACAGCTACAATGACAGGGACCAGAAGAACTACGAATCGCGATACCCATGTCTTTAAGGTTTCGTCCATGGCACCGGAATGACACTTTCTTCTTAAAAGATGAGTCTACGCCGCACGATGTTCGGACCGACAGAGATCCGTCCGAGGGCCTCGACTGAGGCGGTCTAGCGCAGTGGCCTAGGATAACTCTTAAGATACATATCGACAATCGTTCGAGTCGGGATTGCGCGATGAAACGGAAGAATAGGAGAACCAGCTCAGTGGGCCAGGCGAGTTCTCATGTGAACGGTCGGGTGCCAGTAGAGGAAGTCTACAGAGCTGCGGGGGTGCCAAATCATTCGGCCCTTGTTGGTGAGCTCCTAGGTATTCAAAACGGACTTTGGGGACCTTACCTCAAGAAGACAGACGCATCTGGTTGGACTCCCTATGCAGCTGCTGAAGCGGTAATCGGACTCCTGCATTTCGTCGATACGCCTAAGGTGGAGGAGTCTGTAAAGATTGCCTTGGGCAGACTCCTCACCCTGCAGAAGGCTGACGGAGGATGGTGGGACGATGTCAAGATGTCGCTCTCTGACACGACTGGGGCTGTCCTCGTAGCGTTCTTGGTAGCCGAACAGAAAGGGTTCAGGACTTACCTAGAGGAATGCGCAAAGAACGATGGAAAGGACTACGACAGAATAGTGAGAAACGCCACCGAATTCCTGTTGAGGTGCAGAAACAATGACGGAGGTTTCTGGGCGGCTCCTATCGAAGGCGAAGTCCCGAGCAAAATCCAGTTCACCTATTGGTCTGTGTGGGCTCTGGAGCTTGTTGGATCACGCTTCCCTCAACTTGCAGAAAAGGTGAAGTTGGCGGTGGCTGAGGCAGCCGTGTGGTGCGAATCCGAAGCACATAAGTTGGCAGAAAAAGTGGCCCCGGAGCATTATATGGGACTCGAAGTCAGGTCAGGGCGTCTGGCTCCGATAGGCAGCATCTACGGGATTCTTCTATTGTGGAGGTGCGGCAATGCGCAAAGCGCGGCAGTTGGGTTGATGCGTGACCATTTGGTGCAGGCTTTTGACGAGAAAAAAGAAGATTGGGAAGAATGGAGCGATCAGACGATTGAAGGTTTGGCCGCCCCGAGAAAGTACAATTTCCAGATCATAGACTGGGCGCCGATGGCACTCGGTGTTGCAGGAGTCAGCTATCTGACACCAATCTTTGCGTCGGTGCTCCGAAGACTCAGTGAGGTCGCGAAGGAGCGGCAGTACACGTACACGTATGGACACGCTCTGGAATCGATCGCCTACCTCCGTGGAGAATTCATGCCCATCCTCTTGCAGGACGTTTTCGAGAAACGCAAAGAGCAAATGAGCGAGATAGAGGGCCTGAGGAAGAAACTGAACGATAACGTTCTCCATCGGGAATTCAAGCTAGTTTGCACCTTCTCACTTCTACTGATTTCCACACTGTTACTCTCAATTGTGCTGATAGCTTTTAGCGCACCGAGGGAGATTGCAATCGTCATGATATCTGGGGTCGCAACCATCGAGATGATATTCTTCCTAGTTGCCCTCCGGGGAATTGAGGGAGGGGCCCGCCGAGCCTTCGAGGATCTACTTCCCATAGTCCTGTCCGGTATTTTTCTAGCGATTCTCGTTGCGGTGCTGTTACACATGGCTGGACTGTTGTAGGGTCGCGCTGCAAGAGCTGATCCCGCCAATGAGAGATTTTTCTTATTTGAAGGAGAATGCATTGGACCCCATCGAAAAGCTAATGGGCTATGTCATCCTTGATTCAGAAATGGGAATTGATGCCCGAAAGGATGACAATCGCTAGGGCGTTCGACCTCGAAGCGCACAGCCCATCAAGGAGTGGCATCAGCTGAGTCTGAGGTCGGCTCGACGGGTCCAGCGCCAATCCCAGACGCCCGCTACGCCCCATCGAATCTAGACCTGGAACACGTCCCCTTCATCGGCCGGGCGGCGCCGCGACGTGCCGTTAACTCGTGAAACCGCTCCCAGCAGGTCCTCCAGCCTTCCGTCCGTGAACGCCTTGCGGGCCGCTTCGACCGTATCCATGTCCCCAAAGTAAAACCCCTTCCGCTTGGTAGGATTGCCAGCGTCATCCGTTGGGTTGAACATCAACATGACTCGAAGCTCCTTGTCCGGCATGTGCACCATGAAAATCCCGGGGATTGAAGTCGGGATTTTCTCCCAATCTTCTGCGTGTTCCATCCGCTTCTGGATGTCCTCTGCTAGCTTTGTCACTTTGTCGACCATGCTCAGACCAACCTGAAAGTGAACGCGGATTACCATCATGAAGCTTACCCTCACGGCAAGACGTGCCATCGGAAAGCGAGGATGAGGCTTCCACGAGGGATTCCTCGCGCAGGAATCACAAGACTGGCAAGTTGGCACCCCCATTTGCCCTGCCGTCCGTGCGCCCCGATCGACGCCCTCGTGGCGATGGGCTATAAGGAACGGGCCGCCGCGGAGGCCGTCATGGCGGCGAGCCGGCACACGAAGCTGGAGACCGTCCTCAACCACTACGGACGGATGAAGAAGGAGGACGCCTTCCGGCTCCTCCGCGAGGCCCGCCGCCGCGCCCGGGCGGTCGAGGTGGCGTAGAATCCGGTCCCGGCCAAAACCCGAGATCGCGAAAAGTGTACCAAACGTCTGGGAAGAGCGCCCAGGGCGGGATACGTTCTCCTGATGGGTTCGATTGTCCCAACCGGTCTCCGCCATGGGTTGCCTCTTTCTACCTAAGCGGGGCTGAAACCGCCTCCCACTCGTTTTCCCACGAGGTCACTTCGTCGTAGTCGAATCGCCATAGGCACACAAAATCCCACCCTACCGTCGAGCGTTCTCCGACGGCATAGTTCAAATCGCCGCCAAAGTTGTCGCGGAGGCGAAGCCAAGCGGCGGAAGCGTTCATATAATGTGGGGCTGCTTCTGGCGTGAGTCACGAACGAGGGGAGCGTCCTCGCTTCAGGGAGTATCAGAGCGATTTGGAGGTAGACCGTGGAGCAAGCACCCATGAGGGAATCGAAGTTGTCCCCCACAACACTCCGACACACACCTCCCCCCCTTGATTTCTCCACGCCTGCCAATGTCGTGAAGGCAGTCACCGAGGGAGAGCGCCTGACATATGGCCATCTCTTCAACCCCTCGTTCGCGACGGAGATCTCGTTGGTGGATCCTCTCCCCCATCAGCGCATCGCAATTTACCGCCACATGCTTACTCAAGCGCGACTCCGGTTCCTCCTCGCCGACGATGCCGGAGCGGGGAAGACGATCATGGCGGGCCTCTACATCCGAGAGATGCTGGCCCGCCGCCTGATTCGCCGGGTCCTCATCGTTCCGCCCGCCGGACTCATCGGGAACTGGGAGCGGGAGCTACGGGTCCTCTTCAACCTCCATTCTCGAATCGTGGTCGGGGCCGACGCCCGGGACGAGAACCCTTTCGCCGGGCCGAGGAGCGATCTGGTCATCGTGAGCGTCGACACGCTCTCGGGTCCGCGCATGTTCGCGCGTCTGAGGGAACCTTCCACGATTCCCTATGACCTCGTCATCTTTGACGAGGCTCACAAACTCTCCGCGGATCGCGAGTTGGATTACCGCATCCGGAAGACCGAGCGGTACCAGCTCGCCGAGGCGCTCGCGGGGGCACCGATCGAGGAGGAACGGTGGTCGCTCCCCTGGAGTGCGCATCATCTCCTCCTCCTGACGGCGACGCCCCACATGGGGAAGGATACGCCCTATTATTTCCTCTGGCGCCTGGTCGAGCCTGAAGTCCTCTCCACCGAGGATGCGTTCAATCACTACCCGCCGGAGGAACGCGCTCTCCACTTCCTGCGCCGGACGAAGGAGGAGATGGTCTACTTCGACGGTTCCCCGATCTACCCGAAGAGGATGTCCGACACCCTAAGTTACGACCTCACGCAGGGCGAGGTCAGCGAGCAGCGTCTCTACGACGAGACGACGAAATACATCCAGACGTTCTACAACAAGGCCCGGATGCTCAACCGCTCCGCGGCGACGTTCGCGATGAGCGTTTTCCAAAGGCGCCTTGCCTCATCGACATGGGCCCTCTTGAGGTCGTTCGAGCGCCGCCTAGCCAAGCTGGAGGCGATAATCGCGGCGTTGGAGCGCGGGGAGTACTCCATGGAGGACATCGTAGCGCGCCAGCGGCGCCTCGAGGAGGGGGCCTTTGACAAGTTAACCGGGGACGAGGAGGAGGCCGGGGCCGAGAGCGAAGAGAACGAGCTCGACGAAGACAAATTGCTCGCCGGAATTGTGGCCACGAATCTCGTGGAGCTCCAGGCCGAGCGCGGCCAGGTTTTCGAACTCCTGGACCTCGCCAAGGCCGTGTACGCCCTGGGCGAGGAATCCAAGTTCGAGGAACTCCGCAAGCTCATCCAGGACCCCCGCTACAAGGACGAGAAGATCATCATCTTCACCGAGCACAAGGACACCCTCGACTTCCTCGTGCGGAAGCTCGAGGGAAAGGGCTACGCGGAGAAGGTCGCGCGCATCCACGGCGTGATGGACTACAAAGAGCGCGAGAGGGAAGTCGACTTCTTCCGTCGCCCTGTAGAGGAGGGCGGCGCACAGTACCTCGTCGGCACGGACGCCGCGGGGGAGGGCATCAACCTCCAGTTCTGCTGGCTCATGGTCAACTACGACGTCCCCTGGAATCCCGCGCGTCTGGAGCAACGCATGGGACGCATCCACCGCTACGGGCAGGCCCACGATCCCGTGGTCATCCTGAACCTCGTGGCGGCGAGCACCCGCGAGGGGCGCGTCCTGAAGACGCTGCTGGAAAAACTGGAGAGGATCCGCAAGGAACTGGGCTCGGACAAGGTCTTCGACGTCGTCGGCCGCCTGTTCGAGGGGGTGAGCCTGCGGGATTACATGGAGCAGGCCGTGACGGAGGAAGGCGCTCAGGCGGTCGTCCACAAACTCGACAGCCAGTTGACCAAGGACCGTGTAGAGGCGCTCCGTAAGGAAGAGCGGCTGCTCTACGGTGAGGGAGGCGATGTCGCGAGCGTCCTTGCCGACGAGCGGCGTCGTCTTCAGCAAGAGAGCTATCGGCGATTGCTGCCGGCGTACGTTCGACGTTTCCTGGAGAATGCCCTCCCTCTGCTCGACCTCGGCGTGGACGGGGACCTCGATGGTGTCTTCGCGCTCAAGGCCCTCCGGGCCACCGGTCTGGACCCGTTCTGGGATGTTCTCGACACCTATCCGAGCGATCTTCAGGAACGTTTTACGCTCCATCGTCCGAAGAAGCAAGGGGACGCTATCTTTCTCCGCCCAGGGGAGCCGGTCTTCGACCAGGTACAGTCCCTGGTCCTCTTGCGGTACGGTGACGCCGCGCTCCGCGGTACGGTGTTCGTGGACCCGACGGCGGATCGAGCCTACCTCTTCCACGTGGCGGTGGTGACTGTCCTCCGGCGGGCGGATCCAGTTCTCCCGCCACTCGCCCACGAGGAGATTCTCGAGCAGCGGCTTGTCGGGCTGCGGCAAGAGGAGGGTGGGCAGATCACCGCCATCCCCGTAGAACATCTCCTCCTCTTGCGTGGCGGGGAAAATGTCTCCGCCGGTGCGTACCCGCTCACCGCCACCGCCGAGGCCCTCCGGGCGGCTGCGAAAAGGCACCTCCTGGACGCCACCGCGGAGGGGATGGCGCAGGAGTGGAGAGCGCGGTTCCTTGAGGCGTTGCCGAAGCGGACGGAGTTCTTGGACCGTGGCTTCCAGCTGCAGGAGGGCGAGCTGGCGGAGCTTCGGACCCAGTGGAAGCAAAGGGCGGAGAACGGGGACGCCAAGGGGAGGATGGAGCTCGAACGCATCAAGGAGAAGCAGCGAGATGCGGCCAATCGACACGAGGCGGTCATGGCAGCCGCGAGGCGGGAGCCCGATTTCGTCGCGGTGGGCGATGTGCGCTTCCTGGCCCATGCCCTGGTGGTCCCGTCCAGCGATCCTGAGGACAGGAAGCGGCACGATGCCGAAGTGGAGGCCATCGCAATACGCGTGGCCATGGCCCACGAGGAGGCCCGTGGGGGGACTCCGAGGAACGTTTCCACCGCGGAGCTCGCGCGGGCCGCAGGGCTACAGGACTACCCGGGCTTCGACATGGTCTCCGAACGGCTCGGCGGGGAAGAGCGCGCCATCGAGGTCAAGGGACGAGCGGGAGTCGGTGACGTGGAGATCACGGAGAACGAATGGGACCAAGCGCATAACCTGCGGGGGCGCTACTGGCTCTACGTCGTGTTCGACTGCGCCACGCCACAACCACGGCTGGTGCGGGTGCCGGACCCCTGGGGGAAGCAGATAGGCAAACCTCTTGGCGGCGTCATCGTTGGCGATGAGGCGATCTTCGACAACGGGGAGGAAGACGAATGACTTCGAAGGCCGACGGTTCCACCCCGGCGGCGAAAGGACTCGACGGGCCTCGGCTCATTGAGAGAGCGTTCCCGTTAAAGCAGGCATCGCTAGACAGCGTCCATGAGAAGAACGTGCGCCATCGACACATCTCCACGCTCCACATCTGGCCTGCTCGGCGGCCGCTCGCCGCGTGCCGAGCCGCCCTCATTGCCACGCTCCTGCCCGACCCAGGCACACCCGAGAAGCGGAAGGAGATCTTGGAGCGTCTCGCCGGTAAGGTCGTCCAGGTTACAAAGAAGAAGAAGCTCCCGAACGGCCAGGTGAAGGTGGAGCACAAGGACGAGACGGTGGGCGGCATCCTGCATTGGGGCCGCGAATCCGGCCCGGATTTGGAATGGTTCCGGGAGGAGATCCGCAAGGCGTACGGAGGCCGCGCGCCCAGGGTCCTGGACCCCTTCGCGGGCGGCGGCGCCATCCCGCTGGAGGCGATGCGGCTCGGATGCGAAGTTACGGCCAGCGACATCAACCCCGTGGCGTGGTTCATCCTCAAGTGTACCCTCGAGTACCCCCAGAGGCTCGCGGGCCAGAAGCGCCCCTTGCCAGGATTCGCCTTAGAGTCGCCCGACTTCATGCGGGACTACTTCAAGGGCACCGGCAAGTACACGAAGAAGCAGCTCGATGGCAAGCTCTCCGAGTTCCAAACTCGGTTGCTGGCGCCGCCCGAGGCGGACCTCGCGTGGCACGTGCGCGCTTGGGGATGGTGGGTGCTCCAGAAAGCGAAGAAAGACCTCGATAAGTATTACCCGACGATCGACGGGAAGCCCACGGTGGCCTACTTGTGGGCACGTACGGTCACGTGCAAGAACTGCCGCGCTACGATCCCGCTCCTCAAGACACAGTGGCTGTGCAATAAGGACAACAAGCGTGTACTCCTAACGATCGAGCACAATGCGGACCACACGCTCGTGGTCTTGGGCATCCAGACGGACGTGCCTTTTGCGGGTGGAAACGCAGCCCAGCGGCGGGAGCACGAAAAGCGGATTGGCCAGGGCACGATGACCCGCAATGGTGCCTGGTGCCCCTGCTGTGGGCAGCCCGGCACGGTGGCAATGGCGATGGAAGACATCCGCCAGGAGGGCCTAGTGGGACGCCTTGGGGCGATGATTACGGCCGTCGTGGTGGACGGGCCGGACGGCAAGGAGTATCGCTTTCCCACACTCGACGAGGTTCGGCTCGCCGCCGAGGCCGAGAATGAGTTAGACTGCGTCTTTGCCGAGGTTCCTTTCGGCTTGCCCGATGAACCCTTGCCAAGCAAGGAGGCTTTGGGTTTCCGGGTGCCGCTCTACGGCTTCGACAAGTGGCGCAAGCTCTTCACGCCTCGCCAGCTTGTCGCGATTGGCACCTTCGTCAAGCACACGCGCGCGGTAAAGGAAGTGATGCAGAGTGAGGGGTATCAGAAAGAATGGGTGGAGGCTGTAACATCGTTTCTGGCCAGTGCAATCAGTCGGTTCCTAGACTTCAATTCGACACTCTGCACATGGATTCTGAGTGTCGAGGCGATCCGAAATACGTTCGTTCGTTACGCACTCCCCATGAGCTGGGACTTCGGGGAGGCTGCAACGATCAATGACGTGCGGGGCGGCTACATAATGTGTGTTGACAAGGTCGCTAACTCAATCGAGACAATCCAGATTGCGACTCGTTCGGAGAACACGGTACCCCAGGTCCGGCGGGTCAGTGCGACTCGTCTGGACGTTAGCGGAGGCTTCGACATTGTATGCACTGATCCACCCTACTACGATGCTATCTCTTACTCAGACCTAATGGACTACTTCTACGTGTGGTTGCGGCGCACCTTGGAGGGACTGTCCGCCGAGTCTAGGAGTGCCTTCCAGGAAAACCTGTCACCAAAGTGGGACTACTCTGAGGGCGACGGTGAGCTAATCGATGATTCGAGTCGGTTCGGTGGTGACAAAGGAGAATCCAGAAGAGTCTACGAGGATGGGATGTACAGGGCCTTTCAAGCCTGCAACCTTGCTCTTGAGCCGCATGGTAGGCTTGTGATAGTCTTCGCTCACAAACAGCCAGACGCCTGGGAGGCCCTAGTTTGGGGGATAGTGAAGGCAGGCTTCGTTGTAGACGCAAGTTGGCCTATCCAGACAGAGCAGGCCGCACGGATGAGAGCAATTGCATCCGCCGCCCTCTCCTCGTCTGTCTGGCTAGTCTGCCGGAAGCGCCCAGAGTCGGCGCGCGCCGGGTGGGACAACCAAGTCCTCGAAGAGATGCGCTCCAAGATCCATGACCGGTTGCGCGAGTTCTGGGACGCGGGCATCCGGGGTCCCGACTTCGTGTGGGCCGCCACGGGGCCCGCTCTCGAGGTGTACAGCATGCACCCCATCGTAAAGAAGGCGAACGAGCCGGGCGCCGTCATGACCGTGTCCGAGTTCCTGCGACACGTGCGCCGCATCGTCGTAGACTTCGTCGTGGGTCGAGTCCTCACGAAAGACGGGGACGGTTCGTCGGTAAGCGGGCTCGACGATATAACCACATACTACCTCCTCCATCGAAATGATTTCGGCTTCAACGACGCTCCGGCGGGCGCGTGCATCCTGTACTCGGTGTCCTGTGGCCTGTCCGACAGCACTCTGGTCGACGATTACGACATCCTCTTCCGCACCGGCGGCAGGGAAAAAGAGGAGGACGAGGAGGGGTCGTCCGAGGAACCAGGCGAGACAGAGATCGAGGAAGGCAGCGGCAGTACTTTCCGCCTCAAGTCCTGGAACCAACGCAAGGGCAAGACGATGGGCGACGACGTGAACGGTCGCCCGGCGCCCTTGGTCGATCGGGTCCATCGCCTCATGCACCTCTGGCGTGCGGGCGACGCCGCGAAGGTGGACGAGTTCCTCGACGAGCATGGCCTGTGGCGCCAAGCCCTCTTCCACCAAATCCTTCAAGCCCTCATCGAGCTATCCGAGGCGGGGAGCGAGGAGCGCAGTCTCCTGGAGAGCGTGAGCAATCACATCGCCGCCAAAGGCGGCACGGTTAAGAAGCCAAAGACCATCCTGGAGTACACAGACCCCGATTCGGGGGGAGGGAAACCCAAATGACGAAACTCGCATGGAAGCCATGGCACCAGGTTGTTCAGCTCCGTCCCGATCTCCGCACAGGAGAACTCTCCCTTGCGATGTTCGCCGCGGACCTCTACGAGGTCCTCCTGGGCCGGGGACCGAGCGTCTACCGCGACCCGAAGGAGTTCTTCACTCTGACCTACCCCACCTACAACCTGCGAGAACTCGCGAAGGACGTCGCCCTCCGCCTAGCAGGGAAGAACGACAAGGCCGTGCGCCAACTCGAGCTCACGTACGGCGGGGGGAAGACCCACACCCTGATCGCGCTCTACCATCTCTTCCACGAGGGCACGAAGCTCCCGGACCTGCCCGCGGTCCAAGAGTTCCGAGAGCACATGGGAATCGTCCCGCCGAAGGCGCGCGTCGCGGCCCTCACGTTCGACAAGCTGGATGTGGAGAAGGGGATGGAGGTCCGTGGCCCATCCGGCGAGAAGAGGGTGCTTCGCCACCCCTGGAGCGTTCTGGCGTTTCAGTTGGCGGGCGCGGACGGGCTTCGTCTCCTGAACGCCGAGAACAAGGACGAGGAACGGGAGAGCGCGCCCGCAGAGAACCTCCTCATCGAACTCCTCGAGATCCCCGCCAAGACTGGCCACGCGACACTCGTCCTCATCGACGAGGTGCTCATGTACGCCCGCGAGAAGGTGGCGCTGGACCCCGTGTGGCGGATCAAGCTCTCCAACTTCTTCCAGTACCTCACCCAAGCAGCGGTGAAGGTGAGCACGTGCGCGATGGTGGCTTCCCTTCTTGCCACGGACCCCAGGAAGAGCGACACGCTCGGCAGGGAAATCGCGCAGGAGTTCTACAACATCTTCCGCCGGGAGAAGGAAGAGGGCGTCCAACCGGTAGTCAAGGAGGATGTCGCCGAGATCCTCCGCCGCCGCTTCTTCACCCCGGACTCCATCCGCGACCCCGACGCGTTCAAACCCCACGTCGTCGCCGCCCTCAAGGGGGTCGCGGACCTCGACGAGCACACCCGGAAGGACGCCAAAGCCGCAGAGGAACGTTTCCTCAAGAGCTACCCGTTCCACCCCGACCTCACCGAGGTCTTGTACTCGAAGTGGACGAACCTGGAAGGCTTCCAGCGCACCCGGGGTGTCCTCCGGACCTTCGCCTTGGCCCTCCGCGAGGCCGAGAAGTGGGACGAGTCCCCCCTCATCGGCCCGAACGTGTTCCTCACCCCGCCGGAGAAGGCGGGGGTCAGCGAAGCGGCGCGGGAACTCACCTCCGTCGCCTCCATGGAGGAGTTCGAGGGGAAGAAACCGGACTGGACGGCAATCGTGAACACGGAACTCGACAAGGCCCGCGCGGTCCAGGAGACCGCCCCCTCCCTTCACTCGCGGGAACTCGAGCAGGCGGTGCTGGCCACCTTCCTGCACTCCCAGCCCGTAGGGCAGAAAGCCCTCACGCGGGAGCTGCTCGTCCTCCTAGGGCCGACACGCCCGGACCGGATTGACTTGGAGAAGGCGCTGATGGCGTGGTCCGACGTCTCCTGGTTCCTGGATGAGAGGGAGATCGCAGCCGCGGCCCGGCCGGGGGAACCCCGCCAGCTCCCCAAGGCGTGGCGCCTTGGCCCGGAGCCGAACCTCCACCGGATGCACCACGATGCCCGCCAAAAGATTGGGGCGGAGGCAGTCGAGGCGCGACTACTTGAGGAGATTCGCAAGGTAAAGACCCTCATCGCGGGCGCCAACGCCGCGGGGGTCCAGCCCCACCTCCTGCCGGAACGGCCCAAGGATGTCGACGATGACGGAGAATTCCACTACGCCGTACTGGGGCCGAAGGCCGCCTCCGACCCGGGCAAGCCCAGCGCCGAGGCGGCGCGGTTCCTGAGCGAGACGACCTCCGCGGACCGCCCGCGGATCCATCGGAACGCCGTGGTCCTTGTCGTCCCTTCCCGGGACGCCCTGGAGGTGGCTCGAGACCGCGTGAAGGATCACATGGCGTGGCTCGACGTCCAGGCCCAACTGAAGGACCAGCAGGTCGACATCACTCGGCGGACGCTGGTGAAAATGAACGAGGAAGACGCGCGGAAGAGGGTGCCCGAGGCCCTACAGCAGGCGTACTGCATCGTCGTCACTGTCTCCGAGAAGAACGATGTCATCGCCTTCCGAGTGACCGTAGGGACGGACCCCCTGTTCGGCACCGTGAAGGCGGACAAGCAGTCTCGCATGCACGACGCGCCGATCAATGCGGACGCGATCCTCCCCGGAGGCCCCTACGATCTCTGGCGGGAGGGGGAGACCTCGCGACGGGTGCGCGACCTAGCGAGCGCGTTCTCCCAGTTTTCGCACCTCCCCAAGATGCTCCGGCACAAGAGCGTGGTGGATACGCTGGTCCTCGGGGCGAAGCAGGGGGTCTTCGTGCTCCGCCTGACGAGGGCCGATCGCTCGATTCGGACGTTCTGGCGGGAGGAACCCTCGGAGGAGGAGAGAAAGGATCCCAGCCTCGAGGTGGTCCTCCCCCAAGCCGCGGAGCTCGCACGGATTCCTCCCGATCTACTCCAACCGGGCCAGCTTCCCGAACTGTGGGAGGGCGAGCAGATTGTTCTGCACCGGGTCCATGAGTACTTTGCGGGAGGACATCCGGTCCAAGTCAAGGGGGAGGGATACGCGGAGACGGTGATGATCCCGAAGGCCCCGCATCAGGTCGTCGAAGAAGCCATCCGGGAAGCCGTCCATGAAGGTACGCTCTGGCTTCTTGTCGGCGGGGCGAGCCTGTGCGGGGAGGACGTTCCTCCGGGGCTACTCACCGAGGACGCCATGATCCAAGGCCCACCCGCTCCAGTGGCCCCGACCGAGCTCCTCCCCTCGAACCTGCCGGAGGTCTGGGCGGACCATGAAACCACCCCAGCAGCACTTGCTTCGGCTCTATCGAAGAAGGCCGGTAGGGCGCTTCCCTGGCGCACAGTTCGGGTCGCCATCGACCATGCGCTCCGGGCGCGGTTGCTCCAGACCGCGATAGGGTTCACTTGGACGGGTGACTTCGGCCAGGCCAACTCAGCCAAACTTCGTGTACCAGCGGGCCCACCACCACCCCCACCATCCAACGTGCGGGTCGCCAAAGGCACTCTCCGCGCAAGTCAGTTCCAGGAGCTGGCGGACCGGCTTGGGGAGATTTCGAAGATAGCGGCGGACGACAACCTCAAGCTCGGCGTCCAAATCGAGGTTGGCGGGGCGAAGGCTCCGGCCGCCGAAACGATATCCAAGGTGAACAAGGTTCTCAAGGATATCGATCCGAACTTGGAGTTGAAGCCGGAATCCTAGGTCGGTCTGCCAAGCGTCCACCCTTCTTGGTGTTGGGATTAGCTTTCCAGAAGCTCATTGAGAAAATCCTGTCCCGTCACGATTCTCAAACGCGAGTCTACAAGATCATGGGCGAAGCGGCTCGGCGACACACGCATTTTACCTCGTCCGGCCCATCCCAATCTGATTGCTCCCATCCTCATGACATCCTCTTGGGGGGCAACACCCCAGGTCGAGAGAACGACGCGGTATTTCGCACGCGTTAGAGCCATGTAGAAGAGCCTCCGTTGCTCTGCTAGCAATGCTTCTTTCCCTGCACCGAACGTCCCGCGTTTGATTGTTGGAATAAGCCCATCGACAAAACCGAGAACAAAGACCGTGTGCGCCGACAGACCTTTGGCCTTATGCAGGGTCATGATTCGCACGCTAGCGGACGATGTCGGAACTTCTGATTGAGTTAGGAGTGCCTTGATGTCTTGAAGCATTTGTTCCTTGGGGCTATTTGGGTTGATTGAGTCTGTCACAAGGGCCCTTAGGGATTCCAGCTCCTTCACCCCTGCTGGAAGCCACACATCCACGAACTCTTGACCGTCTTTCGATCTTAACGCGTCGAGTTCTTGCCCTAGGACGCGATATCGCTCGACTATCTCTCGCACGTTCGAAAAACGGGACCGATTGGAGAGCAGATTCTGGAGCAATTCCGCAGGGCTCGTATTCAGTTTCAGACACTCGTCTCGCAACTTTGAATAGCCTCGGAGGAGGGCGGCAGTTTCTCCGACCCCAAGCAAGTATCTGAGCGCAGCCCTGTCCTCAGGATCGACAAGCAACTGCAAAACCATCAAACGAGCACGCACTTGCTCAATCTCGAGCAAGTCCTCGTTGTATACAGTCTGGCTCGATATGAAATTTGCAGTCAACTCGGCTCTCAAGTTCGTGCCCAAAGACTTCCTCGGCACAAGCACAAGGATGTCCCCAGGCGCCTGAGGGGACTTACGCTTGAGGAACGCAGCGATAATCTTCCTTGTCCCCTCCGCCTCCTCGTCAGGAGTCTGCCACTTCAGGAGCATGACCTCTCCCTCGGCACATCTAGATTGAGTCTTGAGATGCCGTGAGGGATTCGAGTTGCCCGGATCAATGAACTTGTTCGCGATTAATACCACATTTTCAGCACATCTTCTGCACTCAACGAGCGTCTCCATTCTCGTCCCTGAGTGGTGAGAGGGGAATTCGAGAATCCCTTCAGGATGTGCAAATCGGAAGCTGTAGATTGACTGATTGTCATCTCCGACAACCGTCAGCGTGGATTCCGAAGCAAGCTCCTCGATGACCGCTTGGTCAGCTCTATTCAAGTCCTGATATTCATCGACAAGAATATGTTCGAAACTCCGCCTGTCTGCGCTTTCGGGATGACTTCGCAAGTAATCAAGGGTGATGGGGACGAGTTCACCCACGAGCATTACACGATGAAATCGAAGCCAATCCAGCAACGCGGCAAGGAACTTCTTATCAGTCGCGGATGGGGTGATTAGGATTGAATCGTTCTGCTGACGCGCCCATGCCGCCTCATAAGCACGCAAACGTTCCTCCCGTTGCTTTTTCCTGCCGAATTCGCCACCCATGTCGTCTAGGAGCATATCGACTTCGAAGTTATACAATGTCCTTGGAATCCTGTGTGTTCGGTTCAAAACATCTTGTCTTCCCAAGATTCGGAAACAGAGGCTATGTAAGGTGGAAGCCACGACGAGTTCAACAGGCGGGAGTCCCATGAATCCAAGTTGACTACGCAAATCTGCTGCCGAAGTACGCGTGAATGTCACAACGAGAATTCGTGCCGGGTTGTCCCCTTCTTCTATGAGACGTGCGACCTTCCTCATCAATGCGAAGGTTTTCCCTGTGCCTGGTCCCGCGAGCACATGCACAAAACGGTCACGAGAAGCCGCGATTCTCAACGATGCGCCTTGCAAGCCTTGACTCCACCGTTGTGCCAATTGGAAGTCCTCCACAGATTGTTGACGACCTGAACTCGATTCTTTCTCCCAGTCTAGCTAGCGAGCTGAGTGAGGTAACAGCTCCCATATATTTGTTACTCGCGAGCCCCGACGTCACACTGCGAAGCGGAAGAGCTGTTCACGCCGCACCCAGACTACGCTTTCAATCAAACAGTCCGGAATCCCTTTTCAAGAAGCCTCTTGATCTCCATAGCGACAGAGTCGTACACTTCTTGGCCTTGACATAGAGGATCTTGGATATCACCCGATTCGCCCCCGAATTCCCTCAAAGTCAAGACTTTGACGCTGGGCCCCGCTTGCCTCCGAACTTCATTTTTCATTGATTCCTTCATGACTAGAATCAGGTCCCATTTCCTTTCATTCAACTTCTCGGGTAACCCGCTGCACTTTCTATTCTCAATCACGGCCTCGTTCATCCCCAACCTCATGACAGCATAGAGAGCATTCCCGGACACCATGCGCTCGGGGGAGAGGCCCGCGGAGTCGAATCTGCAGCTAGAACCTCCTTTTGCGGATTGCATGAGGTTTATCGCGATGGCTTGGGCCATTGGGCTCCGACACGTGTTGCCTTGGCAGACGAATAATACGTTCATGGATGGGAATCGAACATTCACCTGATAAGTCTACTCCTCCACATCAGCCCGCGCAGTCTCGGACGCTGGACTAAATCCTTAAGTGGCCTCCCGCATTTGGTCATTGCGGAGGCATTGAACGGGTAGGTGATTGAGTGGTTATGATGTTCGAGCCGGATCTCGATAGACAGAGCAAGTTCAATCTTAAGAAGTCATTTAATGATATTCTACTGCACAGTGAAGTAGCGTATCGTAACTTTGGCTCCCGCTTCCCAAAGGCCGAGGAATGCAAAGAGCGGATAATGTCGAGCGATGCGATTCTGATCCCTAGTGCGGGAGCAATACAGAATATTGAGGGATGCTTTGGCAGTATCAAGTCATTCATTGAGGAATATGTATCCGAAGCTAAGGGGCCTCTTCTTGTACTCTATAGTTGCGGCGCAGAGGAAGAACTGAGGCATTGGGGTTCTTTGCTTAGCCCGTTCAATGTCACGCCGACCCGCAAGGTGTGTAGTATGAAGGGAAGCACGGAAGTGCTTTTCACGAGGGAGGACAACTGCCTTGCGGACCACGCATTGCTCGGGAACGTTCAAAACCTGGCGTCCACACAGACTTATTGTTTCGTCACTTCCCCTCCGTTGACTCCCTTGGTCTGGGCATCTCTTGACATGAGGATCGTCGACTCGTCTACAGACCTTCCCGCTGAGTTGCCTCTTGGACCTGATGCAGTGGTGGCCGCGATCTGGGCGAGCCGACAAGAGGAAACGGGAGATGTACTTGCCATCCCGTCAAGTGCTCTGATTGACGAGCACATCGACGCAGAGAGAGGGAATCTCCAACTAGCACGCAATATTGCTTCGTGGCTCTCTCAAATATAGACCGCTGCGCAACAGATATACGCTTGGGTGTGGCGGTGGCAGAACCTTGTCAGACCTATCCATTAAAGCATGAACTATCGGCCCGAGAAATGCGAAGCTGCCCGTGACGAAGCATGAAGGATAGATTGAAAAATGGAGAATCCATTGCCACAAAAGGGCGTTACCTTGATTCCAGTTCGGAAGAACTTCGCAGAGGTGCTCGAAGAAAGCGAACCTAAAACTCAAGCCGAAGTGCTTCTACTCGCCATTGGCTATCTCGAGGATTTCGAGAAAATCGTGCCGAGCAGAAGAGCGATTGACGACCTTTTCCATAAATTCAAGCGCGGAACCATCTCCAATGCTGGGAGTGTATTGAGGAGAATGATTGGAAAGGGGCTTGTGGAGGAAACAGTGGGACCAGATTCAACCGCCACTTACAGGATGACATCATCCGGACGAATCGAATTTAGACGACTTACTGACACCTCGTTGATTAAGCGACGCAGTATCCGCGATGATGCCAAAGAACTGAAAAACGCAGTCGACAAGCTATCTGATCTTCATGAGAAGGGCTATTTGATGGAGGCAATCAACTGCTACGAGGTTGGAGCTCCGAGGGCTGCGATTGTGATGACATGGTGTGCGGTCGTACGCTATCTACATAGACAGATGCGTCCAGAGTTAGAGAGTAAATTCTGGGAAAAATATGAGAAGATGCAGGAGAATAGCCGTTTCTACCAGGAAAAAGGGCAGAATCCCATCAAATGGTATTCGGGTCCGGGCAAACTCAATGATGTGAAAGAGTCAGATCTTATTGAGGTCTACTCCACAATAGGCTTGATAACTAAGGAAGAACGGATGGACTTGAGAAACAATCTCGAACTCAGGAATAAATGCGCTCACATGAGCAGCTACTCTTTAACTCCTCATGAGCCAATCGCCTTTCTCGAAAAATCAATCAAATTTCTTACCATCAAGAAGTGAGGTTCCAGCGCATTTGGGGTGGAGGCTCGTAGTTGGAGTCGTGAGGTTTCCTCTTGCACGGCAGAAGGACTCCTCCATCCTTCTTTTAGATCATGTCAAAGCTGTGGTCGTGGAAGAGCTCGAGAGCGCCGGAATCCTGAAGATGCTGCTCCTTTACCGCCAGGCCGTGCTAGTGAGGATTGGCGGGAAGGCCCGGGGGCCTCGTGATTTGGGCGGTTGTCCTCGGCCTCAGGAAGACGAAGACCGGAGGCGCGCGACGTCCCGAATGCGAACCGTAGCGACTCGGCATTCCTTACCTCGCCCAAGCCCCGCAGCCGATTCACTTTAATAGTCATCCTCCGCTTCAGACCTGGGTGCTTCATGGTTGAGCTATTCCGCATCGATTCCACAGGCAAGCTGCATGTAGTCGAGAGATACGACTTCGCTGACGAAACGGGAGACCTGGAAACATTCCTCATGGCCAACCCAAGGATTCTGGGCAATCTTGTTGTATTGGGGCGTCAAGTCCAGACCGGTTCCAAGGAGGGAACGATAGACATGATCGCCTTGGACACTGAGGGACAAGGCCAAGTGGCCATAGTCGAGCTCAAGAACACCCATTGCGATGAATCCGTGATACCTCAAATCCTGAGATACGCCCGGTGGGCGAAGAAGAATCCTGACTTCATCATGTCAAAGGCGACAGGCAAGCAAGAGGAACTCCAAGCCAAAAGCGTAGATTTGGACAAAATGGACACCACTCCTCGGATCATTCTTGTTGCGCCGTCGTTTGATATTGAACTTCTGAGAATGAGTGAAGACATCGCGTATGATGTTGACTTCCTATCCATCAATCGCTACAGGGCGGGAAACGAAGTCTTCGTGGTAACGGAAGTCGAAGAAGTCGAGGAACCCGGCGTGACCATTTCGCGAAGTCAGGAAAAATGGGACTGGGCTAGCTACAAGGCCAAGCGCGACATGTCGGATAAAAAGCTGGAGATAGGCATGGCAATGGAGCAGGCAATCGATGGCATGTTGGCTGGAAAGGGCTGGGATCTCAAGAAGAGCTTTCAGAAAGGCCAGGTAGCATGGAAACGCGGGTTTTTCCGCGTATTCTGGATTAGCTTGGATTACTATGCAGAGAAGGTTGTGTTTGCGTTCAAGGCAAAGGAGAAACCGACGGCCGCTGACTTGGGCCTCGTACCAGACGACATTATGAAATGGGCTCAGGATTCCTGGGGTGTTGTCATTCCCTCGAAGGATTTCAATATGTCCATATTCGCGCCCGCGCTTGAGAAGGCTTATGAGTTCATAACAGGACGCTGAAGTCGGGAAGTGCGTTTGTCCGGTTGCGGATTGAGTTCGATACGGAATAGTATCCGGAATCTTCACTGCGCATGATTCAAGCATACTCGATAGTGCATGATTGGTGTAGATTCATCCACGGCTATTGTCACCATGGTAGATTTCGTTGATTCTTTGAACGATGAACGGGATGGCCATGACATCATCTCTGTTGTATTCCAAGATCTTTCTCATGGGCAGACGCTCAGGTTTCTTTGCATACGAAGTGAACATCATTCCGACGTCAAATCCATTCATGTCCGGGTGTTTGAATTCAAAACCTAGTGCTGCACCGAGTTCCTTCAATCTATGACCTTTGAATTTGCCGAACACTCGAGTCTGGACCCATATTCCGAGGTCTACATCTTTGATTGATTCCCCCATGCTTGGCATCCCCAATGCAGCGAAGCGATTTCTGAGTGTCCGTTCTTCGAACTTACATCCACTGTAGCTAATCATTGCCGGAGAACCATTGTGTTCCAGATACGAAACGAGATCCGCGAGGTTCCTCCTCTCGGCATTCGGCCTCTCAATCGCGAATTGCCTGAATTCCCTCTTTGCAGGATTGTAGATCCCGATAATCCATATTACGGACTGGGATAGATCGGTCTCAATATCGCAGTAGAAATGCTTCGGCGGCAAGGTGAGCGGCTCAGTGATGATGATTCTTCCTTCCTTCTGAACTCTTGTCGCGATTCTCATCTGTCTGATTTGCCAACGGCCCGTTCCTGGCAGACGCATCAGCATTTCATCAGAGGTCCTCTCAAGATCATTGAGCGTCTTGATGCCCAGCTCTCTCAGTTGGCGAAGCCTGTTGAAGCCAACTTGAGGCAGCGAATTCAATTCATCGGTGTACCACTCCACCTCAATCATATCATCTTCAAGGGTGATTAACCCGATATTCCCGCTTGCGCCGGGATTATCATGGCTCGCCACGTTCACCACTTGGCACTGGCCGAGTTCTTGCGTCATTCCTCCGTGACTGTGGACATGGCCGCACACGTTTAGTCTGATCTTCTTGTTTCGGAGAATAAAGTCTCTCAGAACCTTTGAGCCGATGCTTCTATGGCCAAAGCTGATGGCCTCATCTAAAACGCCGAGCGGAGGATTATGTGAAAGTAAGATCACCTTGCTAATTCCCCGTAGTGAAGCTAGTTGGTCCTTGAGGTGCGTCTTGATTGTCGCGGGGCTGATACAATATCCAATTGGCAAATCGATTTCCGTTGTACCCCCTTCCAGACCGATGAACCCGACGTTGCCGATCTTTCGCGGCTTCGCGTGAAGATCGTGCACACGCTCTGCTTGCAGTACTTCCTTAGGGGACGAGCGTAGCGGGGGTTCCGCAACACTCCCGGTTTCGTTTTTGGCCACAAGCAGGTCATCATTGCCTATGACCGCAAAGACGCCATATTTCGAATACTCTGCTATCTCAGCGAAGATATTCGGACCTTCATTCTCCATTGGACCGAATCGTTCAATATCATCCCCTGCATAGATGACGACATCTGGCTTGACAAGTGAAGCTGCAAGTACTGGGGTCTCAAGATCTTGGACGCGCCAGTCAGAAAATGCCATAATCTTCAGTCAGCTCACCCCTGAATTCCGCGACCTGCAAACGGGATTCTCAGCAGCTTCTGGGTCGGTCTTGCTTCAATCCATCTTGCGCCATTGTCAATTCACATTTCCTTCCAAGCCCAAAATGAAGCCGGGCCATTCTTGGCTTTAGTCACCTTGCCCGCCACGACTAGACGATCGAGCGTTCTCCTCACGCGACCGTACAAAGTCGGGAGCTTGCCGGGCCACTGACTCCATGGCCCGTGCAAATCCTTGGCATCCACTCCAAACGCTTCGATAAGGATGCCATTGATGGTGTATGCATCCTCGGGGTTCTCACTTAGCAGCAGCTCGACCTTTGACTCCACGCTCACGCGCATATCTTTCTTGGCCATTTTCACCGCCAGCCCGTCTTTCCGAACGATATTCGTCATGATTGATACCTCGCAATAAGTTATAGTGAATGCAGTATGTAAAGTTTTGCATGTAAATCAAGTTTATTTAATATCATGGGCTTTTAAGAGTGAAAGAATCTTCAGGGAGTGGCTCGGCGGCTGCCTCGTCATCGGAAACGACCCCATGTGGCATTTCCTTGACTGCAATCACGAATTCGGATTCGGCAAGTGATCAAGGAACTGGAAGTCGACTAAGGTGGTAGGATGGAGGGTTCATATCCATGAACGTCTTCATAGAGTAAGAGGGATTCAAATGGACGACCAAGATGTTGTCAAAGAGATACTCGAGGCAAACGATGAAGGAAAGATTCTTGGCTACCGCTTCAGCAACGTCGGGATGTTGATTCGTGCGTTCACGCGGAAGGGATTCGCGAAGGAGGAGAAGGATAGAACGAAGACAGTCACCGAGGACCAGAGGCCCCTCGCGACCCTGGGCGATGCGGTCCTTAAGGTCGTACTGGCAGACAGCATATTCCATTCCGGTCAGAAGACTGCGGAGGATATCACGAAGGAGAAGATAGAGCGGGAAAAGGACAGCACGATCGCAAAAGTAGCTGAGAAGCGAGAACTTTGGCGTTTCATCAGATTCGGAGGATCAGAGAAGAAAGGTAAGCTTGAGAAAGAGGAGAGCATCCTCGCGACAACAATCGAGGCGGTGATAGGCGCTCTCTACATAGACACTGGATGCGACCTCGGCAAGACGAAGGAAGTCATCGGTCGATACTTCTGAAAGTCTTTCCTACCGTGGATTTTGACGGGAGGAATCTGACAGGACTTTGCGGTCATGGCTGAGAGCATGTCTCGCGGTTTTACCGCCAAGCGTCGAGGACAGTACGCGGGAGAAACGCGGGCAAAGTTTTGATACTTAGCTGCCGCAGGCGCTGGAGCGATTTTTCGAAGCCCATTTTGAGTGTCTTGTTGCATCCCGATTTATGGGCCCAGGCCGTATTATGCTCTTCATCGAGGAAGTCCGGCGTCAGTGCAAAGTAGCGGACTCCATTCACGAAGGGAATGCGGTGGGCCAGCGTCAGCGGATTCGAATCCGAAGCCGGTTTACCGCAGACCTCGCATATTGGGTCGGGCACTCGATTCCGACGTGGGTAGCGGACCGGTGCTCTCTTGAGATACGTGCGCCACTCGGCCTCGGATAAGAATTGCGCCTTGCCAAAGCCCTCGTCCTTATCACCGAAGATATCCGGCCAATTTTCTACCATTTCCTCACTTCTCTTGCCCATGGGAATACTATGCACGGATTAGAAACTTGGCGTCCATCGGGAAGCTGAATATCCCCCCTGAAAAGGGGGCGGGAGGAGAAGACCAAGCCCAGATGGCGAACAGGCCCGTGAGGGACTTCATGCGCCCGCCATCCCCCGTCGTGGACGAGAGCGAGAGCGCAGGGATCCTAAAGATGCTGCTCCTCCACCGCCAGGCCGTGCTCGTGAGGATCGGCGGGAAGGTCGGAGGCATCGTGACCTGGGCGGACGTCTCCGACCTCAGGTTTCATCGATACCGACTCCTTTCAAGGACCGGCAACAGTCTTAATTCCCATCCATCCGTTCCCGCCGCGCTGATGCACATGAGCGCGAAGGGGTCGCTTGGTGATTCAAGAGACCTGAGCAGGGAGACCAGGGAGGTCTGGGACCGGAACGCGGACTTCTGGGACGGGAGGATGGGCGAGGGGAACGAGTTCCACAGCCTCCTCGTCGCCCCGTCGGAGGAGAGGCTGCTCGGCTGGGGGAACCACAGGGAGATGCCGCTGGCCCTTGTCGCCCAGATACGATCGTAGGAATCGGCGGGAAAAGTCCAAACCGTCATTCATCAGTCCCTCCGGCCCAGAAGACCCTGCAGGCTGGACGCAAGGCGGGGAACGCTTTCTATCCGAGCCCATGAGGAAAACATTGAATATCCAGACTCTATTGAGGGCACCGAGGACGCTGGTGAGGGCTTGAGTGGAATCGTGCGCGGTCAATCCGTGTCAAGGGGGCTTGAGTCGGTGTGTGACTTCGGACGCAGACATGTCACGATAACTGTGACGCTGTTGCTCGTCTCGGCTACGTTGTTCTCCATCTCTCCCCTCGTCCCCAGGGCGGAGGCGGGCAGCCCCTGGGAATGGGAGGCGCGCGCTCCTATCCCCGTGGCCCAGCGGGGCACCGCCCAGGCATACGGCGACGCCATCTACGCGATAGGCAAGAGGGTCCAAGTCTACTATCCAGGGAATGACACCTGGTTCGACAAAGGAGCCCCTTCCCTGAGCGACCGCATCGACAGCACGCTCATCGGGGACAGGATGTACATCGTCAACTCATGGGCCGACGCCTTGTACTACAACATCACGACCGGTCTCTTCATCGATGTGCCGTACCCGCCGACCGGCAGGCTCGACTACGCCGTCGGGCAGGTCAACGGGATCCTGTACCTCTCCGGCGGATGGGTGAGCGGCGACAGCACGTCGATAAACGTCGTCGAGGCGTACAATCCCGCCAACAACACGTGGTGGCGCGTCGCGCCGATGACCGTTCCCAGGAAGGACCACTCGATGGTCACACTGAACGGGTCGTTGTACGCGATCGCCGGCGTCACCGGCTTCGGCTGGTCGAGGATCCTGGCAAGCGTGGAGAGGTACGACCCTGCGACGAATACATGGACAGCCGTCGCACCGCTGAAGGACTCCCGGGCCAGCTTCGATGCCGCGGTGGTGGACGACGAGATAGTCGTCGTGGGCGGTCACGACGCCGCCAGCCTCCCCGTGGAGGTGTACCTCCCGGACCGCGACCTCTGGTGCAAGGGGCCCACCCTCCCGGAGACGGGCATCGGCAGGAACTCCGTGGCGTCTCACGGAGGCTACGTGTACACGATAAGCGGGGAGGACGCCTGGCTGGGGCTCGTCCCCAGGGTGTGGCGATGGGACGGGAAGGACGAGGTCCCGCCGACGGTCTCCGCCGCCGACGGCCCCGATCCGGTCATCACGGGGGCCACAATCGTGTTCAATGCCTCCGTCGAGGAAAACGCCGCCCTGGAAGCGGTGACGCTCGAGGTGAGGGACCCGTCTGCAGCCCTGATAGGCAACCATACCATGACGTACCTCGCGTCGAGCGGCAAGTGGGAGGTCGGCCTCATCTTCTCTGACACCGGGACCTACAGCTACACCGTATGGGCGGGCGACATATTCCTGAACTGGGGCCACGACTCAGGGACCTTCACCGTCGTTCTGCCGCCTGATGTCACGCCCCCGACGTTGACCGCCGTTGACGCTCCCGACCCGCAGATCACGGGAAGAAGAGTGTGGATCAACGTCACCGCCACGGACAACAGAGACGTTTCAAGCGTCTTAGTGTGCATCAGCGATCCCGGCGGTAGCGATCTCGGCAATCACTCCATGGTCCATGAGCCAACGACCTCTTTATGGTCATACAATGCGACGTTTACCGCCCTCGGCACCTATGACTACGTTGTCTGGGCGAACGACACGTCCGACAACTGGGCGAGTACCGCCGGTCAGTTCACCATCGTCATCCCGCCTGACCACACGCATCCATTGGTCCAGGCCAGCGATTCCCCTGACCCGCAGGCCATCGGCAGCTACGTCAACATCACTGCGAGCGCATCTGACGACGTCGGAGTGGCGGGAGTCCGCGTGAACATCACCGCCCCGGACGGCACGACTCAGAACCTGACCATGACATGCGACGCCTCATGGCATTGCTACGTCAATTTCGTCTCACAGACCGGGGGCGACTACTCGTATGTCGTGCTGGCTTGGGATGACGCGGGTAACTGGGGCTCTGCGAGCGGGACTTTCAGATACTCCGGACCGACCGACAATGTCGGAGGCTTTCTGCAGGACTGGCGCGTGTGGCTGATTGTCGCCATCCTGGTGGGCACACTGCTGATCCTGCTACTCGCGCGGCGACGGAGGAGAGCGCCGGCCAGCGGCAA
The DNA here is from genome assembly GCA_017885655.1 of Methanobacteriota archaeon. Taxonomy (GTDB): domain Archaea; phylum Thermoplasmatota; class Thermoplasmata; order RBG-16-68-12; family JAFNFQ01; genus JAFNFQ01. Next base: position 2,546 of record JAFNFQ010000028.1, on the reverse strand, counting down.
GACTGGCTCTTCCGGTGAGGATGGGCAGGTCACGCCTCGTGGAAAGAAGCCTGCATGATTGCGCCTGATGCATGCACATTCTAGACGGACAAGCTGAGTTACAATCACTGTCGAAGCACAATAATCAATCATGACATGTTGTTCTTCGGTTCATACCTCGAGGCGGGGTTCGTCCTGGACGGGCTGGAGGAGCCCGTGTTCGACGAGAGGGCGGAGGCGAAGAGGCCGCTCGGATGGGGGAACTACAGGGAGATACCGCCGGTCCTTGTCGCACGGATGCGGTTGTGAGGATACGGTGAAAGGTGGGGAGCGCCGTTCAGGAGCAGGCAAGAATTCTGCGCAAAGACTTGGTTTCATCGCAGTCGCTCCATCAGAGTGCCGCAGTGGCTTCAACAAGAAGACGCATAGCAGAGAAAGCCTGCTGGGATAGCTGCATGCGTCTACTTCCGAATAGTCAAGAATGGGTATTTCTTGGACATCATATCATCGAACACAGCATGTGAGACTTTTCTTCCAAGCGCCGTAGTTCGCCATCGGCTTCCACCAACGAAAGAGACCAATCCCCTATTGCTCAAAGCCTTCAGAACGTCCCTAACTTCTATCTCGAAACACTTCTTGCGCCTCTTAATCTGCGATTCAAAGAATGTATTGTTGCGATCAGATTTCGCTATTCTGGGCAGCTCCTCCAGCAGGGTCTTCTCGTCGTCAGCCAGGCCTTGAACGATCTCCGCAACGGAATCGCCGACCACGGGGGCTCCTATCCCACTCTCGCTTTATAAGCTTCACAAACGGGGTAGCGAACTTTCCTGATACGCATAAAGGATACTTTTTATACTTGCATCGCTCTCTAAAAGGTGATAACATGGGGATACTAACGAGGCTCCTTGGGACATCACCAAGGGTGGCTGTGGTAGAAGCATTTGCAGAGAATCCAGACGAGATTCTTTCAGTGCCCGAGATCGTGAGAATCACCAGGGTCTCGAAAAGGGCAGTCTATATCCACGTTCGGAAGCTCTTGAGAGATGGAATGCTCGTCATGAGGGATAGGGTGGGCAAGTGTGACTATTACCAACTCAATAAAACGGATCCTAGAGGAAAGGCGGTAGTCTACCTTGCAGACGTCATGGCAATGGGACAACTGGAAAGTGAAATAAGAAGAGATGAAGGCTTGGGATTGGGGCAGCCATTCCCGCTTCCCAGATTGTTCAGGCCGGAGCTGCTCGGACCTTCTGAAGATGAGGTCCTCCCGAGAAGGCCATCTCTTCCGAATACTCATGTAATCTACTTCAATGAGCCAACGGCTTCGACGTGGACCAGGATCGATGAGCGTTCCAATCGTGGTCTGACATCAGAGCCCGTCAGTCCGCCAACGTATCATCCGTTCGCGGCGAATGACCCAGGTCCGGCGGAGAGCGGAGCGAGCTGTGAAAGCAACATCGTTTCGGAGAGTGATGAACCTTGCCTGAGAGGCCAAGTGACACGATGAAACGCGAATTGAAGCAGAAGCCCGCTTCGGATTTCAAGATTGAGATAATTTCGTCACGGTCCAGTGCGAGATTCGATTACATCGTATTCCCTCTTGATCTGCGTGGGCTTGCGAAATGCCTTATCAATCTCGGCTACCAACTTCTCCAGCAACTGCCGCCCGAGCCTCCATTGGGGCCGCTGTCGATGGGCCTTGCTGCATCAGGACCCATTGCAAGGAAGGAACATTATCTAGTAGACGTAAATACGGAGCGGCAATTCATCGGGATATCTGGAGGCGATTCCAGCTCGAATTGCGAAAGGCTCCGCGAGATCCTTGACATGCTAGTCTCGGAAGATCTCGTATCGTATAAGAGAATCCACTTTCATGAACTGCAAGCGCGATATAGGATTCTCACGCGAAAGGCGTCAATTGCCATGCGCGAATCGTGCAAGAATGCCGCCCTTTTGAAACTTGCAGCCAAGAGTTATGGAAAGGACATGTCATTGTTCACTGCCCGTCTGATCTCTGCAGACTCAAAGATCGACAGTCCAGACTACTTCGAAATCTATGTAGAGCCGTCTATAGCCAGACCAGAATCCGAAATGGGCCTATCGATTGTCTTCAGGAATCATGATGCGAAGGAATTTCAGCACTTCGTTGGCACTTGCGACAACAGGCTTGAAAGCCTGGTGAGAGGCCTACTGGCAAAGTAGGATTGGACCGACTACTCCGAAGGCTGACAGCCTCAGGCAGGCAGACCCACTACGGCATCGCGATATCGCTGAATCAGAACACGGTCTTGCTGATCCGTGAGATGTGTGCATTCTGCAAAGCCAACATGGACCGAATCCGAGACAGGATAAACCATGTCATCGAGTGACGATTCTGCGTTCGGCGTGAATACTCTGCTCGAAACTAATAAGTAGTCTCGTGTAAATGTAGTTTACACGATGAGAGAATCAGACGGGCGGGGGCAAGAAGCATGCTGAAGGACCTGTTCACTTCAAGCGAGCTTGTCAGGGTGGTGGATTTCCTCCTGGACGAGCCGGGGACGGAGTTCAACAAGAGCGAGATCGCG
>JAFNFQ010000027.1 GCA_017885655.1 Methanobacteriota archaeon | reverse complement strand
GAAAGTGAATTCAGGATAGCGCACGGACTAGGCCCGACCGCATGCTTTATCCGGCGACCTGGCATCATGCGTCCAGATGTACGCCATCTTCAGCGTGCTCCCGGACAAGCGTAACAAAGTGGACGAGATTCTGAAGGACGACATCGTCAGCCGCCAGAGCATCGTCCTGCGCGAGTGCTCCGCGCTCGGCCTCAAGGACCTGGGGCTGCTCATACTCATCGAGGGCGAGGAAAACGCGGTCAAGAGGTCCAAGGAGCTTTTCAAGGATCTAGCGAAGGTTCTCGAAGGCGAGCAGTCGGCCGACGCCTACCAGCGGTTCAAGAAGGAAAGCGACGAGGTCGACTCCGGGGTCGGTTTCATCTTCGGATGATCTGGACCGCGATGGCGCCCGCAGTCGGTGATTCGCTCAGAGCGTCTTGATCTTCTCTGCGACGAAGTCCTTGATCTTCGGGTCGTCGGGGATCGTGAGCGAGCGTTTGAACCTCTCCGACTTGTCAGGCAGATAGTACCCGCGCGAGACGGAGATGAACTCGTTAGTGCCCTCGGGCGTTATCGCCCTCTTGCGAGCGACCTCCAAGAAGTTGTTGCGCCCGAAGTCTATCTTCTCCGCCTTCACAGTCTCGAACTCCAGCTTGTCGTCCCTTCTGTCCTTTCTCTCTTCCATTGGTTGTCCTCCCAGTTCGGTGGAGCCCGAGCCAGACCACCCAGCTCAGGGGAAATCGAGAGGATTGCGTCGAGCTTTAAAGGTATCCCCTCCCCGCGCACGACTCTGCCCAGTCGAATCCAGCGTGCATTCCGGTAGGCTGTTATATGTCTCAGGGGATTAGAGAAAGGATATGCGCTGCCCTCGCTGCGCAATCGAGTCACCCGGCCCCTACTGCCCCAACTGCGGCCTGCCCGTCGCGTGGGGTCAGGCAGTCGTTACATGCCCCCAGTGCGGAACGCAACACAGCATGTGGAACTGCCCCGTCTGCGGGTTCCCCACGCCGGTTCTTCTGTCGCCGCCATCGCCAAGGCGGGCTTATGCGGACGCGCTCAGCGTCCTATGGCAACTAGGCATGATCCTGATGTTCCTCATTTTCGCCATCTGTCTCGTGGCCCTGGTCTACTCATGCCTGGTTCTGATATTCCCAGCACTCCAGGCAGGACAGCTGACCTCCTGGCCGATGCTGACCATATTCCCCCAGCTGGCGGTGGTGTTCTGGATCGACGGGGCCGTGGCGGTCACTCTCTACTTCATCGTGATATTCGTTGTGCTTCTGCTGATTCATTGTTGGTTCGCGCTCTCGGACGGGAAGAACGTCGTTCGTCTGCTCTCGGCCCCGCTGACATCCCTGTTGCCGCGGCTCCGAAGCAAGAATCGCTGGACGATGGTCGCCCAGCTCTTCCTTGCAGTGCAGTTCTTCCAGTTCGTGTACGTGATGCTGGTGTCCCTGTCCGGCGTTCCGATTACGGGGCCTCCCGGCGAGCCGACGGAGCCGTGGCTGCTGCTCTTCAGCTTCGCCGAGGCTCCCGTCTATGAGGAGATTGTGTCGCGCGTGGTCCTGATCGGCCTGCCGATGTTCTTGGGCTCAATAGTCATCCGCACCGCGAGGCTCTACGGCGGCGGCACGCCTGTCTCATGGGACGAGAAGAAGCAGAGGTCCTATTTCCTGGGGTCATTCAAGTACCTCTGGGGGGGAACGGTTGAAAGAAAATCACCCAGATATGTCTTCGCTTCCTCGTTCGTTCTGGCGATATTGTCATCCATCTTCTTCTCTGCCGCGCACTCGAACTATGGGGCGTGGAAGCTGCTGCCGACGTTCATCGCGGGTCTCGCGCTGGCCTACGCCTACCTGCGCGGCGGGCTGCTCGCGTCGATCCTGCTGCACTTCACCGTCAACATGTTCTCCGGCGCGGCGGTGCTCGTGCAGGATGACATGTCCATCCTGATTCTCATTGCGCTGGTGACATGGGCCGTGATGGCGGTCGGATCAGGATTCTTCGTCTACTACTGCATCTACTTCGTGAACATCGTGCGCGAGAGGCTCGGCAGACAGACTCCCATTGCGCGGGTCGAATCCCCGCCTCCAACCTACCCGCCATCTCCGTCGTTCGCCGCAACCTGTCCATATTGTGGCTGGTCAGAGTCTCTGTACGCCGAAGGCAAGCTCAAATGCGCGAATTGTGGAAGAGAACGCTAGTCTCGCTCCCTGATTTTCGACGCATCATATTTCGTGCCGGCTTTCCCAGTGAGAAAACCGATGATCGACTCGGGGTCCTCGTCCGCGATCGTGACCTCGATATGCCCCATCGGCGATGGGGGCGCGAAATTCACTCTCCCCACGAAAGCGGCTTGCTTGTTGAGCGATAAGCGGATCTCAATCCCGTTCCGGGAGCCTCGAAGCACGCTTCTCGCAGTATCCCTGATCCTCTGCGTGCGGAACAGCTCCCTCAGCCTGTCCAGCGAGACCGCCTCGGCGGTCAGGGCGCCTTCGGATTCGACGAAGGCAGCGTCAGGGAAGACATTGAGGACGGCGGCTTTCACCTTCGCCACGTTCTCCGTCGGTTTGACCGGCACCTCGATGTGGACTCGGGTCACACAACTCGCATTCGCCTCCCTGGCTTGAAGTCTCTTGTGCGACGACCGGTTGCACGAAACTTATTAACGTCTGTAAGTCGTTGACCACGGTCGGATGCGGCAGAAGCTTTTGGAGTTATTAGCGAAGAGGGGCACCCTCATCACGCCCGATGCGGCGGATTACCTCCTCCGCCAGACCAATCCCGTGGATCACCTAACGCACGTCATCGACGGGATGCAGCAGGTGCCGCTGGTCATCACGCTTCAGCACATCATGGAGGCGGAGAGGCTCGCGATGGACGCTGCCGCAAGGCTGAGGGTCACCGGGAGGCCGATGGCTCTGGCGCCAAGGACGGAACTCACCGATGGTTCGCGGTTCCTCGGGCCCGCCATGAAGACGGTCGCACGCACCGCGGAGCCCGCGACCAACTACGAGGACGATCTCGTCGTCCTGAGGGACATCACCGGGCGCTCGACGTGCGAAGGGACGCTCGATGACTTCTCGAAGTACTTCCTGAACCGCTTCAAGGTGCTCTCGGGCATGCTCAGGCAGAGGAAGGATTTGCCTTCCCTTGTCGACATCGCGAAGGCGAAGCGGCTGACGCGCGAGGTCAGCGTGATTGGGATGGTTGCGGACGCGAGGGTCACGAAGAACGGGCACAAGATGGTTGTCCTTGAGGACGAGACTGACAAAATCTCCGTGCTCTTCCCGGCCTCGACCCCTCTTGCCCAGGCGCCCGTCGTGACTGATCAGGTCATCGGCGTCGTCGGGACGGTCAACAGCAAAGGACTCTTCGTGGCGACGAATTTCATCGAGCCGGACATACCTGTGAACCATCACTTCCCCCGATCGGCGGACAATGTGAGCATCGCCTTTCTCTCCGACACACATGTCGGCAGCAAATCGTTCCTGGACGAGAGGTGGCGCAAGTTCCAGACTTGGATATCGGACGGGGACGAGGTGGCGCGTTCGATCAAGTACGTCGTCGTCGGCGGCGATCTAGTCGACGGCATCGGAGTCTACCCGAGACAGGACGAGGACCTGGCCATCGACGACATCTACGCGCAGTACGAGGCGTTCGCCGAGCTCATCTCCGCGCTGCCGACCCGCCTGAGAATAGTCATGATTCCCGGCAACCACGACGCGGTGAGGCCAGCCGAGCCTCAGCCAGCTCTGACCGAGGGGGTCCGCAAGCTCTTCCCCTCGAACGTCCTGTGCGTCGGCAACCCCTGCCTCCTGAGAATCCACGGGGTCCGCATCCTCGCGTACCACGGACGGAGCATGGACGACCTGGTCAGCGCGATTCCGAGCCTGAGCTATGCAAGGCCGCTGGACGCGATGAGGGAGATGCTGCGCATGCGGCACCTCGCGCCGATCTATGGCGGGAGGACGCCGATAGCCCCGGAGGCGCAGGACCTGCTTGTCATCGACGAGGTGCCGGACATATTCCTGACGGGCCATGTCCACGGCGTGGGCGTGAGCGAGTACCGCGGCGTCACGTTGATCAACTCGTCCGCGTGGCAATCGCAGACTTCATATCAGAAGATGAGGAACCTGGAGCCTGTCCCCGCCAGAGTCCCGATCGTGAACCTCTCGACCGGCACCGTTGCGGTGAAGGAATTCTAGGACTGCCGCCGCGAGGGTGCGGCAAAGATTAATACAATCCGGTCAATCGTCGTGTTGTCATGGTTCCCGGAGATAGGCCGCCAAAGAAGAGCGTGGACGAGCCTGCCGAAGACTCGGACGGGCTGTCGTGCCAGCATTGCGGCACGAAAGTCGAGACGGTGACGAAGTACTGCCCGAGGTGTGGGAGGCTCCTGAAGACGGACAAAGAGGAACCGAGTGAGCCGAGGAACATCAAGAGATCGCTGCTCTTCCTGGGGCGAGACGTCGGCGTCGCCGTCTTGATCGTGCTGATTGTGCTTGGCGCGATATTCGCATACACGAGGGTCTGGCCGCCGATGGTCGTTGTCGAGAGCAGCAGCATGCAGCATCGCAACGATATCAGTTACATAGGTGTGATCGACACGGGAGACTTGGTCCTCGTGCAGGCAGCGCCCCTGAGGTCTGACGTGACAACATGGGTCGAGGGCAAGGCGACCGGCCACATGACCTACAACAACTACGGCGACGTGATAATCTTCAACAGGGAAAACGACCCGACGCCGGTGATCCACCGTGCGATTTTCTGGATGAACTACAACGCCACGCGAAAGGCCTTCGACATACCGGACCTGGCGAACCTTACCCTGAATGTCCTATGGGGCGGGTTCTATGCGGACGGCTCCGCGGTGAGATCCCCTTACGGACTGAACGGCACAATCTGGCTGGCACAGTCAGGGTGGCGGGGCGACATGAATATGACCTTCAACCTCAGGACGAGCTTCCTGAACACTCCCGAACACCCCCACGACGGTTACGTGACGCTTGGAGATAACAACGGGCGCACGTATGACAGAACACCGGTCCTTCAGAAGGATGTAATCGGCAAGGCTAGGGGCGAACTGCCTTGGTTTGGGCTCCTCAAGCTGACCTTGGCCCCCTCGCCGACCTCTTGCTGTCACGGATGGGGTGACTTGAGTGCACCCAAGAACAGCTGGGACTCGCTCTTGTTTGCGCTTCTCCTGATAATCCTCTCTCCGATACTGATCGACATATCGACCACCCTACTCGCCAAGAAGAAGAAGGCGGGAGCTGAAGAGGGCGCAGAAGAGGAGGAGGGAAAGAAGCCGATCTCATCCGACGCCAAGAAACGGAAGACCGGGGACGACGAAGTGAAAAGGGATTCGCCCGATGAAGTCGCCCAAGAAGATGGCGTGAAGGCCGACTTCGAGGGTGGCGGTAAGGAGAAGTAGCCGCCGGCCGATCAATCCAGCGTCGTCTGGAGCCTGATCCTATAGCCCTTAAGCCCCGCCAGGAATTCGTCCCTCTCGAGGATTCTCAGCACATCCATTGCCGGGACGCTCGCCTCGATTTCCTTGGTCCTCCCGCCGCGCCCGAACGACTTCACCCGCGCATGGACCAAGCCGAGCATGTCGAGCTCGGAGATCAGGTCGGTGACGCGCCTCCCCGTGAGCCTGGGCAGGCCCGCCCTCCCGCAAAGGTTGCAGTAGGTCGTGTAGACCTCGCCCGTCGTCAGCTTGGGGTTGCCAGCTTCCTCGTTGAGCAGCAGCCCCAGGAGTATGACCTTGCTCTGCGTCGGGAGGGATTTCACCGCCTCCACGACCGTGTCCAGGTCGATCTTGTTCCTGGCCGTCTGGACGTGCTGCTCGGTGATCGTGCTGGAGCCGGATCTATCGGCGAGCTCCGCCGCGACCCTGAGCAGGTCGAGCGCCCTCCTGGCGTCTCCGTGCTCCTGCGCGGCCAGCGCGGCGATCAGGGATATGACGGAGTCGCTGGCGACCCCGTTGTCGAACGCTAGCTTGGTTCTCTGCTCCAGGATGTCCTTGAGCTCGTCCGCATTATACGGCGGGAAAACCATCTTCTCGTCGCTCAGCCTGCTACGCACACGCGGGTCGAGGGACTCCGTGAACTTCAGGTCGTTGCTGATCCCGATGATGCTGACCTTCGCGTTCTTGGTGTCGTCGTTTATCTTCAGAATCTGGTAGAGGAAGTCGTCGCCGCTCTTGTAGACTATCTTGTCTATCTCGTCGAGGGCGATGATGACGACGCGCTTCTTCTCGTCCAGCTTCTCCACGAGCATGCTGTAGACGCGGTCCGTCGAGAGGCCGGTGAACGGGATGCGCTGGTCGAGATTCTCGATGAACCTGTTGCCGACGCTCTGCAGGACGCCGTACGCCGTGTCCACCAACTCGCAGTTCATGTAGAGGAAATCCGCGGTGCCGGACGCGTCCGCCTTCTTGAACTCCTGCTCGATGTACTTGACCACGGCAGTCTTGCCGGTCCCGGTCTTTCCGAAGATGAGGACGTTGGAGGGCTGCTGGTGCCTCAGGGCGGGGACCAGCACCTGCGCTAGCTGGTCTATCTGATGTTGCCGGTGTGGCAACTTGCCCGGGATGTACGACGGCCTGAGTATCTCCCGGTCCATTCTGAACGTCGGATGGGAACGAAGATACGGCTGGAAGACGCTTTCTTCCATCTCTTACTCCCCCTTAGAAGCCGAAAGGGCTACCTCTCCTGGATTTAGACATGGCAAGCAGACAGAGGCGAGCGGCGGTATCGAGGGGTCTATACTAATAGCTTTCTCACGACGCGTGGAGAATGCAAGAATCTGAAAGGTAGGGCATTATTATATTGCGCGATGAATTGAATTGGGATGGAATTAGACCCGCACCCATGTGTTCAAGACCATCACGAAAATGAACCCAAAGACTATGGAGACAGTGACCCACGCGCTGGACGAACGGTGCTGCAGCTCCGGGATGAGGTCGGCAGCCGAAACGAAGATGAACGTCCCCGCAGACAGCCCGAGGCCGAACGGGATCATCCATGCGCCAGCCCCCAGGAACGCGTAGCCCACAACGATGCCTATCGGAGTGTCGAGGGCTGTGATTATGACGAAGAGGGCAATCCTGCTCCTCTTGTAGCCGGCTGTCAAAGCGATTGTGGCCGCTGAGAAGGAATCGGGTATCTGGTGAAGGGCGACCGCGAGGGTGATTATCAAACCCACCTCCGCACCCCCAGAGAAACCAATCGGAATGACGAAACCGTCAACGATTCCGTGTATCGTGAGGGCGCTCACCGCAAGAGTCCCCAGAGGAGCGATCTCTCTGCCATTCTCCATGTGGACGCGCGAACGCTTCCTCTCGTTGACGAGCATGTGTCTTTCGACGGCGAAAAGAAGAAACAACCCGACAGCCACGCCCCCCGAGACGTACATCGATGAGACGCCGACCTCCTTCGCATGGTCGAAAGCTTCCGGCAGTATGTCGATGAACGTGATACCACCGAGGAGACCTGCAGAGAAACCGAGCATCAGGTGCATGGTGTCCTCGCTCAGGCGCCCCTTCAGGAACGGGACGAACAACATGACCATGGGGGCAACGAACGTCACGAGGCCCCAGAATGCGAGGACGTAAGGGTCGGGCAGAGCCATGTCCGGGCTCGCAGTGGCCCTCGGCCTTATTTACATCTTCCGATTTGTTTAATAAGAATCAAATACGGGTTGGCGGTTGATTAATAACGGTCAGCATGCCGATAATAAGCTTGTCAGTGGGCGAACCGATCCTGAAGAAGTTTGAGGAGGCGATGAAGAGGCGCGGCTATTCCTCCAGGTCCGAGGCTTTCAGGGAAGCGATGAAGGACTTCGTCGACACGGAGGAGTGGAGCCTGCCCTCCGGGAGAAATGCCTTGATCTTAGCTGTGCTCTACGACAGGGATGAACCGAAGGTGCAGCTCTCCCGCCTCCGCCACAACTACGAGGAGATCAGGACGATGCTCCACACTCACCTAGACGAGGTCAATTGTCTGGAGGTTTTCATCGCAGAGGGCGTGAACTCCCGCCTCAAGGAGATAATACACGCCGTCCGTGGAATCCGCGGCATCAAGCAGATCAAGTTCATCAACACGGTCTCGGAGCTCTAGGAGGCGGACCTTGAAGACGAGCGAAAAGCTTGCGGTGTTCCGTTACCCGAAGACGCGCTTCATCTCGCGCAGCGTCGTCATCGCCATGGTGATGCTCTTCACGGTCCTGATGTTCCGCGCGTTGTCCACAGAGTTGCTGCTCTGGTTCGTCCTGTTGATCGTTCTCCTGTCCACGCTCTTCGCCGTCTACGGCATCTCGCCGATGTTCACGACCCATTGGCTGACGCGCAGCCGCCTCATCCTCAGACAGGGAATCTACTTCAAGTGCGTAATACCGCTGAGGGAGATCGAGAAGGTCGAGGCGTACGACGCGGAGATGAGGATCGGGCTCGCCCTCTCCTGGCGATCGTCAATTCTGTTCGTCACGAGCAGCAGGTTCGAGCTTGTCGAGGTCAAGCTAAAAAAGCCGAGGAGGTTCTGGCAGGTGCTCGGCTTCGCTGCGAGCAGGATAGTTTTCAACGTCGAGAAGCGAAGGGAGCTGCTCTCGCTGATCGAGGAGAGGATGGCCTCACTCGCGCCAGTCAAGGCCAATCGTCCTGATGCCTAGCTTGGGAATCAGCGGCAATTTCCTCTTGTGAACGCTTCGGGCGACAAGCTGCTCCACCTTGGCTATCTTCTTCGGAGCCAGCCCGGTCTTCCGCGCGATGTCTGCCTTGTCGAGCTGGAGTTCCAGGCCGAGGAGGATGCGGTCCAGCTCATCATAGGAGATACCGAGTTCGCCCTCGTCGGTCTGCCCCTTCCAGAGACCGGCGGTCGGCACCTTCTCGATGATCCGCTTCGGCAGCTTCAGGAACTTGGCCATATCCCTGACCTGGGCCTTGTAGAGATCGCCGAGCGGCGTGAAGTCGGCACCGCCATCCCCGAACTTGGTCGTGTACCCGGTCAGGAGCTCGCTTTTGTTGCCAGTCCCGATCACGAGCCTGTCCTCGTCCGCGGCGGTGTTGTAGAGGACGATCATACGGACCCTGGCCTTGATGTTCCCGATGGCGCTTCTCTGACTCGGCTTGAGCCCGAGGCCCTTGCGGAAAGAATCCACCATCGGCGTGATGTCGATTTCCTCCACTAACATATGTATGGTTCTTGCCCAGTTTTTTACATCTGTAATGTCGCCGGGGTCGGTGACATCTTCGTTGAGCATGAGGCCCAAGACTTTGGCGGGACCGACCGCGTCAGCGCAGAGCTTCGCGACCAGGGAAGAGTCGAGCCCGCCGCTCATCCCGAGAACGAACCCCTTCCTTCCGCTCTCCTCCAGATGATGTGAGAGGAAGACCTCTATCGCCTTGACGTGCTCTTCCCTGAACTTCGGCCTGAGGTTCACGGCTCGTTATCTCCGGCCAGTAGTAAATGTTTGCCGAGGGTTTGGCGCAACCCTCAATAACCACCACATCATAGACAATCCGACCCCATGAAACCGGAGCCCTTGGTGAGAGCGGTCGCGGCTGAGAAGGTCTACGAATCCGGACCTTTGAGTGTCCGCGCCCTCCAGGGAATCAACCTGGAGATACTCCCCGGCGAGATGGTCGCGATAATGGGGCCGTCCGGATGCGGCAAGACGACGCTCCTGAACTGCTTCTCCGGCCTGGACGAGCTCACGTCGGGCGAGGTCTATGTCGACGGCAAATCGCTCAGCTCCATGACCGACAAGCAGAAGACGGAATACAGGGCCAAGCGCATGGGTTTCATTTTCCAGTCGTACAACCTGCTCCCCGTCCTGACGGCGGTCGAGAATGTGGAGCTTCCCCTGCTGATAGTCGGCCACCCGCCTAAGCAGGCGAGGGCAACCGCGATGATGATCATCGAGCAGATGGGCATGAAGGGGTGGGAGCAGCACAAGCCCTCGGAACTCAGCGCGGGTCAGCAGCAGCGGGCGGCGATCGCGCGCGCCCTCGTCAACTCTCCCGCGATAGTCTGGGCCGACGAGCCGACAGGGAACCTGGACACTGACACGTCCCGCCAGATCATGCAACTCCTCAAGCAGCTGAACGTCGGGAACCGCCAGACCTTCGTCGTAGTCACGCACGACCCGGCGGTCAGCGAGTGGGCCAACAGGATTCTCAAGATGAGGGACGGCAGGATAGTAGAGGACACAGCCGCCAAGTAGGTGGGACGTTGCGCGACACGACCCTCGCCCTCCTGCTCGTTGCGGTAGTCTTCACTGTCGTGATCATCGCAGCTGCGAGAAGGCGTGTCCTCCTCAGGATGTCCCTGAAGAATATCGCGCGAAGGAAGACGAGAGCCGCCATCGTCGTCTTGGGCCTCATGGTCGGGACGGCGCTGATATCATCGGCCATGGTGGTGGGCGACACCCTGGAGTACATATTCACCGAGGACGTGCTGCAGCGCTGGGGCCAGGTGGACGAGGTCATAGGGACGCAGTCCGCCGGAGTGTACCTGAATTTCACCGATTCCTACTACACGGTCCTGAGCCAGGACCTCGCGTCGAGGAACGCGCCGATTGACGGGATTGCGCCGGGGATCGTCCAGAGGCTCACCATCAGGAACGAGCTGGAAGGACTCTGGGCGGAGCCCGTGAGCGTGATTGGCATCGACTCGGCGCTGGAGGCGGGATTCGGCAGCTTGATCACGACCGAAGGCAGCTCTGTCGCGACGCAGGATCTCGTCCAGGGACAGGTGTACGCGAACCAGAGGGTCGCGGAGAAGCTCTCCGCCACGCCCGGGAGTCAGCTGCGTCTGTATTTCTCGCAGGCCTCGTTCGTCGTCACGGTCGCGGACATCCTTGGCGACAAGGGCACCGCAAACCTCGACAAGCAGCAGATCATTATCATGCGACTCGACGAGGCCCAGACGCGCTTCCAGATGCCTGGAAGGATCAATTTCATCCGCGTGTCGAACACGGGGAACGAGGAGGACGGGATCCAGCACACTGCCGAGGTGACGGCGGCCATCAACTCCATCATGGATGCGCATGGCTGGAACCCCGCCACGAGGCCGCGTGTCGCGGAGGTGAAGCAGCAAGGGCTCGACGACGCTCGCGGCTTCAGCAAGGACGTGACCCAGGTCTTCTTCATCATGGGGGCGTTCGCGATCGTGGCGGGGATCCTGCTCATCATCAACATCTTCGTCATGATGGCGGAGGAGAGGAAGAGCGAGATGGGCATCTCCAGGGCGGTCGGCATGACCCGCGGCCAGCTGACCCAGAGCTTCCTCTTCGAGGGTGCGATTTTCTCCGCCCTGTCCGCCTTTCTCGGCTCACTGGTGGGCCTCGGTCTGGGCTCCCTCGTCGTCTACTTCTTCTCGGTGGTGTTCCCGATTTCGGATAGAGGGCTCACCGTAACCTTCCACTTCGAAATCAGTAGCCTCGTCCTCGCATTTGCCATCGGCGTCCTGATCACTTTCTTCACGGTCGTTCTCACCTCATGGTTCGTAAGCAGGCTGAACATCGTCCGGGCGATCAGGGGCCAGCCCGAACCGGTGCCGCGGAGGACGACTCTGTTAGAGGCTTCCGTAGCACTCCTTCTGGTTCTCGGGGGCGTGGCGGCAATCTGGCTTCGCTCCTACCCGCCAGCCAATATCGCCTCGATCCCCCTGCTGATCCTCGGAGTGATGATAGGCTCGCTTAGGATCGTGAACCCGCGCTACACCGCCACTCTCGGCGGCATCGGCATAATCGCCTGGGTCCTCGGCCCCAAGTTCGTCGAGAGCAACGAACCCGACATTTACGTGCCGTTCGTCACCGCCGGCCTTCTTCTCGTCCTCGGGGCGGTGCTCATCGTCGTCTTCAACTCCTCTCCGTTCCTCCGCATGATTACTAGGTTCGGTGCGAAGGGCAAGGCTCACCCCGTGCTGAAGACCTCGCTCACGTATCCCATGAGCAAGAAGTTCCAGACTGGCATGACGCTCGGGATGTTCTCCCTCATCATGTTCGCGATCTGCATCATCTCGATGATACAGGGGATGCAGGGGTCGGCGATCAGCAACCAGATACCGCAGCAGACCGGCGGGTACGACTTGGTCGCTCACACGACCGAGTTCAAGAGGATCGACGACGCGAACTGGTCGCGGGGCATGCAGGAGTCGGGCGTCTCGGAGTACATCGAAAGCGTCTCCAACGCGACGGTAGTGCCGGTCGGGGTTCTGCCGCCGGGAAACACCAAGACGATACCCTACACTCTCTGGGGGGTGGACAACGTCCTGCTGACGACGAACGAGTTCGGCTTCAGGGAGCTCGCCGATCACTACTATGACAGGGGGGGACAGTACCATCTGATCCAGACTCCGCGCGATGCGTGGACCGCGCTGGCGGACAGCGACGAGCTCGCGCTCGTGGACGGGAACGCCGCTGGCGGGACGGAGGTGTCTCCGGCCGAGGGAGAGCTCAGATTGGAGGTTGGCGACAGGGTCAGCGTCGTGTCCTACCAGACGGGGGCGATGCAGAACTTCACGATACTCGGCATACTCCAGCAGTCCCTGCCCGGAACGATGGGCCTCTTCGTCAATCAGCAGGTCGTCAGGGGCAACTACTCGATGACCTGGTCCGCTTACTTCTTCCAGCTGAGGCCGGGGGTCAGCGCGAGATTCGTGGCTGACTCGCTCAAGTCCACGTTCATCGAGTACGGCTATGGGCTGGAGACTGTCATCGTGGCCGAGGTACTCGGCCAGGTGATCGAGACGGCAGACCGAGTGCTCCTGTTGATGCAGGCTTACCTGGGCATCGGCTTGATTGTCGGCATCGCCGGAGTGGCGGTGATAATGGTCAGGGCGGTCGTGGAGAGGAGGCAGCAGATAGGCGTTCTGAGGGCGATAGGCTACACGAAGCGGATGGTCATGGTCTCATTCCTGCTGGAGATCAGCTTCATCGCGCTCTTCGGTTCCGTCATCGGGATCGCGTGCGGCATAGTGCTGGCGTACAGAGTCTGGTCCATGTTCTTCCAGGAGGTCACGCCGTTCATCATACCGTGGCTGCACCTCGCGGCCGTGGCGTTGATCGCAGGCGTCGCGACCGTCCTGGCGACAGCATCACCAGCAGTTCGCGCATCGAAGACACCGCCTGCGGCGGCGCTCAGGTACTCGGAGTGACCTCTAGCGTGGATTCCTGAACGCGAGCTCGGCGGCGAGCGACGAGCTGGACACCATGTCGCCCAGCCCCACGGTCCCTTTCGGCTCGGGCACGACCTTCGTTGGCACGGCCGCCAGTCCGAACCCCTCGAGATATCCCTTCGTCGCCAGCTCGTCCGTGTCCTGCCTCAGCCAGACCTGCTCGAAGGCCTTCAGCATGTCAACTCCGCGCTCCGAGACCGGCACTCTCAAGGCAGCATCCAGGTCCTTCGGTCCAGGTATCCCGCCCTTCAACGCCGCTGCCGCGCCGACCAACGCCCCGCACAGCATGCCATCACGAGCCGGCTCCTCCTTTCCCCGCACCTTGCAGAGGTAATATCCCATCGTGTGCAAGTGGACCCTCTTCGGCCCGAGACCCATGAGGGCCAGCATGCCCTCGACCTGGCCGAGCGGCCCTCTCTCAGGCTTGTGCCCCAGGCAATCCATCACGTCGCGCAGCTCGCCCTCGTTGAGACCGACGCTATCGACCTTCCTCACGACAATGTCGAGAATTTTCTCCAGCTTCATGAGTTCTTGCGTCGACGTCAGCTCCAGGTGGACGGTAATCCGGGGATTGCCGAGCCGCAGGAGCCTGATATGCTCGGCCACGCGGGCGAAGGCGCCCTCGTAGTCGTCGCCCATGTGGTTCAGTCCCGCCAGGAATGCGACGTCCACCAAGGGAGCGAGTTCCGGCAGGACCTCTTCCCAGTCGGTCTGGAACTCGATCGGGGTCGTGGGGCAGGCGATCATCCTGTTTTTCCTGCCGGCCCGCCCGGACGCGAAGGCCGTCCCCGTGCCATACTCGAAGATGTAGTGCGCCTCCGGCTCCACCTCTTCCACGAACTTCTCCGCCGGTATGATCCGCATTCCATCGTGAGAGGGCAGGGCCACGAGCGCCTTCGTCTTGCGGTAGAGGGCGGCAGCGCGTGCGTCGAACCTGTCCGCATGGACGATAACCGCGCTCCTCTGGAACTTCGAAAGGAGGTTCGCGATTATGGCCACCTGCCCCCCGATCTGCTCTTTGTAGGGACCAAGTTTCGAGATCTCGGCGAAGACCTTCGGCTCGCAGACGACCTCCACGGCGACGTTGCGGCGGATGCTGAAGGCGAGGGCATCTGCGAAGTCCTGGATGTCCCTGACCCTCCGTGGCCTCCGCGATTTCGAGGGTTTCGGAAGCTTGGACAGGAGCCGCTCGTCGACTTTCACGACGCGGTCGAGGACCGTGTTGTAGGCGAGGAGCGCCCTGCAGCCGGCAAGGGGACGTGCGCTCTTGACATTCCTGTAGAGGCTCTCCCAGGAGTCCTTCTCCCTATCCTTGCGGGGCACCGAGGGGGTATTCCTATGGGGAGATATTATGACTCCCAAGGCCGGTTCTCCTTTGACATAGTATTATATAGCGTATCGGTGTTATAGGACAATTGTCGGACAAATAGCCGGAAGTTGTCAGACGCACGAAGGAACCGCAATGGCTTCGGAATCGGAACGTGTGACGATCAGAATCCCACCGGACAAGATCAACAGACTACAGACACTGGTGAAGAGCGGCGAGTTCTCCACCATCTCCGACGCCATCAGAGCAGCCATAGATCGCTTCATAGACCAGCAATTCGCGCCTGACTACATCCGCAAGATGACCATCGAACTGCCGAAGGGCAACGTGGTGGACCTGCAACAGCTCGTTCGGAGCGGTGACTCGGTTTCGATCGAGGACGCAATCCGCAACGCGGTGCGGGAATACGTCCGGAGGCGGGTTACGAAGGCCATCGAGAAGACCGACGAATGAGGGAAGGGCCACAGAAGAGACGCGTGACACCCCCAAAAAAGAAGTAGTGCGGGATGCACGAGGTGAGGCGGGCTCACCGCCGCCTCACCCCGATACCCGCAGGAAGGAAGACGGGATGGGACTGGAGAACCTGCTCGACAGGAGCAATCGGGAACTTGAAGAGTTCGCCTTCCGCAAGCCGCGCATCCTCGTCGTCGGTTGCGGCGGGGCAGGGTGCAACAGCGTGAACCGCCTCTCGCAGATGGGTGCCAAGGATGTGGAGATGACGGTGATCAACACGGACAAGGTTCATCTGGACCGCGTCCAGGTGGAGAGCAAGTTCCTCCTTGGCGGCGGGATCACCCGGGGTTACGGGACTGGCGGGAACCCCGATGTCGCGGAGAGGGCGGCCCAGCTCCAGGAGAGAGAGCTGAGGGCGCTGGTTGGCGGTGCTGACTTGACTTTCATCACCGTCGGTCTTGGCGGCGGGACAGGGACGGGACTCGCTCCTGTCGTCGCCCGCCTCGCAAGGGAATCGGGCTCGATCGTGGTCGCGCTTGCGACGACGCCTTTCAAGGTCGAGAAGGGTAGACAGAAGGTCGCGCTGGCGGGACTGGAGAAGCTCCGTCAGGCGACGGACAGCCTCATCATCCTCGACAACAACCGCCTCGTCGAGATCGTGCCTCAGCTGCCGGTCGAGCAGGCGTTCGCGGTCATGGACCAGCTCATCTCCGAGGTCGTCAAGAACGTCACAGAGATGATCAACCTCCCCGGACTCATCAACCTGGATTTCGCTGACGTCAAGGCGGTGTTCCAGAGTGGCGGGATGTCCACCGTGCTCTACGGGGAGAACTCGATCTACGAGTCGGAGAAGCTCGTGGCCGAGACACTCAACAACCCGCTTCTCGATGTCGACTGCAGCGCAGCAAAAGGGGCGCTCATACACATCTCATCCGGTCCTCGCCTGAAGCTCGGGACAGCGTACGCGGTCATCGACGGCCTGACGCGCGAAATGCCTGAAGAGGCGATGGTGAAGTTCGGCGTGCGCTTCGACCCCGAGAACGAGGGCACGATCAAGGTCATGTGCATCATGACCGGCCTGCAGCTTCCGATGACGCTGAGGCCGTCGGATGGCATCGTCAAGGTAAGAGGGGCTTCCGGGGACGCGCCCCCGGCACCGCCAAACGCTTCTGGATTCCTGAGAAGATAGCGATCATCTACCTCCCCCCCTCTTTTTCTGATCACTGACAGACGAAGTGCCGTCGGGAGGTCATCCGCGGAACCCTGGTCTCAGACTGATTGGCTTCGGGAGACTCAGCGGCTTGAACGGCCTGCCCTTCGTCTCCGTGAGGATCCTCGCTTGGAGTTCCTCGACCGTCATCTCGGTCTGTTCCTTCCCGGTCCTCTCGCGGACGTTGAGCTTGCCCGACTCTACTTCCTTCCTGCCGACGACAGCGATGTATGGCACCCATTCCTTCTCCGCCTTGCGTATCTTCTTGTTCAGCGAGTCGTCAGTGTCATCGAGGTCCGCCCTCACACTCTCGAATCTCGAGAGCAGGGACTTGCAGTACTCCAGCTGGTCTGACGAGACGGGGACGAGTCTCACCTGCGTCGGCGAGAGCCAGAGGGGCAAAATCGGCACCTTCCCCGCCTTCATCCCCATGTACGCCTTTTCCAGGAGCGCGTAGATGTTCCTCTCGATCGCCCCCGCAGGGGACAGGTGCAGGATGTACGGGAACTGCCTCTTGCCGTCCGCATCGATGTAGGTGATGTCGAACCTCTTCGCGTTCTCGGTGTCGATCTGATCGGTCGTCAGGGCCGCGGCCTTGTCGCTCGCGTCGACGAAGTTGATTTCGTACTTCATGACATAGTAGAAGAACTGCCTGTCCCACATCTCGAGAAGGAGCGGCTTCCCCCACCGCCGCGCCATCTCAAGAGCGTGCTCCTTCCCGTTTTCCCAGAAGTCCTTCGTGACGCGTATGCTCAGCTCGAGGTCCGCAGGCACCGAGAAGCCGATGTTGCCCAGCAGGCTCATGGCGACCCCGAACCGCACGAGCATCTCGGACTTGGCCTGCCCCATGTCAGTGCAGAACGCATGGCAGTCGGGCATGGTGAAGGACCTCAGGCGCCTGAGGCCCGCCAGCTCTCCCCTCTGCTCCGCACGGAACGAGTATCGCGTGAGCTCGTAGAGGCGCATGGGCATCTGCCTGTACGACAGGGTCATGTCGTGCGCCATGAGGAACTGTCCGAAGCACGCGGCGAACCTTAGAAAGGTCTTCTTGTTCGGCGTCTCGAGGACGTACTGCCTGGCGGGGAACCTGTTCAGGTAGCTTTTGAGGGCGGGGTGCTCGAAGTCGTACATGATCGGCGACTCGATCTCCATGCCGCCGTAGTCGATGATTGTGCGAGTCGTGATTTCCTCGAGGAGCGACTTGATCAGCCGCCCCTTGGGATAGTATCGGAGGTTGCCAGGGTCGCTGCCGGGCTCGTAGTCGACGAGTTCGAGCTCCCGCATGATTTTGGTGTGCGGCGGCTCCTCCTTGACCTCCCTGCTCTTGGCCATCTCGTAGATCGCGAACTTCCCCAGGTTCACGTGAGACTTGAAGTCGAAGCCGTCCACCTTGCCGTCTTTGATCGAGAGAGGTGACAGTTTTCCTGATGGATCTAGGATGAACCACTCGGAGACGAGCTTCTCCTCTGCCTTGACAGCCTCGGAGACCTCTTCCTTCTTCGCTTCCGCGGTCACCTCGATCTCCCTCGAGAGCTCGGAGAGGGGGTGGCCCTTGCAGGATATCTTGAAGGACTTGTAGTAGCCGAAGGGCGAGGACATGACCTCGTAGCCTGCCTCAACGAGGTCCTCGGCGATGTGGCCGAACATCTCCCTTGCGGGCGCGGCCTTCGCGAGGGAGGGGCTCAGGTGCGCGTAAGGATACACGACGACGCGGGTCGTCTTGACGGTCTTCGCGACATCCTGGATCTCCTTGACGGCCGCTCTGGACGTTCCGCCGACATCCTTCTCGTCTTTCTCCTCTGCCGTGATGAAGCAGACGAGAGCCTCGTCGATCTTCCCATGCTTCAGCTCGTCGGGGATGGGCAGGGCGTCCTTGGTCTTCTCCCTGACCTCGTACTCCATGTAGTCCGCATGGATGAATAGTATCCGCATGGTTGCGGAGGCAAAGGCGGTCTCCGTATAAATAGGATTATTATATCCGCCAGAGGATGCGACCGCGATGTCCTGGAACCCGCCAACCTGCAAGCTCGCCTTTCCGGACAGGCAGATGATCCTCTCCCGGGCGCACATCATGGGAGTTGTCAATGTCACGCCGGACTCTTTCTCCGATGGCGGGATGTTTCACGAGCAAGATACCGCCATCAAGCACGCTCTGAGGCTCGTGGAGGAAGGAGCGGACATCATCGACGTTGGCGGTGAATCGACCCGCCCCGGCTCCAGCTCCGTCCCCGCAGACGAGGAGTGGCGGCGGGTCGAGCCGGTCATCAGGGCGCTCGAGCGCGAGACTGATGTGCCGATCAGCATCGACACGATGAAGCCCGAGGTTGCATGGAAGGCGATCGAGGCGGGAGCGATAATGGTGAACGATGTCTCCGGCCTGAGGGACAAGGAGATGGTCAATCTGGTCGCGAGGGAGCACGTTGCGGTGACGATCATGCACATGCTCGGGGAACCGAAGACCATGCAGGAGAATCCGGTCTACCGCGACGTTGTCAAGGACGTCAAGGACTACCTTCGCGACCAGATGCAGGTCGCGACGGATGCGGGTGTCGCGAAAGACTCCATCGTCATCGACCCGGGGATAGGTTTCGGAAAAACGGTAGAGCACAACCTCGAACTGATCAACCGCATCCCCGACCTCGCGAAGCTTGGGCGGCCGGTGATGATCGGCGCCTCGAGGAAATCCTTCATCGGTGCGATTACGAGGGCCGATGTGACGGACAGGCTCGAAGGGAGTCTGGCGGCGGCGGTCATGGCGGTGGTGCGAGGGGCGCGCATGCTCCGGGTCCACGATGTGAAGCAGACTCTTCGGGCACTGAAAGTCGCCGAGGCGATACTGAGGGCGTGACTATACGGCGACGCCGACGACCAACCCGACCAAATAGGTGACGGCAGACGCGCCCAGTCCAATCAAGACCATTTCGACCCCGCTCCTGATGAATGGCTTCAGTGTCGAAAGAGAGCGGATCACGCCGGCGAAGAAGAGCGCCGTGCATGTGAACGCGACCGAGGCCTCGATTCCCGGCAGCGGGGACAGAAACAGGAAGGGGACTATCGGCACGATGCCTGCAAGCATGAATGCAAGCCCCGTGTACATTGCGAGACGCAACGGCTTCTGGAGATCGAGGTTCGCGACTCCGTGCTGCTCGGCGACCACCGCCTTCAGAAACTCCTTTCGATTCTCGGCAAGGCGATTTGCCACGGTATCGGCTTCCTGCTCCGTGAGCCCCTTCTTGATGTAGGCCGTCTTCAATTGCGCGCGCTTCGTATCCGGCGAGACTTCGATCGCCTGGCTCTCGAGGCGGATCCTGGAGGACTGCACTTCCTGCTCCGCCTTGATGGACACGTAGTTTGACGCCGCCATCGACGCTGCCCCCGCCACAAGGCCCGCCAAGCCGGCGATGAATATGGTGACGCTGTTGCTGATGGCTCCCGTCACCCCCGCCACGAGGGCAAGTATGCTGCCGAAGCCGTCGTTCGCGCCGAGTATCATGCTTCTCAAGGCGCCTCCAGACGCAGATTCCCTGCCCATCTCGGTGAACAGGTCGACCTCGTGCGACACCTCGTCGGGCAGCACCTTGGCGAAGGCGGCCTGCGCCATCGGATCCTTCCACATCTCCTGCTGTTTCCTGTACTTGGCTATCCCCTCGACCTCGCCCTTGTGGAGGATGGGGAGCACCGCCCCCGGGCCGAACACGCGAGCGAGGGCGATGAGGATTCTGTCGTTGGCGGTGCGCCTCGTTCTCGGCAACGGGTGTCCCAAGCTCTGCATCAAGTCCTTCCATGTCCCGGCGTGGTCCTTCTCGTAGTCCGCGAGCCTCCGCATGTACGCGGCGCGCTTAGCATCCTTGTCCATCTCGGCCAGCTTCGCATACATCCATTGCGCAGAGAACTCGCCGAGGTAGTCCTTCTCCAGCCACGTGAGGTCGCTCTGGGTCCATGTGAAAGGTTGCTGTGCCATCTGCGCCTCAGCTCCTTCCGCCGTCCATGCAGCTCTAGCACTAATGCCTGTCGGATTGACGCGAGCCTCCGAATTCCTCCTTTCAAGGGCCGGATTTAAGTAGCGCGCGGATTATGTTTGCCGAGCATGCCTGAGAGAACGGCCGTGGTCACCGGCGGGGCGGGTTTCCTGGGCTCGCATCTCGTCGAGGAGCTTGTGAGAAGGAAGTGGCGGGTGCGGGTCGTCGATGATCTCAGCAACGGAAGTCGGCGGAACCTCTCGGCGGTCAAGGACAGGGTGGATTTCAGGCGTGCGAGCATACTCAATCCCAAAGCCATGGATGCCGCAATCAATGGTGCCGACGTTGTGTTCCACATGGCGGCGAAGGTCTCCGTGGCGGAGAGCATCGAGAGGCCGGAGTTGTATGCCCGCGCGAACGTGGCGGGACTGATTCAAGCATTGGAGGCCGCGAGGCGACACGATGTCAAGCGCTTCATCTTCCCCTCGAGCGCGGCTGTATATGCCGAGGAAGGGCCCGCCAGGAAGACGGAGAGGAGCCCGCTGAGACCGGTTTCGCCTTATGCGGTGACGAAGGTTCTCGGAGAGGCTCTGTGTCGAGTCTATCGCGAGGATCACGGGTTGAAGACGGTGTCGCTGAGGTTGTTCAACATCTACGGCGCGAGGCAAGCGGCGGTCGGCGGATACGCCTCGGTCATCCCGAAGTTTCTAGGCGCGATTGCTGACGGAAAGAGACCTGTGGTCAATGGTGATGGCAAGCAGACCAGAGATTTCGTTCACGTCAACGACGTGGTCACCGCATTTCTGCTCGCAGCAGAACGGAAAGGGGTCAGCGGGGAGGAGTTCAACATAGGATCCGGAAAGGCTGTCAGTGTAATCGCACTCCTTGACATGATCAGAACCGCCACGGGTTCGAAGCTGCAGCCCAAGTTCGTGACGGCGAGAAAGGGGGAAGTGAGGGATTCCTGCGCGAGCATCGCGAAGGCGCGCCGTTTGCTCGGTTTCGAGCCAAGAGTGTCCCTGGCGGAGGGAATCGCGAGGTTAAGCCGCCGAATCTAGGGCAAGTTTCATAGGCTCGTTCATGTTTCCCCTAAATGGTGATGCAATGGAAGGAGAACCCCAAGGCATAGAGCCGCCCCACATGGAAAGAATCCCTGCGCAGCAGTTCGGAACACCCTACGCTCCGAAACCCTCGCAGCCCAAGCCCGGCAACGGGATAGTTTTGGCGATGCTCATCACCGCTGCGGTCCTGGTGCTCATCGGAACGATTCTCCTGGAAGCGCGTGGGATTATCGAAAGGCCTTCATCGAGCCCGCACGCGGACTACGATAGACTGATTGCGAGGCTGACCTTCGCCGGCCATGTTCTCCTAGCGGTCGGCGTGGTGCTTCTCGTCCTGTTGGGTTGGATTGTGGCAATCATGAGGCCAGATATGCCGGATGGAGTCCGCCGAAACGTGCTGATCGCGACGGCAATCATAGTGGCGGCGTGGCTGGTGTTCTCCATGTTGACATTGACAGAAATTTATTATATACTCCCGTGATTGGGTGGGGCGTAAAGCCTGCTCGCAAACATTATATAAGCTCCGAGGCACTACGCTCGCCCATCCATACCTCAGGGGAGGAGAGGAAGCTGTTGTCCCTGGTTTCCCCGTCTAGATTCGTGGTGCTCGCGCTTTCGATTGCCCTGCTCGTCTCGCCATTCATGAGCCGTACCGTTGCCGCGGACATACCGTCGGGCGGCGAGTTTGGCGGGAGCATCAGGGTCGCCATACTTGATACGGACACCGTTTCCGATAATCCGGCGGACACAGGCACGTCCAGCCAGATCGTCCACCAGCTGGTGTACGACTCACTGGCCAGGATGTCGTCTGATGACTATCTGCCGGAGCCTTGGCTCGCTTCAAGCTGGACCGTGAACGACATCGCGCACACGATAACGTTCCAGATACGGTCAAGCGTCAAGTGGTCGGATGCGACCAATCTCACAGTGGACGACATCGTCTACAACTACGGGCTAGCAGGGTACACTGCTTCGCCGGGTGCTGGTACGGTGACAATAACCTTGACGTCCGGCGGCGGGCGTTTCATGGGTGAGGGCATCTACCTCCCGATCACACACAAGAATAGTCAGCCCACGGCACTGAGTTACAGCGGGCCCTATTACGCGAACGACACCACCTCACCGGATCACTTCACCATCGCCGCCAACCTGAACCACTGGCGGGGCCGGCCGTACCTCGACTACATCAGGTACGACTACTACTCGAATATGAGTCTGGCGGCGTGCGCCTTCATCGACAGGAAGGCAACGTTCATGGGCATGGCTCTGAGCGACAGCGATGTGAACAGCATCAATTGGCCATGTGGCAAGAGGATAGTTGAGACAGACGAGGACAAGCGTCTGCCGCATCTCTTCAACTCACAGAATCCGGGACTCACAGTCATCTCCATGGGGATGAACGATGCACCATCATCTCCACTCTCCGATCCGGCCGTCAGACTCGCAATCACGAAAGCAATTGACCGCGACGGATTCGCAGGCACATTCAAGAACCCAATAGTGGCGAAAAGCGAGATGGCTGACAGCTTCATCAGCCATTATAACACCTACTGGTTCAACACCAGCATCCCGAAATACAGGGTGCCGCGGCAGATTGTTGGCAACACCGAAACGAAGATATTCGACGCGATAAACGCGGACCTCGAAGCGGCCGGCTACATGGACTGGAACTTCGACGGATGGCGGGAAAAGCCGAACGGTCAGGCGCTCAATCTTACTCTGCTCGACCTCAAGACGGAGATCCCTTCATTCAAAGACACCCTGATAAACGACATCCAAAGCATCGGACTGAGGATAAGTGAGAGATCGATGGACACGACTGCTCAAATCATGAGCGAGGTGCAGAGCGGCACCTTCACTCTGTACTTGGGCACACTAAACGGCGCTCTCGACCCGAATTTCCTCAGGGATTACTTCTACTCGACTGGCGCTGCCAACTATTTCAATTACGACAGCCCGACCATGAACGGTTACCTCGACACCATTGAGAACTCCTTGGATATTACGGTCCGCCAGAAAGCGGCGAAGGACGCGCAAAACTGGATTGCGACGGACGTGCCGTCTGCCCCGATCCTGCACATGAAGGCCGTGTATGTGTTCGACAAGCTCGTCTACGAGGGCTGGGTCAACCAGCTCGGCGGCATCAACAACTTCTGGTCATTCTACAACCTCCATGCGATTCCACGAGGATCCATGACCGTGGATGTCTCAATACTGAAGCAGGGAAGCAGATTGAATTCCGGAGAGTCGACGACGGTCCAGGTCGCTGTTACGAACGAGAGCGGGGCGATCACCGGAGCCGATGTGGAAATAATAGTCACAGGTGGAGTCTTAGGCAGCGCAATCGGGATGACCGACTCCCTGGGATGGTACAGGACATCGTATACGGCCGCAGTGGTCGATCAGGTCACGGACGTGTTCCTCACGGCCCGCGTGACGAAGGCAGGGCACACGGAGACATGGGGCCAAACGGCAATCGCCGTCTATCCTGGCTTGGGCAAGATGGAGGTCGGAATCGCCCTGACGCCGAACAAGAGGAACCTCGAGTCCAACGAGGAGATCGAGCTGCTCATCGAGGTCACGGACAGCCTGAATTCCTCCTACAAGATTGCGGGCGTGAATATCACCATAACGATAGTCCCCGATGGGATTGGCGAGCAGCTCACGGAGTATCAGGGCTTTACGAACGCCATCGGCCGGTTCACGACGAGGTTCAAGGCTAATGTGAACACTGACGTCAACTTCGCCCTGCGGATCAAGGCGACATATCCTGGTTACGAGGACAAGACGACCTCGCTGGGCATCATCGTCTCGAAGGTTGGCACTCCGCCCCCCACCCCGGGGCTGGACGTCATCGTGATCGTTGCTGTCGTGGCTGTGCTGGCGTTCTCCTACGGGATGGCCAGGCGCACCCGCCGCAAGGACTCCGACTGATGTCGCAGAGCGGCTGCAGGCAGACTCGATCAGGTTCGACCAGCGGTTTCCACTAGCACCAGCCCGCTCGGTGAATCCCGCCATAGCTCGCGACGGAAGCTCCGATTCGCGACCGAAAGTGTGAAATCGAGTCCCCGCCATGGCTCGCGCATGGAAGACCTTGCCGCCAGAGGAGTGGACCGGATTGAATGGGCGAGGGCGCACATGGCCGTGCTCAGCGCTGCCCGCGTGGAACTTGTCCGCAAACGCACGCTGAGAGGGCTGCGGATCGGGATGGCGCTGCACACCGAGGCGAAGACCGCCGTCTTGGCCTTGACGCTCAAGGAGGCGGGAGCCCGGGTCCGGCTCGCGTCGTGCAACCCGCTCTCCACCGACGACTCGGTCTCGCAGGCACTGAACAAGAAGTACGACCTCGAGACCTACGCGAGGAAGCACGAGAGCACAAAGGAGTACTACGAGAACCTCAACAAGGTCCTCGACCTGAAGCCACAGCTGGTCGTGGACGATGGCGGCGACCTGATATTCCTGCTTCACACCGACAGGAAGGAACTCCTTGATGAGGTCGTCGGGGCGAACGAGGAGACGACGACGGGCATCAACAGGCTCAAAGCGATGGCGGCAGAAGGCAAACTCAAATTCCCTGTCATCGATGTGAACGACGCGAAGATGAAGCACTTCTTCGACAACCGCTACGGTACCGGGCAGAGCACGTTCGACGGCATCATGACCGCAACTAACCTGCTCATCGCGGGCAGGAAGTTTATCGTGGCGGGATACGGGTGGTGCGGCAGGGGAATCGCGATGAGGGCGCGGGGGATGGGCGCACGCGTCGTCGTCACGGAGGTCGACCCTGTCAAGGCGATCGAAGCGCACCTCGACGGGTTCGAGGTCGCGCCGATGGCGATGGCGGTGAAGGACGCAGATTTCGTCGTATCGGCGACCGGGTGCAAAGACATCGTCTCGAGGAAGCACATTCCCTCTCTGAAGGACGGTGTCGTGCTCGCGAACGCGGGGCACTTCGACAACGAGATATCGAAGCGCGATCTCCAGAAGCTGTCGAAGTCGAAGCGGCAGGTCAGGGACTCCGTGGAGGAGTACACGCTGAAGGATGGAAGGCGGGCCTACCTTCTGGCGGAGGGCAGGCTGGTCAACCTGGCGGCGGGCCAGGGCCATCCGGTCGAGATCATGGACATGAGCTTCTCGATCCAAGCTCTGTGCGTGGCCCATCTCGCTGAGCATCGCAATCAGCTGAAGCCTGGAGTGCACCCCGTGCCGCCTGAGATCGACGAGAAAGTCGCCCGCGTCAGGCTGGCAACATGGGGCCTCGAGGTCGACCAGCTCACCGCGGAGCAGAAACACTACATGTCGAGCTGGTCAGAGGGCACCTAGGCGGTTGATTGGATGGGCAGGCTCAAGGCAGTATTCTTCGACATGGGCGGGACTCTCCTGGACATGAAGGCTGACAAGTCCTCGCACCTTCTCGTTTTAGAGGCCGCGAAGGCGCGCTACGGATTGGATATCTCCGTCGAGGAGCTGCACAGGCGCATCGTCCAGCACCTTGAGAGGTTCGAACCGTCGCAGGCCCAGCACTGGAAGCCGATACTGGAGCTCACGGAGGAGGCGTATCGGGAGCAGATGGCGGAGCTGGGCATCGACATCGGCAACAGGGACTCGGAGTGGTTCATGAAGACCTACAAGGCGACCTACAGGAAGGGGGTGAGGCTGGCGGCGGGGGCGATGGACGTGCTGCGCGGCGCCAAGCTGCTGGGCCTCCACGTGGGCATCCTATCCGACGTGGACGAGGATTGGGCGGCGATGCTCGTCGACAGCCTTCGCATCAGGCCCCTCCTAGATTCGGTGACGACGTCCCAGGCGGTCGGCGTGGGCAAGCCGAACCCCAAGATGTTCTATGCCGCCCTCAAGAAATCCAGATGCGAGGCCGGAGAGGCGATTCTTGTCGGCGACTCGCTCGAGAGGGATGTACGGGGGGCGAAAGCCGTCGGCATGAAGGCCGCCCACCTGGCCCCTGCACCGTCCGCGGAGGCGGACTACCAGCTGAGGTCCATGGGGGAGCTGCTGCCGATCCTGAGGATGCTGACGGGTGCAGGCCCATGAGGATGTTCGTCTCGGACTTCGACGGGACGATCACCGAGAAGGACGTCGCCAACCTGATTCTCGACAAGTACGCCTACCCGCAATGGCTGGAGATCGAAAAAGAATACAAGGCGAGGAAGATTGGCACTAGGGAGGCGATAAACCGCGAGTTCGCCCTGGTCAAGGCATCGCGCGAGGAGCTCACGTCATTCGTCGATGAAGTCGCATCGCTCGATCCGCATTTCAAGAGGTTCCTCGGCTTCCTCGGGGACAACGGGGAAAAGCTGGAGATCGTGAGCGAGGGCCTGGACTTCTACATCAGGTTCCTCCTGAAGAAGTGGGGTCTGGACCTGCCCCTCAGGACGAACAGGACCTCGTTCAAGGGGCGGATGATGAACATAGCGTATCCGTACCGCGACCCGCGATGCTCGCTGTGCGGGACCTGCAAGATGGGGCGGGTGCTGGAGCTCAGGGGGAAGGGATACGAGGTCGTCTACTTCGGCAACGGGTACTCGGACATCTGCCCCGCCCTTGAGGCCGATAAGGTCTTCGCGAAGGGGCAGCTCGCGGTCCTTTGCGAAGAGGAAGACCGAGAGTTCATGCCTTTCAACGACTTCGGCGATGTCGTCAGGGAGGTCAGGACTTGGCGGTGAGGCACTTCTTGGGCGTCTATGGCCATGTCAATCTCGACTACATAATCGAAGTGTCCCGTCTCCCACGCCCGAACACGTCGATACAGATCGAGAGGGAACAGACGTACTTCGGCGGCACCGGGGCAAACGTCGCCCGGCTCGCCGCGACGATGGGCGTGGACACTGCGCTGGCGTCGTTCGTGGGCGAGGACTTCCCGGATTCCTACGCGACCGCGCTGCGCGACAGCGGAGTGGACATCTCGGACGTGATGCGAGTCGAGGGCTACGCGACGCCGCGCGTCTGGATTTTCTCGGACCCCCGCGGGAACCAGATGGCGGTGGTGGACCAGGGGCCGATGAGGATCGCGGAGAAGCTGCCGCTGTTGATGGAAACGGCGCTGATGGCGGACTGGGTGCATTTCTGCACTGGCCGGCCTGAGTACTACGTGAAGGTGGCGAGGGAAGCTTCGAAGGCGGGCAGATCCATTTCCCTGGACCCCGCACAGGAGATTCACTATGTGTACACCGCGAAGACCCTGAGGAGCATGATAAGGCACGCGAACCTATTCTTCGGAAATGAGAAGGAGGTCGCCAAGGCCGCCAAAATGATGCAGGTGACAGGGGCTCGGGGGCTGCTTCGACATGTGGATGCAGTCATCGAGACGAGGGGCGGTAAGGGCAGCTTGGTGCACGAGAAAGACGGGACGACGGCGGTACCCGCAGTCAAGCCGAAGAAGCTCGTGGACTACACCGGCGCGGGAGACGCCTTCAGATCAGGTTACTATGCCGGCCTGAGCCGGGGGCACGACATCGTGGTCTGCGCGATACTGGGCTCCTCCGCTTCAAGCTTCGCTCTCGAGGCGAAGGGCACCCAGACGGTCCTGCCAACCTACCGGCAGGTGCTCGAAAGGGCGAGGAAATCGAGAGCGTTTTGAGCCCGCCACTCGGGAAATCTCTCGCTTCGTTTAGGGAGAAAGCTTTATCAACCGATAGTCATTTGTCGGGCCGGTGAATCGGGGATGGCCATAGGTTTCGTCCTAATAAGCACCGCACCAGCCAAGGAGCATGAGGTCTACAACGAACTGCTGAAGGTCAAGGAAATCGTGGAACTCCACCCGCTTTTTGGTGAGTACGACCTGATAGCCAAGATCGAGGCCGAGGACTTCAACGTCCTTGGGCAGGTCGTGGTGGATAAGATTAGGTCGATCCCCGGGGTTATCGACACCAAGACCCTCACAGGAATCAAGTTCTAAGGAGGATAGAGAATGGCATTAAACGCTCTGGAGCCGATTGTGTTCGTTACGATAATGATTTTGTCGTTCGCGCTATTCTTGCTGATTACCGGCGCCTTTACGGCTTATTTCGGAAGCGGAAAGAGCAGGAAGATTGGTGCAGGTTTGCTCGTCGGCGGCATACTCATAGGCGTTCTATGGATTGTGCTGAGAATCACTAAGACGATCGCTTATGGCTCTGCGATTAATGTGACTGACCAATGCATAACCAACTGCGGCATGGGTGATGTGGTAGTCCAGACCATCGTTGTGGTGCTTGCCGTGGTGATTGGCGCGGGCTTGGCGATTGGGCTGTTCCTTCTGGCCATAATGAAGAGCTAGGCGAATCCGGCCCGCCCGCATCCTTAAAGGCTTTAAGCATCCAGCGCACTTGCTGATTCCCATGTCACCTGACGTGCTCATCGTCCTCGGCAGCAAGAGCGACGTGGAGGTCGGCAAGAAGGCGGCCTCTCTCCTGAAAGATTTCGGAGTAGACCACAAGATGGTCATCGCGTCGGCTCACCGCACGCCGGATCACCTCAGGGAGCTAATCAGGAACAGCGACGCGAAGGTCTTCATCGCGATAGCCGGACTGTCAGCCGCCTTGCCGGGGACGATAGCCGCGTACACCACCAAGCCGACAATAGGAGTCCCTGTGAGCGGCAAGGTGAACCTCGACTCCATACTCTCGATCACGCAGATGCCGCCGGGGATACCGGTGGCGGCTGTGGGGCTCGACCGCGGCGAGAATGCGGCACTACTGGCAGTCCAGATACTGTCCTTGAACGACGAGTCCCTGGCCGAGCAACTGCAGGAGCACCGCAAGAAGCTCGCAGAATGGGTCATGGAGGACAATGAGTCCCTCGGTGAGTAAGTGTTCGATGCGAAATCGTTCACCGAGACGCAGGTCGAGGCGATACGCAGGCAGGTCGATGGAAAAGCTATCATAGCCTGCTCAGGCGGCGTCGACAGCACCGCCGCAGCCGTCCTCGCGTCTCGGGCCCTCGGCGCGAACCTCCTCGCTGTCTATGTCGACAACGGGCTCATGAGGAAGGGGGAGAGCGAGCAGGTCGCCGCAATGCTGGAGAAGCTCGGCGTGAGCTATCGAACCATCGATGCCGCCGACGAGTTCCTCTCTGCCTTGGCGGGAGTGACCGAACCGGAGAAGAAGAGGCGGATTATCGGAGGCAAGTTCATCGAGGTCTTCGAGCGAGAGGCGATGTTGTTTGGGGCAGAGTGCTTGATCCAGGGGACAATCGCCCCCGACTGGATAGAAAGCGGCGGGAAACTGAGGGACCGAATCAAGAGCCACCACAACGTGGGAGGCCTGCCCGACGTCATGAAGCTCAAACTGGTCGAGCCTTTGAGGGATCTCTACAAGGATGAGGTCAGGCAGGTGGCGAGGGTCCTGGGAGTCACAGTCTCGGAGAGGCAGCCTTTCCCCGGACCGGCAATGGCTGTGCGGGTCATGGGCGAGGTGACGAGGGAGAAGGTCGCGCTCGTCAGGGAGGCATGTTCAATCGTCGAGGAGGAGATCGAGAGGGCCGCAAAGGCGGGGACCATGCCGCTGCCATGGCAGTACTTCGCCATGCTCCTCGACACGAGGAGCGTCGGCGTGCAAGGGGACTTGAGGGTCTACGGCTACACGGTGGGGGTAAGGGCCGTTGACTCAGTCGACGGGATGACCGCCTCATACTCGAAGATACCGCACGACATCCTCGAGACGATCTCCGTGAGGTTGACGAACGAGATCAAGGGGATAAACAGGGTCGTCTACGACATCTCGAACAAGCCGCCGGCCACAATCGAGTGGGAGTAGCTAGGTTCTGGGCGGGGGTTGCCATCGGAGTTCGGTGGCTTGGAGCACGGACATCGTCGCGGGGTTCTCCCATATCGGTCTGACTTGACGGGTCCTCATGCGTTCGAGGACGTGGCGGTAGAGGATGAAGAACAGCATGAGCGCGATGAACCCAAGCAGACCGCCTATCAGGCCGGGGAAGATCCACGCCAGGTCGAAGGGCACGGCGCCAGGATTGGCGTAGTAATCCGCCGGCGGCCCGATTAGCAATGCGCCGACCAGGGACACGATTGAAGCCGCCACATAGAGCCCTATCGCGAGCAGGACGGTGTTGTGCTTGTCCGACGGGATGAACGCCTTGATCAGGTAATACAAGATGAGCGCGATTACGGTCGCAAGCAGGGCGCTGGTTATCGCGGATGCCACCAGGATTATGGGCGTAGCGGACGCCATTCCGCTCGGATTGGCTATGCCTCCGAGAGCCGAGGCGATACCAACCATCGCGCCGACGAAAATCTCGACGAAGAAGATGACGATACCCGCAATGAACAGTTTCACAGCCCGGTCGATGTCCTTGTCGTGTATGCTCCCGTATTCGGCTTTCCCTTTGTACATGGTCCAGAATCCCACGAACGCTAGGATTATCCCTACCAGTTCCAGTATTACCAGGCCGCAGGCAAGCGCGATTACTCCAATGGCCTTTGACAGAGCCTCTGGGTTTATTGCGCCGGTGCCCGGGTCTATCAAATTTCCAGAAAGAAGCGAGATGGCGAGAGCGCCGGAGATGATGCCGAGCAGTCCCGCCGCCATGAAGATTCCGAGTGCGGTGATCATGCTCCGGATCCCTTTCATGGTCCGGGTTTCTTGCTGCTGGACAACGGTTCCGAAGTACGTCGACATGTTGAAGACCTTCTTGGGCTGGTGAATCACTCCATTAGCAGTCTAATGACATGGGGTGGATTGCCTTGTCTCTACTTAATAGATTTCGGCATCGACATTTCATGCTATTCTGGCAACCCTTATAGTCCTCCATGCACGTCTCCGTCCAGCATGAGAGTCTACGTCGTCGACAATGGCGGGCAGTGGACTCACCGCGAATGGCGGGTGCTGAAGTACTTGGACGTCGAGACCGAGATAATCCCCAATACGACTCCCCTGAGCGAGCTCTCCGGGGTGCACGGACTGGTGCTATCCGGCGGCGCCCCGCGAGTCGGGCTCGACGCAAGCCAGATGGGACGGAACTTTGAGTACATCTCCGAGGCGCCATTTCCGATCCTCGGCATCTGTGCAGGCCACCAGTTCATGGCCCTGATGCTTGGGGGCGATGCGAAGCCCGCCAAGGTCCCCGAGTTCGGGAAGGCAGAGCTGATGGTAGACGACGAGGACGACCTCTTCAGAGGTATCCCGAAGACGTTCGAGGTCTGGGAGAGCCACAACGACGAGGTCACGAAGCTCCCGCCAAAGTTCACCCTGCTGGCGCACTCGAAGAACTGCGCGATACAGGCGATGAAGTCGTCGGAGAAGCCGCTCTACGGCGTGCAGTTCCACCCCGAGGTGGAGCACACGCAGCACGGGTATGAAATCTTTAAAAACTTCCTGAAGGTTTGCGGGATTGGAAATGACCGATGCAGAGGTGCTCGCGCAGGCGATCAAGATTAGGCGGGGAAGGGAGACGCTGGAGCAAGCTGTGGGTCGAGCAGTGCGCAACCGCGCTGGAAAGTACGAGGACTACATGCGGATAATGGCGGACGTGCGGGACCTGGCCGAGACCAAGGGCATCAGCGTCGAAGAGGCGGCGAAGGAGCTCGCGAATCAGCCGTAGATCTCTTTGTTCACGATGAACTCCGGCTTGCTGCCGCGGAGCACCATGTCGACTTGGTCGACTATCGTCATCCCCGCGCGTAACTGCGCTTCGTTAGTAGAGGCGCCGATGTGCGGCGTCATGAAGACGTTCTCCAGGCTCAGAAGCGGACTGCCCGTTGGTGGCTCGTTCTCGAACACGTCGAGGGCTGCCCCCGCAATCTTACCAGATTTCAGAGCCTCGGCAAGTGCCTTCTCCTGGACGACCTCTCCGCGGGCGCAGTTGATCAGGAACGCGGTCTTCTTCATCGAGGCGAACTCCTGCGGTCCGACCATGCCCTTCGTCTCCGGGGTCAGGGCGGTGTGGATGCTCAGGAAGTCCGATTCGGCGAAAAGCGAACCCTTGTTGACCAGCTCGATCTTGTTCTGCTTGGCGATGGCTGGCGGGAGGTATGGGTCGAATGCAATCGTCTTCATGCCGAACGCCTGCGCTCTCTTCGCGACCTCCGTGCCTATCCTGCCCGATCCGAGCAGGCCGAGCGTCTTGCCATTCAGCTCCGTCCCCATGAACGCCTTCTTGTCCCACTTCCCAGATTTGATGCTCTTGTCGGCGGTGGGCAGCTTCCTCGCGAGCGAGATCATGTGTCCGATGGCGAGCTCGGCAACGGAGACGGTGCTGCCCGTCGGCGCGTTCACCACCGCAATCTTGCGCTTCGAGGCGGCCGCGATGTCCACGTTGTCCACGCCGACGCCAGCGCGCCCAACGACCTTGAGGTTCTTGCCTTTCTCGATGACCTGTGCGGTCACCTTCGTCCTCCCGCGCACGATCAGCGCGTCGTACTTCTCGATGTTCTTCAGTAAGTCATCGGGACTCATCTCGATCGTGTCGACCTGATGTGATGACTGCAGTTTGGCGAGAGCTTCCTTCTCAATGCCGTCTGTCACGAGTACTTTCATGGTAATCGGAAGTGGTGATACTGAGGTCCGATAAATAGCTCACCGCGCGAGTTGAGTCGCGAAGTACCACATGGCGATGATGAGGAGAATCACGATAACCAATGCCACGACAAGCATCCACTTGGCGACCTTCTTGTCCGAGCCGAAGATAATCGGTATCGGACCGACGAAGACGACCCCGCCGAACTTCCTGGCGGGCTGCTGTGGAACGGTCGCCTGCGGTGCGGAGGCGTTCGGCTGGGCCGGAGCCTCTCTCATGGGCGCGGCCATGGAGAAGAAGAACAGGAATATCGCGGCGAAGATCAGGGCCATCCCCGCCAAAGCCCAAATGTTCGAGCTCTGGACCACCGGTATGATGACAACCAAGGTGAACGTCATCTCGCCAAGGTAGGCGGCGTATGCCATCAGCACCATCCCGAGGAGGAATAGTGCGAGTGCTGCGGCTGTGAGGCGGCGCATCGGGGGTCATTAGGCACCGTCAGCTCATAATGCTTCGGTCTCCTTCACAGCCTGTGGAGATGGTCGAATCCAAGTTGTTCTCAGGATTGATGATTGGGTGGACAAGCTGAAATAAGCCTCGCAGAATCGATTCGCGAGCGTGATCGATTGACAGCGGTCTCTCCGGAGCTACTTGTAGTGCTGACCCTATCGATCCTGTGCGGCGTGCTCGGGATTTTCCTGATGACGCACAGGACGATACGGAAGATGCGTGGCGGTCTGCTTTATAGGCTGAGCATGGGGCTCGCGGCCCTGGGCGTGGTGCTGACGCTCAACGCCGTCGCCCGGCTTTTCACCATTCAAGAGCCGTGGCCGGACGGTCTGCTGATCGCAGCTCTGGTCATTCTGTTCTTCATCGGATATTCCGCCTGGAACAATGCGCACGAGATGGGGATAGAAGGGTAGGACATGAGCCCGCTCTGGAACATGGGTCTTGTCTGGAGCGAGGTGTATGATCGCATCCTCGCTGACATGAAGACGATCTGGGGGGAGATGGCCGTCTTCATGATCAAGAAGCGGGCGAACGACGTCAAGGCAGACCTATCGCGTCTCAGGAAGGAGGACTTGGAGAGGATCATAGAGCTGCTGCGGGAAAAGACGTTGCCGTCCACGCTGGGTCCGGATGGAGCTGATGCGAAGGCGCGGCAGTACCTGGCATGGCTTGGCGATGGGTCGCCGGTGACATAGGCTCGCGGACCACCCGTCTAGCATTCCTGCGGTCCGAGATTCAACCGTCTGGATGATTTAAGGCGCCAAGCGATGATTATACCGACGACAAGATCGCCTCGCGCCCACAGATTCCATGTCGTCGTCAGAAGTCAGATTGCCTGACGGGGGCTGGTCGTCTTGCTGACATGTTCCATTATGGAGGAGCATTAGAGCAGGAAGGTAATTGGATAAGAGCAGGTCCATATTGGGTGACCATGGATTCTTCGGCATGAGGCGTGGGGAGGAGGCTTGGCGGATTGACCCGGAATCCTCCACGCTGTCGCGCTTCAAACATCGATTGGTGAGTCCTTTCGCAGGCTTCTCAGTGTCATGAAGAGGAGTCCCGCTAGGAGTATCGCCACGTCGACGCCTGTCCCGAGACCTATTATTGGCGGCATGGACAGTTGTCCCGTCAACAGTGAGACTATCCCCGTACCCGCCTCTGCGACAAAGAACGGCATCGATGTGATCGCGAACGCCTTCGCGATCGCCAGCTTTCAGTCGTTGCCACCTCTCTTCCCGGATGAAAGAAAAGGATATTAGTGGTCGTTGCGTCCTTGTGATGTCAATAGGAAGGTCGGCATCATGAGAAAGGTCGCGATCGTGGGCGGAGGTCTGGCCCCCTTCGGCGTGCGTCAGGCGACTTGGAAGGAACTGGCTCAGGAGGCAGGTGGAGCGACATTCCGCGACATCAAGAATCTTGAGAGAAAAGACGTGGACAGCCTGTTCGTCGGCGCCGCCATGCCCGAGAGATTCGCGTTCCAGTCGCACGTTGCCCCGATGGTTGCCGAACAGGTCGGAGTCACGCCGACTAAGGTGATCACCCGCACCGAGCTTGCCTGTGCATCCGGTCAATCTGCGATCAGGATGGCGTACGCATGCATCGCGGCCGGGCTCAGTGACATTGCGCTCTGCATCGGGGTCGAGAAGATGAACATCCCGGATCCGCCGGAGATGCAGACGAGCATGGCCTGCGTCCTCGACAGGGAGTTCGACGGCGTCCAAGGAGCATCGGCCCCGCCATTCTTCGCGCTCTGCGCCAACCGCCACATGCACGACTACGGGACGACGAGGGAACAGATGGCGATGGTGTCCGCAAAGAACCATCACTTCTCGACGACCAATCCCTTCGCCCAGTTCCAGAAGGACATCCCTGTGGAGAAGGTCCTCACATCCCCAATGGTCGCACCGCCACTGAGGCTGTTTGACTGCTCAGGGATTACTGACGGTGCGGCGGGTGTCGTCCTGACCACCGCCGAAAGAGCGAAGGAGTTCACAGACACGCCGATGTATATCCTCGGCTCAGGCCAGTGCTCCATGGGCAGCAACCTCGCGAACTACAAGAGCTTCAGCACTTGGTTTCCTCTGAAGGAAGCCGCCAAAGAGGCATACAGGTCCGCGAAGATCGGGCCGGGTGACCTGGACCTTGCGGAGGTCCACGACTGCTTCACAATCTCCGAAATCATGGAGTACGAGGACCTGGGATTCTGCGAGAAGGGCAAGGGCGGGAAGTTCATCGAGGACGGAAAGTCGGACCTTGGCGGGAAGATACCGATCAACACTCGTGGCGGTCTCCTGGGGACCGGCCACCCGCTCGGCGCGACAGGCATCGCCCAGGCTATTGAGCTGATGCAGCAGTTCAGGAGCAGCGTCCCGAGGCAAAGGCTCGTGGACAACGCGGAAATCGGCATGGCCCACAACCTGAGCGGTGCTGCAAACGTTCACAGCATCCTGATATACGGGAGGAACCCGCCATGACCGCGACGATTCGTCTTCCCTACCTGCTGGACTTCTACCCTCTTCAGGATGAGAAGTACACGAGGATTCACCAGTTCTTCACGAACCTCAAGGTGGGGAGGTTCACCACAACCAAGTGCAGAGACTGCGAAAAGTTGCACTGGCAGCCGAGGGCGGTGTGCCCGGACTGCGGCTCGGAGAATTTGGAATGGGTCGACTTGCCGAAGACGGGAGAGGTCCACGCGTTCACCGCCATGCTCCTGGGGGCGCCGATGGGCTTCGAGAAGGACCTGCCCTTCGTAATGGCGCTCGTCAAGCTGGACGGTCTCGACTTCAAGATACTCTCGCGGGTCGACGGCATCAAACACGAAGACTGCAAGATTGGAATGAGGCTCAAATTCAAGACAGTCACCAGGGACGACGGCCGCGTCTTCTTCAGGTTTGAACCGATAGGTTAAATCCCGATCCCCGATTCCCTGCGCCGGGGTCGGAAAATGACCAAGATTTGTGTCGTCGGTGCAGGCAACATGGGCGCGGGCATCGCCCAGAGATGCTCCCAGTCCGGTTTCGCCGTTTCGATGGTTGACATCAAGGAAGAGTTCGTCAAGAAAGGCTTCGACAGCATCAGGAGGACGCTCGATGAGGGCGTCAAAAGAGGGAAGGTCAAGCCTGAGCAGGTCGACGCGATCATCAAGAACATACACGGGACTATCGATCTGAAGGAGGCTTCCGCCGACGCCGATCTGGTGATCGAGGCGGTCTTCGAGGACATGGAGATCAAGAAGAAGCTCTTCGCAGACCTCGACAAGTTCTGCAAGCCTGATGCGATTCTCGCCACGAACACGTCGTCTCTGAGCGTCAACGAGATGGCCGCGGTGACGAGCAGGCCCGTCAAGTTCGCCGGGCTGCACTTCTTCTATCCTGCGGCGATCAACCAGCTCATAGAGGTCATCCCCGGCGATAAGACCGCGCCCGATGTGATCAGCAAGTTGATCGACGTCTCCCGCCTCCTCGGCAAGCTGCCCATCACGGTCAAGGACGCACCGGGATTCGCCGTTAACAGGTACTTCGTGCCGTTCCTCAACGAGGCGGTCAAGATGCTCGACGAGGGCGTCGCGACTATGGCGACCATAGAGGAGTCTGCGAAGAAATCACTCCAGATTTCGATGGGGCCATTCGAGCTGATGAACGCGACGGGGGTGCAGATCGCGTACCACGCGCAAGAGTCGCTGCACAAGGCCTTGGGGCAGTTCTACAGGCCCGCCAACGGCCTGCAGAAGCAGTTCGAGTCGGGGCAAAAGTGGACGATCTCGGGGACGGTCGAGCTTGAGAAGATGGACAAGGTCGGTGAGAGATTCCTCGGGATGCTTTTCACCATAGCCCTGCACCTCGTTGACGAGGGCATTGCGACGAAGGAGGCGGTGGAGAGGGGCGCGACCGTCGGCCTGCGTTGGAAGCTCGGCCCGTTCGCCATGATGAACGAGATAGGCATCGAGAAGTCTCTGCACATCGTGGAGAGGTTCTGCCAGAGTTCCGGCCTCAAGGTGCCGGGCGTCCTGGTCAGGCAGGCGGAGTCGAAGAAGCCCTGGTACCTGCGCAGCGTGCAGACTTCCAGAGAGGGCTCGCTCGGCATCATCACGGTCGACAGGCCCGATTCCCTCAATGCGCTGAACTCGAAGGTCCTGACCGACCTGGGAGAGGCGGTCGACAACCTTGCGAAGGACGAAGCCGTGAAGGTCGTCATGGTCACGGGCGAGGGAGGCGCCTTCGTCGCCGGGGCGGACATCAAGGAGATGATCGTCAAGACGCCGTTGGAGGCGAGGGACTTCACCTATTTTGGGCAGTCTGTCCTCAAGAAGCTCGAGGACATGGAGAAAGTCTCGATCGCTGCCGTCAACGGCTACGCACTCGGCGGCGGGCTCGAGCTGGCGCTGTCTTGTGATCTAATAGTGGCGGCCGACGGCGCGAGGTTCGGTCTGCCTGAGGTCACCCTGGGCATCCATCCCGGCTTTGGCGGGACCCAGAGGCTCTCGAGGCAGGTGGGCAAGGCAAAGGCCAAGGAGCTCATCTACACGGGCTCGATGATCGATGCGAAGGAGGCGGAGCGAATCGGCCTGGTGAACAAGGTGGTGCCGCGCGACAGGCTTTACGAGGAAGTCAAGAAGCTCGCGGACAAGATAGCCGCGAACGGGCCCGTGGCGGTGAAGCTCGCGAAGGCGGCGATCAACAGGGGCACCGAGGTGGACCTGGTCACGGGGCTGGCCTACGAGGTCGAGACGATCTCCCTGTGCTTCTCGACGGAGGACAAGAATGAGGGCATGGGCGCGTTCATAGAGAAGAGGAAGCCGCAGTTCAAGGGGAAGTGATTGGATGAGGAAGCAGGAGTTCTTAGGCAAGGATCCGAAGGGGTTCGATTTCCAGGAGATACTGTACGACAAGAAGGACTGGATCGCTAGGATATCGTTCAACAGACCGAAGGCGTACAATGCCTACTCCCTCCTGACCCTGCAGGAGCTCGCGAAGGCGTTTCACGACGCGACGATGGACGACACCGTCGGCGTCATCGTGCTCACCGGCGTGGGGGACAAGGCGTTCTGCAC
This sequence comes from Methanobacteriota archaeon, assembly GCA_017885655.1. Lineage (GTDB taxonomy): Archaea > Thermoplasmatota > Thermoplasmata > RBG-16-68-12 > JAFNFQ01 > JAFNFQ01. The sequence continues at coordinate 15,512 of JAFNFQ010000027.1, read as the reverse complement.
CGGCGGCGATGTCAAGGAGTACGCCGAGAATTATACTCGCTGGCCGCGCGACTTCTGGAAGTGGATGGGTTACTTCAACCAGACTCACGACCTGATGCGGAATTGCGGGAAGGTCATCATCGCGCGGGTGAACGGCATGACCGCCGGCGGCGGAAACGAGTTTCACATGAGCTGCGATCTGTCCATCGCCTCCGAGAACGCCGAGTTCTTCCAGGTCGGGACGAGGGTTGGGAGCGTTGCGGCGGGAGGAGCGACCCAGTTCCTTCCGATAATCATCGGTGACAGGCGGGCCAGGGAGATGCTGTTCCTCTGCAACAGGATCCCCGCCAAGAAGGCGCTGGAGTGGGGCCTGGTCAACCAGGTCGTTCCCTACGACCAGCTCGACAAGGCGGTGGACGAGATGGCGAAGGCCTTGCTGGAGAAGTTCCCCGAGTGCACAAGGTACACCAAGCAGCAGGTGAACTTCTGGAAGGACTTCGCATGGAACATGACGGTGGGCCACGCGAGGGATTGGCTCGCGATGCACTTCGCCTCTCCAGAGACGCTCGAAGGCATGGGGGCGTTCGTGGAGAAGAGGCCAGTGGACTTCATGAAGCTCAGGAAGCTGGCAGCCGAGGGCAAGAGCAACGAGTACTGGTGGGGTGCGAACATCAAGACCTGCCCCAAGTGCGGCACCAAGGCCCTGCCCGAGGACTTCGACTTCTGCGGGAAGTGCGGATCGAAGCTGTGAGTCTGACCTGGTTCGGCGTTCACTCCATTTCAGTTTCAGCCTTGCGCTTCCTTCCCCACCTCAGCTTGGCGGTCATTATCTTCTCTGACGCGAAGAACCTGGCCGCTATGATGAGTACGACTGCAGTGAAGATGAGCTGATAGACGACACCCAGCGCCACCACCGCGTAGTCCTTCGTGTAGAGAGCTTTTGAGGCGATGGACGGATAGGAGAATGGGATCGCGTAGAGGACCGCCTGGAGTCCCGCGGGAAGTATCTCAATAGGCGCGTACATCAGGAGGAAGGCCGGTATGAAAATCGGCAGGAACAACACGCCGAGCAGAGATTGTGCGCTCCTGACGTCCTTGGTGTATGCGGCGAGGAGCACGGCGAGTGCCAGCGCTGAGATTATCGACAGGAACAGCGAGGCGGCGAGCAGGGCGTAGCCGGTCATGTCCGGCGTCAGTCCAACGGCGGCGAGGTCTACTTGAGCCCCTCCCGCGAAGGTGAAGCTCGACATGTAGTATCCGAAGCTGAGCAGCATAGCGATCGTTGCGAGCGCCGAGACGACGATGACCCCGCTGAGCTTGCCGAGGAGGATATTGATCCTCTTGATGGGCAGGGTGAGCAGGACTTCCAGCGTCTTCTGCTCTTTCTCCATCGCGACCGATGTGGCGGCGAGCTGGGCCGCGAGGATAATGACGATGGAGATGGCTATCGGGATGAGCAATCCGGTGGTAAACACTGTGTTGATGAGGTTCGAAGGCGAGACGTTAAGAACCTCCCCTTTGACGACTGATTGGGACTGGACATTCGCGGGGACTGGCGGCAGGTACGGGTTCGAGCTGTTGTAGTCGTTTCCGAGCCTGTCATGGAGGACCCTGTTGTTGAACAGGGTGAACACAGAGTCCATTCGGCCAGACCCTGCTATCTCGTCGAATCCGAAATGACTGAGCATCTGATAGACGGAAACGTTCACAGACTTCCCGCTGCTGATGTTTTCGGAGAACAATGGCGGGAGCACGACCAGCGTGCCCAGATTATTCTGCAACGCCCAGCTCACAGCGGAGTTGGTATCTGGGGCAGTCGAGTTCCTGACTACCAAGTTATTCTGGACCATCAACCTGTACAGTGTGTCCGAGTAGTCGTGACTGCCAACCTCATCCTGGTTTAGAAGCCCGGTCTCCATCTTAGAGAGTTGTTGTTCCGTAGCCTCCATGGCTGACCTTATACCGACCCCCATGAGCGGCATCATAAGGACAGGCACGATGATCATGCCTATGAGGAGTCGGGGGTCGCGGACAATCTCCCTCAATTCCTTGACCACGATATTGCGCAGTTCATGCGGCATGCTTCACCACCTCCATGAAAACCTCTTCCAGATTCTTCGCGCCGTACTTCTCCTTCAGTTCGGACGGCGTGCCGGTTTCGTGGATTCGTCCGTGGTCGATCAGCGCGACTCTGTCGCACATGAACTCGACTTCCAAGAGATTGTGACTGGAGAGAACTGCTGTCGTTCCCCGTTCCTTGATGAGTCCCTTCACCCTCTCTCGGACATACAGTGCGTGCATGACATCCAAACCCGCCGTCGGCTCGTCCAGGATCGCGAGCTTCGGCGCGGTCATCAGAGCCCTGGCAATCAACAACCGCCGTTTCATGCCCTTGCTGTATTCCTTGATTCTTGAGTCGATGCGCTCTTTCAGGTCCGCGATTCTGACTCCGATATCCACGGTCTTCTTCGCATCGCCCTCGTAGAAACCCGCCATGAACGCGAGATACTCGCGCCCTGAAAGGTTCTCATAGGCGCCTGCGTCCTCTGGCAGATAAGAAATCAAACCGCGTACGGCCATCTGTCCCTCGACCACATCATGACCAAGGATAGAGACGGTGCCGCTGGTCGGCTTCAATAATGTGCCCAAGATCCTGAGGGTCGTCGTCTTGCCGGCACCGTTCGGTCCAATCAACCCGAATATCTCGCCTTCGTTGACGGTCAGGGTCACACCGTCAATCGCCTTCAGGCCGGTTGAGTAGGCTTTCACCAGATCATTGATCGCAACTGCGCAAGTACTCATCTTTGACACCCGTTCAACGAAGCGGATGGATTGCGTGATCATACAAAAGGGTGCTGGAACAAGGCCATACGCATCCGGCCACATGGAGGCGCACGAATCCTTAAGGCAATCAGCCCCGTTCAGCCGTGCATGAAGATTCTCACCTATGATGAGGTCGACCATGACCAGGTTCTCGTCATGCACCTGTCCGGGTTCGGATGGCCTCTCACGGAAGAGCGGGCGAGGGCGATGGCCGAGCACGACGGGAGGATCTGGAAGCTTTTCGGCATCTATGCGGTGAGAGGGGACAAGGTGCTGGGCCAGATCATCCCCTTCAGGCTGCGTTTGAGGTCAACGGAGGGTGTGGCGGATCAGTTGGGAGTCGCGGAGGTCGTGACCGCCCCTGACGAGACGCGAAAGGGCATCGCGACCGCGCTGATGAAGAGGATCGAGGAGCTGGGGGCCGAGGAAGGCATGACCACTTCTTGGCTCATGACCGGGGAGCATTTGGTCGCTCACAACCTGTATCGAAAGCTGGGCTACTTTAACGTCTCAACTTTTCCGAGAGGGTTCAAGCGCATCCCCAAAAAGCAGGCGCAAGGCAGCGACATCAAACTCAGGCAATATCGCAAGCGCGACTGCAAGAAACTTGCCAGCATCTACAAGGAATATCTCAGGGGCAGCCTTGGCTTCACGGATCGACAGTGGGACTTCCTCGAGACAGGAATCGCTACGCAGCAACTCGGAAAGGCTGCGATCAGGGTCGCGACTCTCGCGGGCAAGGTCGTTGGGTACGCCGTGTCGTCGCCGCGAGAGGGCGTTGCGTTCATCATGGAAGCCGTGGCCCCAGCGAAGCAGGATTTCGATGCAATCGTCTCCGCACTCGAAGCGCAATACAAGGGTTCCCTTGTCGTCGGTTCAAGCCTCATCTGGAGGAAACAGAGGGACAGGTTCGTCTCATTGGACTATCAGATCCGTCCGACGCACTGGTACCGGCTCATGGCGAAGCCTCTCGAGAAGGGCATGTCGAGGAGGAAACTGGAGCATCTCTACGGCCTCGACGACGGGAGATTCGCGTTCATGTCCCTGGACGGATTCTAGATACCGCCAGGTCGGTCAGAATCTGAAGTCCTTCCCCGCAATCCTCTTCTTACCTTTCCATCTTCGGCGGGTGGCGGGAGTGAGGTCGATGAACATCTCGATATGGCCGAGGGTATTGAACCCGCGACCATGGAAGAAACGGATGGCGGGGTCGTTTCGCGCAACCGGCCGAACATTCAGCATATTCGCACCTTGCTTGCGCGCGGCCTGAATCTACTTCTCAGACAGCAGCCGACCGATCCCACGCCCCCTATGATCCCCGCTCACGATCAGCGGTTCGAGTTCCGGCCCCTCGTCACCTTGAATCAGCCCCGCCATCCCCACTGCCTTACCATCGACTTCTGCGACCCAGATGTGCTTCGACCCATGTTTATTGAGATATGAATCGAAATAGGCACCGGGGTCAGAGCCGCAAATCGTCGGGTCATCATAGATCCGGCGGTGCCAAAGCGTCAGCTCCGCCCAGAGCCCTCTGCATGCGTCACGGTCGGATGCCTTGAAGCTGCGAACCCCAGCGGGGACCTTCGCTCTTCCCGCGGATGCTTTCCGTTTCATCGATGTCCTTTCCTCTGACTATCGACGAGACGCATCGCTGCTTTCATGAAAACTTCCAGTGCTCTGTCTTCAGCGACACTGTAGGCCTTCTTGTTCCATCCTGTGATCCATTCTTCATGAAGCAAGTCCGAGACGACCAGCAGACCCGCCACGCGCGCTTTTCTCAGCTTCGCGACAGCGAACAACGCGGAAGTCTCCATCTCGACGCCGATGACTCCTTGCTTCCTGTATCTCCTAATCTTGGCGGGTGTCTCCATATAAGGCGCGTCGGTTGTCCAGATCAGCCCGCGTCGGACTTCCGTGCCCAGACCCTTCGCGGTGGATTCGAGGAGGTCCGCCAGTTCGGCATCGGCTTTGAACCTCGGTCCCGACAGCCCATACAGCGGTGACGTCCCCTCCTCCGAGATTGACTCTTCAGGCAGGATGATGTCCCCAATCCGCAGGTCCTTCGAGAGCCCGCCGCACGCTCCCAGGAACAGAAAATCCCTGTAGCCGCGCCGGAATGTTTCTTCCAAAGTCAGTACCGCCGCAGGCGCCCCAAACCCCGGGTTCACGAGCGCAACGCGACGTCGATCGAGTCGCCCTTCTCGTGCGACGACGTGAGGAAGTCTCCGGATTCCAGTCTTTCGAGCAAGAAGCTCTTGGCTGCTGTGGAGGAACGGCATGAGAACCGGAACGCGCTCTCTGCCGCGGCCCTTCTGCCGATTGAGGATGTGTTGCGATGGGGATTTTGCCCGGACCATGGAGGGAGATGAATCGGCATCTCAGCATTTAATGCTAGCTGGTGGAACGCGTTGACCTTCAAGGCATCCCGGCAAGTATCGCCTTCAGCGACTCACACTCTATCTTCTTCCTCGGGAACTCTGCTTCGCACAGGATGCTGAGTTCGTCCTGGTAGGCCAGAGAGTATCCCATCGCCATTAACCGCTTCAGGATTCCCAGTTTGCGTTCGAGCATGTGCACGTCAACTGCCGGAGACGGCGGGGCCTGGTTGACGATGGCTTCGATGAAGAATGAATGCCGCTCGGAAACTGACTCTCTCGCGCCTATGAGTAAATCCGGCATATGCCGCAATACCATTTTTCGTAAGGGGTGATCCAGGTCACCGGATTGCCGCAACGCGGGCACCTCACGAACGGTGGAGGGGGATGCAATGAAATCCACCAACTGAACAAGACAGCTGAGATGATGATGGCGATTCCAAGGATAATCATGGCGAAAGCCCAGTGTTCGGTGTTCGCGGTACAGCCATGCCAATCACATAATGGGAGGATAAAGCCAGCGAGGATGATGGCCAAACCGACCGTCACAAACGTAGGTGCAATAAACCCAATCAACACACGCCGGTGACGCGGGATAATGGAATGCTTCGTCGGGTTCAAGTGACTCCCCGTATGGACAGGGGCATCTCATTGCTTGAAACCTGCCTCCACAATCCGCCCCTACCGCCCATCTCAGAAATGCAAAAGGCATTGTCAATCCGTTTGTTCACTTTCCCTGCTCCGGCGGGACGATCACCCTCTTCCAGAACCACCTTGAGCTCGTGAAAACTATGAGGTACCCGAGGGCCACGATGACGACGAAGATTACCGGGAGGAGCGTCTGTCCGACCGAAGCGGCATCGGCGATGTCTTGTCGCCCGGTGTCGATTGCCAATGCGGAGAGCGCCCCCGCCGCGAGCCATGAGAAGATCATGATTCCAGCCGCCACGCTGACCGGCAAGACCCACACCGCCCGCTTGCGGAACCTTCGGTGGAGATAGTTGACATAGCCGAAGAGCAGCAGGAGCCCGAAGAACAGCAGCACATGGCCACCGAGGTAGTTGCCGAGGTTCGGATAGGCGTGATCACCGCCGGGTGTTCTTGCCGCCTGTATGCCGAGGATGATCAGGATCAGGAAGCCCCATCCGATCAGGGCACCGATAAAGGGGCCAAGGTGGTGGAACCTCCTTTCGTACCGGGTCTCCCAGCGCCTCCCCGCGCCCTCGAACTGCCTGCCGAATCTCTCTCCCGCCTTTGCCATCTCTCTCCCGAAGCGCTCGCCGGCGGCAGCTATCTCCCTGCCGAAGCGTTCACCGATATCCTCCGGTGGCGGTGCCGGCGGCTCTGGTGGCACTGGGCCCAAGGTCTGCGCTTGTTCGGGCTTTTGCCCCATGACCATAGGCGAACCGCACCTGTCACAGAACTTCGCATCGTCGATGTTCTGACGGCCACATTGGTTGCAGCGGAGCATGGAAACCGCCTCTAATGAAGGGAAAAACTCTGCGAGTATTACTTATTTTCCGCGGCGGCGGGGATGAGTGAGGGTCGCCACGGCCCTGATGATTATTCATTTCACTCAAGGGTCCTTCTATTGCCTCAAGGCGGTTTAGTAGAAGAAATCTCGATTGCCCCATAGTTGGCTATAGCAATCTATATAGATACGCTGATCCATAGCATTCATGTGGCCACGACTACCATCCAGCTGACCAGCAAGTTGAAGAAGACGCTCGAGAGCATGAAGCTACACCCAAGGGAGACTTACAACGACGTGCTGGAGCGCATCCTCGAAGATCTCAGCGAGTTGAATGAAGAAACCAAGAGAGATATTGAGCAAGCAGTCAAAGAGATCGAGGCCGGGAAATTCAAGACGCACGAGCAAGTGAAGGCCGAGATGGGCTTTTGATGGAGCTCAGCATCATCTGGTCAGATCGGGCCAAGAGACAGCTGGGCAAACTGGATCGAGGAGTCGCCCGTCGGATTTTCGAGCATGTCGGAGGTTTGAAGAATAATCCGCATCGCCAGGTTCAGAAACTGGTGAACTCACGCTATTTCCGATTGCGCGTGGGAGACTACCGTGTTTTTCTTGACATCCAAGGAGCCACCCTGCGAATTCTGGTCTTGAAGGTGGGTCACCGAGGCACAATCTATCGGTGAGGCGGTTTGCCCCGATGCTTGCGCTGCGGTTCATTTTCGCAGTACGTACACCACTTTGAGCTCCTCGACGTCTTCCATAATCTGAGGGATTGCTCTGAGCTCCATTCCTATCTTCAGCTCTTCCGGTTTGATGCCCTCGACCCATGCGAGCAGCCTCCCGCCCTCCTCAAGGTCGACCACGCCGATGGTGTACGGCGCGATGTCGTCGAAGCCTGTCGGAGCGGCGTGGATCGTCGTGAAGGTGACCAGCTTCCCTCTCCCGCTGTAGCTCCGCCACTCCATTTCGTCCGACATGCATTTCGTGCAGTCGGCCCTTGGCGGGAAATAGACCTCCCCGCACTTCTTGCACTTGGTCCCCATGAGCTTGTTGTCTCTCAGCTCTTCCGCGAAGCGCTCGACCTTTGTATATGGAGTGAAATTGACTTTCCCGAAGATCTTGAAGGCCATCTCCTCACCTCCTGAACACGTGGACGAAACAGTACTGGCCGATGCCGCCGACGTTGTGAGTGAGCCCGACTTCGGCGCCGCTGATCTGCCTTTTCCCCGCCTCTCCCCTTAGCTGCTTGACCATCTCGACCGCCATCGAGGTTCCCGTCGCGCCCACAGGATGCCCCTTCGACTTCAAACCGCCATCGACGTTGATGGGAATCTTGCCGCCAATCTTCGATTGTCCTTCCTCGATGAACTTGCCGCCCTTGCCCTTCTCGCAGAAGCCGAGGTCTTCATATGCCATAATCTCGGCGATCGTGAAGCAATCGTGGACATCGGCCACGTCGACATCGTTCGGACCAATCCCCGCCATCTTGTATGCCTGGCGGGAAGCCTCTACCGCGCTCGGCAGGCTCGTGAGAGTCTCCCGCCGCAGGATTGACATCGTTGCGGAAGCGGTCGCTGATGCGGCAATCCAGACGGGCGTGTCGGAGATCTTCTTCGCCTTCTCCTCGTTCGCGAGTATGAGGCATGCCGCTCCGTCCGCGTTCGCGCAGCAGTCGAAGAGCCTCAGTGGATAAGCCACCATTTCGGACTTCATCGCCTTGTCGAGCGTGATCGCCTTTTGGAAAAGCGCCTTGGGATTCATCGCTCCGTACTCGTGGTTTTTCACCGCCACCATGGCCAGGTGCTCGGGCTTCGTGCCATACTCGTACATGTGGCGGTTCGCATACATCGCGTAGTAGCCTGGGAAGGTCGTGCCGAAGATCGACTCCCACTGCACGTCCCCGACTCGCCCCATGAGGGCGAGAATCTCCGGAGTGGAAAGCTCAAGCATCTTCTGCACCCCGAGCACAGCAACGACGTCGTGGACGCCGCCCTTGATGAGCCCGTAAGCAGTCCTGATCGCCGCGCTCCCCGATGCGCAAGCCGCCTCGGTCAGCCACGTCGGCTGCGGATTCATCCCGAGGTACTCGGCAATCACACCGGAGATGGACCTCTGCTTGTGATACTCGGGGGACGACCCGATCACGGTCGCGTCGATATCCTTCTTTTCGAGTTCGCAATCCTCCAACGCCTCCTTGAACGGCTCGAACGCGAGCTCCTGGACTGTGCAATCGTCCCGCCGCCCGAATCTCCCGTGGCCGATCCCGACGATTCCTACCTTCATTCTCCCGCCCTCACATGTACTGCCCGCCGGAGACGTTGATCACTTCACCGGTGATGTGCCTCGACTTGTCGCTCGCGAGGAAGACGACGACATTCGCGATGTCCTCCACCTTCGCAATCCTCCCGAGCACGGTCTCGTCGACCGCCTTCTGCAGCCACTCCCTCGGCAGGTCCGCCGCCATCTCGGTCTCCGTCATGCCCGGCGCGACCGCGTTGACGTTCACGTTGAACTTCCCCAGCTCTCTCGCGACGGCCTTGGTCAACGCGATGATCCCGCCCTTCGAGGCGGAGTAGTTGGACTGCCCGAACTTGCCCCTGAGGCCGTTGATCGAGGTGACGTTGATGATCTTCCCGTACCTCTGGTTTTTGAAGACCTCGGCGCAGGGGTGGATGTAGTTGAAGTAGCCCTTGAGGTTCGTCGTGATCACCTCGTCCCACATCTCCTCGGTCATCTTCCAGACGACGCTGTCGCGGGTGATGCCCGCGTTGTTCACTAGGATGTCGAGCCGTCCGAATTCCTTGATGGTGTTGTGGACCATCGCCTCTGCTTCCTTGAAGCTCGCGACGTCGGCCTTGATGGCGAGGCCCTTGCGGCCTAACGTTTCGATCTTCTTGACGACCTCCCTCGCCTCCGTGTCGTGCTTGCGGTAGTTTATCGCGACGTTCGCGCCTTCCTTCGCAAGCTCGACCGCAATCGCCGCCCCTATGCCGATGCTCCCGCCAGTCACGATGGCGTTCTTCTTCTCGAGTTCCATGTCTGACCCCCGGTCGGCCTCAGAGAAACCTGCAACCTAACCGACCCACAAATCCGTATAATAACCTTTCTTGGCGGCGAGGGGCAACTCCAGGATGTAATCCCAACGGCCAACTGCAAGGCGATATTGCGGAAACGTTTATGTATACGTAAACGTATATGTATCCCGGAAAGATTATGGCCGTCAAAACCACTGTTCTCTTGCGGGAAGATGTGCGTGATTACCTTTTGCGCAAAGTGGGTCCCCGGGGTCTATCAGAGGCCATCAACGAGATCCTGGCAAAGAGCTTGTTCTCTCAGAGGAAGTCGTTATTTGGCGCCGATCCCTGGCTGAACACCAAGGGTTTGAGGGACGAGCGTGAGGCCCATGAAAACCTTTGACTCCTGGGCCTGGGTAGAGTACTTCAAGGGGTCGCCCGAAGGGGCGATTGTGAGGACGATTATCGAGGGGACGGAAGTCCTGTTCACGCCAGCCATCTGCCTCGCCGAAATAAAGGCCAAGTTCATCGCAGAGAATAAGGACCCTGAGGAAAGGCTGCAGTTCATCAAGTCAAGAACCTCGATCATTGACATCAATTCGGAGGTTGCTGAGGACGCTGCGGACCTGAAAATGCAGCATCGCTTGCATATGGTGGATGCCTTGGTGCTCGCCTGTGCTCGGGCGTGCGATTCGGAACTCATCACAGGGGACAAGCATTTCCGGGGAGTTCCAAGAGTGACCCTGCTAGCGTCAGAAGGGTAGATAGGGGGTTTTCGCAAGCCATTCAACGCGGTCTTAGGCCTCTATTGCAAGAGTCCTTTATCTGGGATTGGCGATGCCTTTTGCCAGAATCCCTGAATCATCCCAGAACCCCATACATCTGCCCGGGAGTCAGGATGCCCGGGAACCTCTTCCTCAGTGCGAGGCGCATCTCGTAGCACATGTGGCATGCGTCAGCGTACGCCTTCTTGTGTCGCAGCCCGTACTGTCTCGCGAGCTGCACTGGCCCGTCTTTCAGGAGAGGACCTGTGATTGGATGCTTGTCCGGATCGTAGTTCCTGGACAGCTTGCCAAGCGGCGTCTTGAAGAGGTTTCCTATCGAGATGCCTTGGCACAGGTGCAGGTTGCCGAGTGGGTCGATGTGCACTCGCCCAGGGTCGCGGAGGTTCTCATAGGGACAGCTCGTGAACTGCTTCCAATCCCTGTGGGGGACCCTGTCCACCAGCTTCTCCGCCGCTCGCCCGCGGAACATCACGCCGGACCAGCCCGGCGGCAGCTGTCCCACATTCGTCGCGACCTTGGTCTCTTCGGGCTGCGCGATCTGCAGGAACCCGATGGGGATTCCCAGCTTCTTCGCCGCCGCACGGGCATTCCTAGCTTGTCTGTTGAGCTTCTCGTTGCAGTGAAACAGGTCCGTGCTGACCGAGATGCCATCGATGAACCCGGCGAGCGGCCTGAGCCACTCGACAGCGTCCTCGACGCTCGTGGCCCCGTAGCCGTTTGAGACGAGACCGACGTCGAACCCCATGTCCGAGGCCATCTTCGCGCCCCTCAGGAGGATTGGATAGTAGAGGAGGGGCTCCCCCGCCCTCGAAGAAAATCGACTTGACCGTATTGAGGCTCTTGCCCTGCCTGAGGATCTCTCTCAAGCCCTTGATCGTCAGCGTGCCCTCTTGCTTCGGGCCGCCCCAGACGAAGCAGTGATCGCACTCGGAGTCGCAGCGGTAGGTCAAGAGCAGGTGAAGGCTGGAGAGTTCCATCTTGGCCACCCGACAACGTATATATAGCGTGTCCAACATGAACCACCCGCGAATCCGTATAAGTAGATTTGTTGCGGGCAATCCGGATTGTATGCCCATGGAGAAAGGGGGCGGGAAGAGTGGGCCCAGAACGCGCCAAGAAACTGATGTCTGCGGGCGATGCTGTCGAGCGATTCGTGAGGCCGGGATGCATGCTTGGAATCGGCGGGATGCACATGCACAACAATCCGATGGCACTCATCAGGGAGGTCGTGAGGCAGGCCAAGAGGATAGGCACACTCGTCACGAGTCCCTCCGCGAACATCAACGCGGACCTGCTCATCGGGGCGGGCCTGGTCGACGAGATATACTGCTCATATGTCGGCTTCGAGCACCTCGGGCTCGCGCCGAACTTCAGGGCGGCGGTCGAGCAGAAGAAGATCAGGGTGAGGGAAGGGGACGAGGCGGCGGTGGTCTACGGTCTAAGGGCGGGGATGAGTTCGCTCCCCTTCATCCCGCTGCCGAGAGGCCTCGAACTCGCGCAGACATCCAAGGTCAACACTCTCGATTTCAAGACGACCACGGATCCATTTACCGGTGATTCCGTCCTCTGCCTGAGGCCGATCAAGCCGGATGTCTCATTCATCCATTGTCAGAAGGCGGATGCTCACGGAAATGGGATCTTCGAGGGCAGCAAATTCACCGATGTCGACATGGCGAAGGCGAGCGACAAGGTCATTCTCCAAGTTGAGGAAATCGTCTCGGATGATTATATCGAGAAGAACGCGTCCAAGGTTGCGATTCCCGCCATGCTCGTCGATGCGGTCGTCCACGCGCCCTTCGGCTGCCATCCGACATCCTCACACTCGTACTACACCTATGACGAACCACACCTCCTCGAGTACCTCAAGGCCTGCAAGGAAGGGTTCGATGCCTACCTCCAGAAGTATGTGAGGGGCCCGAGGTCGCACGAGGAATACCTCAAGGTGGTCGGGGAACACACGCTGGCCAATCTCAAGGAGGGACGGTAGCCATGCAGCCGACAGTCGCGGATATCATGGCAGTTGCGATGTCCCATCACATGAAGAACGGGGAGGTCGCGATCATGGGCGCGTACAGCGCGATACCCATGATGGCGTGCAGGCTCGCTCAGTTGACGCACGCGCCGGACCTCACTTTCATCGCTGGCGGGAGCGGGGCAGTGAACCCGAAGCTGAGGCCGATGGTTCAGTCATCTTGTGACTGGAAACTACTCACCGCGGAGTCAGTCCTCCCTCTCTCCGATGTGATCGATCTTGAGGCGCGCCCCGAGATTGACGTGTTCTTTGCCGGCGGTCTCCAGGTCGACAAGTTCGGGAACTGCAATCTAGTGTGCGTTGGTGACTGGGCGAACCCGAAGCTCAGGGGGCCGGGATCGGTCGGACTTCCATTCCTGTCGAGGGCGGGAAGGTTTGTCATCTACACGAACGCGCACAATAAGCGCCTCTTCGTCGAGAAGGTTGATTTTCTCAGCGGACCCGGTTTTCTGGATGGCATTTCCTATGAGAAGAGAAAGCCGATCGGCAGCGGGCCGTCGCTGGTAGTGACACCTCTCTGTACGTTCGGCTTCGGCAGGGACAGGACGATGGAGCTGAGGACGGTCCATCCGGAAGTCACGGTCCAGCAGGTGATCGAGAACACGGGATTCCAGCTCAAGCCTCCCGCCACGGTGCCGGAGACCACGCTTCCGACCGGGGAGGAGCTTGAGCTGCTTGCGAAGATCGACCCGAAGGGAGTCGCCAGGAACTCAGTCAGGTGAGCTAGGGGTAGGAACATGACGTCCACGAGCGAGATCGCATGGAGACCGCCGAAGGAATACGTCGAGAAGGCGAGCATCACCCGCTTCATGAGGAAGCACGGGATCAAGACGTACGACGAGCTGATCAAGAGGAGCACCGACGACATCGAATGGTTCTGGGACGCCGCCCTCAAGGACATCGGGATCGAGTGGTACAAGCCCTACGACAAGGTGCTGGACCTGACCAAGGGGATTCAATGGGCGAGCTGGTTCGTTGGCGGGAAGATCAACATCGTCCACAACTGCCTTGACAAGCACATGAAGACCGACGTGCGCAACAAGACCGCGCTCATCTGGGAGGCGGAGGACGGTGAGGTCAAGAAGCTCACATATGCGGACCTTAACGCCCAAGTGAATAGGCTCGCGAACGCGATGAAGGATATGGGGGTGAGGAAGGGTAGCACCGTCGGCCTCTACATGCCGATGATACCGGAGGTCGTCATCGCGATGCTGGCGAGCTTGAAGATCGGGGCGATATGCATCCCAGTCTTCTCGGGTTTTGGCGCCGCCGCTCTCGCGAGCAGGCTGAACGACGCTGGCGCGAAGGTGCTGTTCACCGCCGACGGCTCTACGAGGCGGGGGAAGCAGATCAGGATCAAGAGCGAGGCGGACCTCGCCGTTGCGAACGCGCCGACGATAGAACGCATGGTGGTGTGTAGGAGGACTGGGGAGAACGTCTCGATGGTGGCAGATCGTGACGTCTATTGGGACGAGTTTGTGAAGAGCAAGTCGGTGGAGTGCGAGACCGAGCAGCTGAATTCCGAGGACTACTCGCTCCTCATCTACACGTCAGGGACGACAGGCAAGCCGAAGGGCTCCGTCCACACGCACGCGGGCGCGCTCGCCCAGATCGCGAAGGAGCTCGCCTACAACTTCGACGTGCGGCAGGACGAGGTTTTCTTCTGGCTCACGGACATCGGATGGATGATGGGGCCGTGGATGATCATAGGCGTCTACAACATTGGCGGGACTGTCTTGATATTCGAGGGGGCGCCCGACCACCCCAAGCCCGACCGCCTCTGGGAACTGATCGAGAAGCACAAGATAGCGACCCTTGGAATCTCTCCGACCGCCATCAGACTGTTGAAGCGGTACGGGGATGAGTGGGTCGCGAAGCACGACCTGACATCGCTCCGCCTGCTCGGGTCAACCGGGGAACCGTGGGACCCAGATTCCTGGATGTGGTTCTTCGAGAAGGTGGGGGGCCGCAGGATACCTATCATCAACATCTCTGGCGGGACTGAGATTGTCGGCTGCTTCCTCGCGCCGCTGCCGATCTGCGATTTGAAGCCGTGCACTCTGCGCGGGCCGGGTCTCGGGATGGCCATTGACACGTTCGACGACGACGGCAAGCCGGTGAGAGGGAGGATGGGGCACCTCGTTGCGCTGAAGCCCGCCCCCTCGATGACGAAGGGCTTCTGGAAGGATCCTGACCGGTACATCGAGACATATTGGTCAAGGTGGCCGAACGTGTGGTACCATGGGGATTGGGCGCTGATTGACGGCGATGGCTTCTGGTTCCTTGGCGGGAGGTCAGACGACACAATCAAGGTCTCCGGGCGGAGGACGGGACCGGGCGAGATCGAGTCGATCATGATGAAGCATCCCGCCTGTGCCGAGGTGGCGGCGATCGGAGTCCCTCATGAGATCAAGGGCGAAGGCATAGTCTGCTTCGTAGTGCTTAGACCCGGCTTCAAAGCGAGCGATGAATTGAGAACCGAGCTGAAGGAGCAGGTCGTGAAGGAGCTTGGCAAGACGTTGAGGCCGGAGGAGGTCTGGTTCGTCGCGGACCTGCCGAAGACGAGGACCGCCAAGATCGTGAGGAGAGTCGTGAGAGCAATGTACCTCGGGAAGGAATTGGGCGACACATCCTCAATCGAGAACCCAGACGCCATCGCAGGAGTCAAGAGAGCACAGTGATTCGCGGCTGGTCACGGAATGGCGATTCCTCGAATCATTGTGGGTTCTCCGCTGTCCAGTAGCTTGAACCCGTCATTGATGTCGTCGAGCTTGAACTTGTGAGTCACCATCTCCTTGACCTTGATCCTCCCGAGTCTCACCATCTCGATGATTCTGGGGTAGTCCTGCGGCCCGCAGCCGAGCGAGCCCTTGATCTCAATCTCACGGAACATCAGCCGTGCAGAGTCGATTGTAACCTCCTTCGATGAGTACCCCACGACCACGACCCGCCCTCCCCACCTGACAGCATTGAAAGCCTGCCGGATTGTCACAGGGTTGCCGATCACCTCCAGTGCGACATCCACACCACCGC
>JAFNFQ010000026.1 GCA_017885655.1 Methanobacteriota archaeon | reverse complement strand
GAGCCGCCACTCATGCCTGTATGACTACTATTGTCGGAGGCCCAATATCCACCACCGCCACCGCCTCCCCCTTCGCCGCCGGGACGGTAGGCATCCGGCGCCTCGACGTTCCCGCCTGCCGCGCGGGCGGGGACGCCACTCTCGACAAAGCTTAAATCGGCCTGCCTGCCTACTCTCCGCAAGGTTCCCCTTGGGGGATTCAAGGAGAAGGGCAAGGAGCAAGATTTCTGATGAGAGATAACTCCAGAGTTCCAATGCGAGAGCTATTGACAGTCGCGCTCACACTCGCGCTCGTCGCCGTGTCGCTGGGTCAGTTCATGCCTCAGGCACGTGCAGAGAGCGAGCAGCCAGGGGTACTGGCCGCCAACCCGGTCATCTCCTGGATGGTGGCGAACGTCTCATACCAGAGGATATACAGCCTCCTCTACGACCTGCAGAACTTCTCGACGAGGTACATCCCGACGGTCAACTGCAACCTGTCCGCAAGCTACATCTACCGCGACTACTCGAATACCTCGCAGCTTACGGTGCAGTCGCAGTACTTCCTGTACGGCGGTTACATGCTGCGCAATGTCATCGCCGTCCTGCCGTCTTTCAACCCCGCCAACAAGACCGCTTATGTGATCGGAGGGCATCATGATAGCATCACATACGGTGCCGGGGCAGATCCGATGGTCTGGGCCCCAGGCGTGGACGACGACGCGAGCGGCACGGTCGCAGCGATGGAGGTCGCGCGCGTGCTGGCGCCCTACAGGTTCAATGCGACACTGATATTCGCGGCCTGGACCGCAGAGGAGGTCGGACTTGTCGGAAGCGACGTCCACGCCGCAAGTCTACAGAACGCAGCGCAGGAGGTCGGAGCGACGATAGGCATGGACATGATCGGCAACTACGCGGGCACCATGGGGCTCGACCTGGTCCACGACGGCGTCTCGGAATGGATTGCTGATGCGATGATCCAGGCGAACACCGACTACGGAATCGGCCTGACTCTCACCAAATACTACAACCTCGCGCAGAACAGCGACCACGCCTCGTTCTGGAACCACGGCTACAACGCGATCATGGCGGCAGAGGCTGACTTCAGCCCGAACTGGCACAAGAATACAGACACAATCGACAATGTCAACATCGACCTGATAACCAGGGCCACGCAGCTCGGAGCCGCGGCGCTAGCGGAGATGGCGGGGCTGATACCGCCTGGCGTCGGTGCGGTCACATTCGACAGGAACGCCTACAAGCCCGGCGACTTCCCGCTGATAACCCTTTACGACTCTGATCTCAATGTGAACCCAGGCGCGGTGGACCCGGCCATGGTCACGCTGTACAGCGACACGGAGCCGGCGGGCGAACCTGTCACGCTCATGGAGACCGGAGTGAACACCAGCATATTCACCGGCTCGATCGAGCTGGTTGCGGGGACGCCGGTGGCGGGGAAGCTCGAAGTGAAGGACGGGGACACCATCAGGGTCGAGTACATCGACGCGGACCCGCCCGCCACAAGGACCGCGACGGCGCGGATCGACGCGATACGCCCGGTCATTAGTGGCGTCTACGCAGTGCCCGACATCGACTACGCGACAATACATTGGGAGACGAACGAGCTCGCGGACAGCACGGTCCTCTACGGCGAGACTCCCGCCCTAGGCAGCAGCAGGCACCTGGCGGGCCTCACCTTCGACCATTCCGTCCTCCTCACCGGCCTCGCACCGGGCACCACCTACTACTACGATGTTCAATCAGCCGATGAGGCGGGAAACACAGCGGTCGCGAACAATGGCGGGAGCCACTACAGGTTCGTGACCATGCACGGCATCGTGGTCAGAACGGAATATGGCTATGTCGGCTATGTGAAATCCAACGAGCCATTGCTCAACTACTTCACCGGGCCGGAGATTCTGTCCGGTCTCGGCGTCCAAGGGACGTACCGCGGGGCTGCACAGCTGGACACCAGCGCGACTCCGATACCGCCAGGCGCGACAATATTGAAAGCTTCGTTCGAAGCGCTCGCGGAGGCATGGGAATACGAAGCGACAGGGACATGGAACCTCAGATTGCTCAACTCGAGCATAGATGCAGGTTGGACCACGAAGGGCTACACGGCTATAAACGGCGCCGCGGTCGACGCGACGATCCAGCCCACGCTCACATACCCCGACCTCGTGCCCGGGGAGTGGAACGCATTCAACTTCCAGCCGAGTCAATTCGACATGCTGAGGGCGAGGGTGAACAGCGGAAGCATCTCCTTCCGCCTCGACGGTCCGCCCTCTCCGCCCGGCATAGTCCTCTTCAAGTGGTTCACCGGCAACGACAACTCGATCATCGCGCCCCGTCTCAGGGTCGCGTACAGCATGACCGGTGACGCGGAAGGTCCTCTCGTGACGCAGTTGACCGCGACGCCGAATCCCACGATGACCGCCACTTCAACAACTGTGCAGGTGACAATCTCCGATGAGACGACCGGGGGCGGCATCGTCACATACGCTGAGTACTTCTGGGGTGCTGACCCGGGCGTGGGCAAAGGCAACGTGCTCGGGCCCACTGACGGCGGTTACGACTCATCAACCGAGGACGCCACGCTGGACATCGACCTGACGTCCGTGCCCGTGGGCGTCTACACTCTCGGGTTCAGGGGCAGGGACCAGTCCGACAACTGGGGCCCGTTGAGGATACTGACCCTGTATGTCGGCGTGTGGGACCTCTACCCACCAAACGTCGATCTGCTCACGTTCACCCCTCCCGCCGCGGAGAGCGGCTCACCTGTCAACATCAGCGTGAGGGTGACTGACGACATCGCGGTTTACGGCACTTGGGCGGGCATAAGGAACCCCTCGGGCGTCCCGCTGGGCAACTTGAGCATGGCATACGACACTGCCCAGAACCTGTATTACCTCAACGTAGCCTACAGCGCCCTTGGCACCTACACGGTGACGATCTGGGCGAACGACACGAGCAACAAATGGAACACGACCACCGGTTCGTTCGATGTTGTTGACACGACGCCGCCGGTGATTGTTCAGAAAGCGGCGGTGCCATCGCCCCAGAACTACGGCATGACCGTGACATTCACCGCCTGGGTGACGGACAAGTTCCTCGACACCGTGAACGTGGCCTTCTGGGATCCTGCAGGGATCCCCTCCGGCAACTTCACCGCAATCCGCAATGGGCCCGCAGACGACAACTACAGCTACATGATGTCGTTCGCGGCGCTCGGCCAGTGGACCTATTGCTTCTTCGCGTTTGACACATCGAACAACCCCGCAAGCGCCTGCGGCAGCTTCGTGATCACCGACGGCTTCCCACCAGTGTTCGTATCAGTCACCGCGACGCCGCCAATCCAATCCTACGGGCAGACCGTGGCGGTGACTGCATGGGTGACAGACCCGCATATCGACTCGGTCTGGACCAACGTCACGGGACCAGGGTCAATCTCGATTGGCAACTTCTCGATGACCAGAACAGTCCCGTGGGAGGACAACTGGACCTACTCGCAGGTCTATTCCATCCTCGGTCCCTACGATATCACGGTCTGGGCTTACGACCTGTACGGGAACAAGGCGTCATCGCCTGGCAGCTTCCTCATCGTCGACCGGACCCCGCCCGTGTTCGGAATCGTTCAGGCAACGTCCGATCCGGCCGAAGTGCCAGATTGGGTGAGAATCTCGGCCGTCGTGACCGACGTCCAGCCCGTCAGCGTGAAGGTTGAGGTCTGGAATCCCAGCGGGACTTCGCTGGGCAACGATTCCATGACGTTCAACGTGACCTCAGGAGCGTTCGAGTACGATGTCCGCGGCATCGCGCTCGGGACCTACGCATACTCGCTCTGGGCAACTGATTTGAGCAATAACCATGCGCTATCGGCGAGCGACTTCCTTGTCATAGACTCGACACCCCCCGTCATCCAGCTGGTTTCCTTGCAAGGGACAGCGAGCGAGACTTATAACGAGACAACCTTGACCATTCGCGTCACGGACAACTTCGCTGTCAGTACCGCCATCGACGCCGTGAGCGTTGCATGGACACCCTCGAGCTGGGGCTCGCTGACGATCACGCAGCTTCCCGCAGGAGTCTGTGAGTTTCAAGGACGTCTCTCTGTCCCCGGCCTGAATCACTACACCATCTCCGCCGAGGACACGAGCGGCAACACCGCCTCCCTTTCCGGAGATTGGATCGTGGCGGTCGGACAACCGCCCGTCGCCGTGGCGGGCGTCGATCAGAACATCACGGCTGGCACGCGACTAGACTTCGATGGATCGGCGTCGCATGACGACTTCGGAATAGTCCGCTATGTGTGGCGGATAGTCGGACCCGGAGTAGATGAGACGATTGAGGGGATGCTGAAGAATTACACCTTTACGGCAGCCGGCGCGTACACGGTCACCCTGACTGTCTTCGACTCGGCGGACCGCAACACCTCAGCATCATTCATTGTCAATGTCTCCGAGAAGCCAGTCCAGAACGCGCTCGATCCGATGGTCATTCTAGCCGTTGCGCTCGTCGCGATCATCCTCATCGCCGCCATCCTGCTGCTGCTATTGAGGCGCAGGAAGAAAGAGGGCGAATCGGAAACGGAAGAGGGTCAGGAAGAGACCGGCCAGACCAGCGAAATGAAAGAGAAGGACGGGAAAGCGGACTAGAACATGCTCTCGACACGGACCGCCTCGGCCTCAAGTCTCTTCGCTTCGATGAGGTGCTTGTCCCGCTCTCTCCTGAGCCCCTCGCTCTCCGCCAGGACGCTCCTCGCGCTCTCCTCCGCCTCGCCGGACTTCTTCTCGTGAGCGGAGGCCTCGGCCGAGAGTTTCATCGCCTTCTCCCTTGCCCTCAAAATCTCCGCGGCGAGGGTATGTTGGAGGCTCTTGTCCTTGGCAACGGCGGCGTCCTGCTCCTTCATCTTGTCGTAGAAGCGCTGGCCTCTTTCGGTGGCCAATTCCGCCTGCTCCTGGTGCTTCAGACTGGAGAGCATGAGGTTCGCAGCTGTCGTCTCGAGGTGCGTGACCTTGCAGTAGAGCTTCGCCGCCAAGAGCGACTCTTCCGCGGATTGGACCCGGAGATTGAGCGCGCGGAGCTTCGGGTCGCCTGCGGGGGGCTGCGATTCCACGGGCACCCCAATGAGATTCTTTGAAAAGAACTTTTGCCCCCCTTGTTAGGCTCTGAAAAGGTCATTCACGGAAAACCTCGGGTCCACCTTGCGAGGCGAGGCGCCCCTGAAGGCCTCCGTGCCAAAGAACCTGACTCTCATCCTTTCTCGCGACCTCTGCCCTTTAGTGCACTCATCTGATTGAACCAAGAAAAAGGTAAGGGTGCTCCCGCCCTTGCGAGCGGGGCTTGGTCGGACAAGTGCACGGATGACCGTGCGATCTAGGGCGCTTCTTGGTCATGTTCTGGAGAGAACACCACCCCATTAAGACAGGCGTAATTGCTGTCCTTGGTCGGGTAGTCTCTGCACATCCGGGGTCGTATGTCGTGGAACTTGCATCGCGAAGTCACAGGGTCATACCAAGCGCAATGTGAGACGACAAAGTCAACTATGAGTCTCTTGCATCTCGGGCATCTGTATGCATCCTCGTCTTCTAGATGATCATCCCGCGTCACCCAACAACCACACTCACACTGGAACCTCTCATGTTCGATTTCGCCTAGGATGAGTTCGACCCCTGGTATGTCAGAACCTACATAGGCGATAGGCATCGGAAAGTCAATACCGCGTAGGATTTCCAGTATTTCACCAAGAGTCTCACCATGGTCATTGGAGCTGGTGCCGAGCGCCTCTAGTTTCCCAGCAAGTTGGCTGACATGCATCAAAACCAGCATGCAGTCATCGGCCTCTAAGGATATGCCACCGCTGAACTCAATGCAGCATTTCCCGCATTTGAGGCATTCGTCCATCAAGTATCACATGCAAGGATAGAGTCAAGGTTTGTATTACTGTTTCCGCCCGCGATATTCTACAATCTTTGAGCTGACTCGAATATTGAAAAAGGGAAGGTGCCCCGCCAGCGAGAGCGGGGCTTGGGGGGACAAACGACGATTCGCACGATAATTCCACATAAGGGGGCCTACGGCGGTCACCTGGCCCCCCTTCTCTTAGGGTTCTCTACGTCCAGCGAGGAAGAGGCGCCATGATCGCCACGAGGTTGTGGACGATGGCGATTGCATAGAACAACATGACGGACCCGACGGTGATTTCCTCGACTCTGTCGATCGTGCTCTCCCGACCGGCCTGCTTCAGGGAGATTGTGGCAAGAGTGAACGTCGATAGAAGCGCCACAGTCGTCATGGTGAGCATGATTACGCGGAATGCCACCCAGCCTCCAGGACCAGAGGCGGACAGCACGTACCGACTTACTGCGTTCGACTCCTTGCTGAATCCGCTCCCCAGGACGAGCAGCGTCAGGTAGATGTCGAGGCAGTAGAACACGCTCATCGCGAGGTAGACGAACCACCGACTTCTGACCCTGCTGAAGAGCGCTTCGCCAAAGCTACGATGGTGTTCCCTCATTCCCCCTAACCCCTGCGAGCCCTGAACGAATAGAATATATGGTCCGGCCATGAGTTAATAGTTGCGGTGGTTGCCAGCAGGGCTCGGTATCAAACAGCGCGAGCCGAGGGGAAGAGAATAAGAACATCCGTCGTTTCTTGCGTGGAGATGTCCGCATCGGGTGGCGCTCCATCAACAACTCCGCGGTCGACGCCGGCAATCAGGGTTTCCGGCATAGCCAAGGCTTTCGGCGAGGTCCGTGCCGTCGACGGCGTGAGCTTCTCCGTCGGTAGAGGCGAATTCTTCGGTCTCCTCGGTCCCAACGGGGCCGGGAAGACGACTCTCGTGCGGATACTCACCGGTCAGCTCTCCCCGGATAAGGGGGAAGGAGAGACCATGGGGGTGTCCTTCAGCGACGGCATCGCCATCAAAAGGAAGGTGGGGATCGTCCCCGAGTCCGAGACCCCGCCGACTTTCCTCACCGTCCAGGAGTTCCTCGAGCTCGTATGTCGCCTCCGGGATCTGGACAAAGTCCAGGAGCGCGTCGACAAATGGCTGGATTTCTTCGACATCAGGGAGAAGAAGGACGTGCTGTGCCGCGACCTCTCGAAGGGCCAGAGGCAGAAGATCATGCTCGCCTCCGCATTCATCCCCGAACCGGAACTCCTGCTCCTGGACGAGCCTTTCATAAACCTCGACCCGGTCTTCCAGCGCAAGGTGCGGGAATACCTGGCCGAGCATGTCAGGAAGGGCAAGACCATCTTCATGTGCACGCACATCCTGGAGATCGCTGAGAAGCTCTGCACGCGGCTTGCCATAATCAACCGTGGCGGGATAGTGGCGATAGGCGCCTTGGATGAGATTCGGTCCAAGGCGGGCGAGCGCCTGGAGGATATATTCATGCGGCTCGTGACGGAGGAGTGAGGGACTGGCGAAATCAACGAACCGCCGCCTGTTTTCACTGATGTTCAAGGAGGAGCTACGACTCCACAGGTCGTTCGTGGGCTCCATCGGGTCCGGTTTCTTCCCGGTCATGATATTCTTCCTGTCCGTCGTCCTTGCAGTAACTTTTTCAAGGTTCAAAGGCGTCGATGTCCCGACCGTGCTCTTGATGCTCCATGCAGGGAGCGTGCTTTACGGCCTCGGCGTCGGGGCGCTCGGCCGCATCGGGGAGCAGGTGATGACGAGGCGCCTGGGCCGGATGAACGTCCTGCTAGCGCTGCCTTCCCTGCAGCCTATCTCGTTCAGCAGAGTCATGGCAATCTTCTTTCTGAAGGACGCAATGTTCTACATCCTCTACGCCATCGTGCCGATCGTCGGCGGGATCGCAGTGGGCGCGCCCTTCGCCAATGCCTCATTGACCAGCGTCGGCCTTCTCGGCCTCACCCTCTTCCTCGCTTTCATGATCGGTATGTCGCTTTCCTTCTTGGCGTCAACGGTTTCGACGCGATCGAGGGCCGTGTCGCTCGCCGGGCTATTGGCCGTCCTCGGGCTCGTCGCCTTGGTCTGGCCACTGAAGATCCTGACCGCCGGCCAAATCCTCCCGCCGCTGGGTTTCTGGACAGACAAGAATCCGTGGTTCCTCTTGATCTCCGCAATCCTCGCTTTCCTGCTATCAGCGGCTGCGGTCCTCCTGACCAAGGAGCGTTTCGAGTCTCCAATCAGAATGTATGAGAGTGCGCTACTGCCTACGGAAAGCAGGTTCTCCTTCTCCGGCCCTCTGAAGACCCTCGTGGCGAAGGAGTGGCTGGAGCTCCGCCGGAGCGGGGCGCTAGGTGCGGTGGTTGGCGGGTTCTTGGGGCCACTCCTCGCGATCTACATGCTCGCGTGGATCTTCCGTTCAGGGATAGGTGTGCCGATTGAGTTCAACGGAATCTTCTACGGCGGAATGGTCGGTTTCCTTGGTGTCATGGTCTATTCCTGGTTGACGAACATCGAGACAAATGAGTTCATGAATGTCCAGCCGGTGACCCCGGATCAGGTTATCAGAGCGAAGCTCGTGCTCTATTTCCTGCTGACGGCCGTCATATCCTGTTCCTATGTCGTGGTCATTGGCGTTCTTAATGGGCAGTTGGATTTAGTTCCTTTGTCGCTGCTTGTAGCGGCGGCTACTACCGTCTATGTGGCGGGCGTGACGGCGCGGCTGACGGGGCTGTGGACGAATACCATGCTGTTCGACGTGAGAGTCTTGGCAAAGTTCGGGGGAGCGATCATCCCTCCTCTGGTGCTTGTGGCCATAGTATCCTTCTTGATCCGGAGTAATCCTTTGCTTGCGTGGATGTCATTGCTGACGGAGTCCGGGGTTCTCTTGGCGATCTCGTGGTTCATTTCTCGGGGGATGGTTGTCCGATGGAAGCGGGAGATGTTTTCCCCGACCGGTCCGACCGTGAAAACGATGAGCCGGCGTTCAGATTGAGAACCGTTCCATGACGAGGGTGGGCCCTCGCAGCGCATCTGCATAGGTCAGGATCATTGACCTCAAGGTGGAGGGATCTGTGAGAATCCTCCAAATACACCTGGCAGACGACCGATTTCGTCATGGAGACATGTCCTTTCACGGCCTTTTATGAGGGCAACACTATTATATTCGAAGGGTATTCAAGGCCGGGCCCCCAGAGGGAAGAAGGAGGGGGTCTGAGGAAAAAATATGGCGATGAGTTCTGGAAGGTTAATCGGAATAGTAGGCGGCATATTGATCCTTGTGGGCATGTTCTTGCCGTGGCTGACCGCAACGAATAGCGCAACAGGAGAGACAGCTAGCCTGATGGGCGCGATGTTCCCCATATTCGGGTGGCTTGCGCTGATATTCGGGGTACTCGGCCTGATATTCGTGGCGATCGGTTCGCGAGGCATGTGCATAGCCGGCTTGATCAATGGAATACTCGCCTTCATCATGGTCCTGTTGGGCTTCGCACTTAGCGCAACTCTCGTCTCTCTGATTTCGGGCGGTGTCGTCGAAGTGGGATATGGAATCTATATCAGCATGATTGGGTCCATAATCCTCATCGTCGGTGCGGGCCTGGGAATGGGACAGGCGAAAAAGGCAGCGGCCCCTCCGGTCGCCCCGATGGCTCCGCCGCCGATGTAGACACTCAGCCTATCTTGGCGGCCCGGAATCTCGGGCTCGTAGCCTACGAAGGGGGTTCGAACCCCCCAACCTCTTTTGTTTCCTCCCATTTGCCTTGACATCTTTGCGTGGAGGGGTCGTCTCGAGATTGGTAGAATTATATACTTGCGATGGATTGACAAACAAAGTCGCACTTACGAGGAGGATAGCAGATGAACACAAAGAAGCTGATTGACCTTCTGAACTACGATCTGGCGGGCGAGCTGCAGGCGATTATCCAGTATCTGCAGCACAGCTATCAGATCGCGGGGGTGAACAGACCGCAACTCCATGACGTGCTTGAGGAGATATCGAAGGACGAGATGAAGCACGCCGAGGAGCTCGCGGAGAGGATTGTGGCCATGGGCGGCACGCCGACCATAAGGCCGAGGCCGATAGTGGCGGCAAAAACCATCAAGGACATGCTGACCGCCGACCTCAAGGGCGAGCGGCTCGCTTTGAAGGACTACGCAGAGCGCATCAAGCAGGCGGAGAAGATGGGCGAGATCGGCACGGCGCTCATCATCGAGAACATCCTCGTGGACGAGCAGCACCACGCTGACAAGTTCGTCATGCTCCTGAGGCAACAGAAGTAGACCCGGCCAACCGGCTCCGCAAAGCATTTTGACCAGCCGTGGCTATACCCTGCGGGGAAACCATGACTCAGAAGATCAGCACAATCGTCGGCATATCGAAAGAAAGCTTCGCCGATGCGGCGAAAGAAGGCGTGGCGGCGGCATCGAAGACGGTGCGCGGACTGAAGTGGGCGAGGGTGACCGGGTTCGAGCTGGAGCTCGATGGCGGGAAGGTGAAGAGCTTCAGGACCACCATGGACGTCTACTTCGACATCGAAGGACGATAGACGAGGGCGATTTCTTCAGACGATCGCCGCGCGCGTCTGCGGCAACCGGCGGCAAGCACCACGTTGAATACTCAGTGTTAGCGAACGAAATCAAAAAACGGCTTTAACGAGGATTCCCTTAGCTTCTTCAACCGCAAACGGGTTTCCTCCATGGATTCGAAGGAGCGACTGTTCCACAGGCTGAAGGGTATCAAACTCCTCAAGAACCGGGCCGCAGAGTCAGCGCTCAGGTCAGTCCGCCGCAGCGCATTCCTTCCGCCGGAGCTTGAGGCCCTCGGCGATTGCGATGCGCCGCTCCCGTGCAAGTGCGGCGACACCGGGAGATTCGTCCCCTCGGTCAGGTTCATGGCGCTGCTGCTCGAGGCGCTGGAATTGACGCAGGGGCAGCGTGTCGCAGTGATAGATTCCCGGGGCGGCTACGTTGCGGCTGCAATCGCAGCCACGATCGGTCGAAAGGGCTCCGTGACGGCCGTCGAGTTCGATCTGAGCGACGAGGAAGCCGTCTTGAAGAATCTCGAGAGGGCGGGGTTTTCGGAGGCCGTAGAGGTGATGAGCCTCTATGCGTTCATGGCGAAATCATCGACGTACACCCGAGTCCTTCTTCTTGCGGACGAATTGACGCCCAAGGACATCCTTCCCCAAGTCTCGGAACTCGGTTTCGTCGTCAGCAGGGGCGGGCCCGAAGGGCTCGCGCTCGCAAGGCACGTGCGCAGTGGCGACGATTTCCTCGAAATCCTCTTCGGCGACATGCGATTGATAGGTCCGATGGCGGGTCCTCGAGGTGGCGAGATCGCAATGGACATCGACGTTTCCAGAGTCCTCGGCCTGGAGGACATAGTGAGCCACGTCTGGACTGGCAAGTTCACCGCTGAGAAGGAGGCGAATGTGGCGGAGCTGGTGAAGGAGACCTTCGAGGACGGCCCGCTCGATCTCGTCCGCCATGGCGGGAAGGACAAGCAGAAGATGAGCGCCGTGAAGGCATTCCATGCCGCGTACCTGTACCAGACAATGGGCTACTTGGAGGACGCGGAAGACCTTTACAAGGCCTCCCTGAGGATCATCCCCTCTGCCGAGGCGCACACATTCTTGGGATGGCGGCTGAGCTTCGACGGTCGGTACGAGGAGGCTATCGAGGAGTGCAAGAGGGCAATCGAAGTCGACTCGACCCTCGGGAACCCCTACAACGACATAGGGGCATACCTCATAGAACTTGGACGGCTGGACGAGGCGGTGGAGTGGCTACAAAGGGCATTGGAATCAGAGAGATACTGCTGCTACTGCTACGCGCACTGCAATCTCGGGCGCGTGTACCTGATGAAGGGGATGGGCCAAATGGCGAAGAGAGAGCTGGACAAAGCGCTGGAGCTCAATCCGAGATACGATCTTGCACGCGAGCTGCTCGACCGCGCCGAGGGAGAGCAAGACTACATCGGCTGAGCACTCACTCGAAGACGTGCTTGGTGCGCGCGCACTCAAGGCCATCGGGGCCCTTGTAGATCTCGAAGTCCCCGAATATCGCGGGAGCGAGCTTGTTGAGCTGTCGGAGCACGGCGATTGCCACAGCCCTGATTTCCACGTCTGTGTGCTCGGCTGAGCGAAGCCTCACGAAATGCCGCCAAGCCCTGAAGTTGCCCGTGACGACAATCTTCGTCTCGGTGGCATTGGGCAGAACGGCCCTGGCCGCCTCCCTCGCCTTCTTCCTCTTTAGCGTCTTGTCCTGCAGGCCGTCGAACTTGGTCTTGAGGATCTCGTTCAGTTGGGTGTAGGCCTGGCGGGACTGCTCTATGGATTTCACGAAGATCTCGTGCGCCTTCGGGTCGTTGGCAATCACGTCCGGCTCGATGAAAGCGGCATCGGTCTCAGAGACGAACCGCTGCGAGAGCTGGGAATATGAGAATAGGCGGTGGCGGACCAGCTCGTGGGTGAATGATCTGCTCACGCCGGTGAAGCGGAACGTGGCGGTGCCATGCTCGATGACGCTTAGGTGGCCGTGGTCGAGCATGTTCGCGACATACTCCGCGTTGGTCTTGCCGGCGGGGTTGGTCCACGATTCGTAGCACTGCCTCCCCGCCATCTCGATGAGCTGCTCGGCGGGGACCTTGGTGTCAGTGGTCCAATCAATGTCCTGCGGCTTTCTGAAGTCTGTCCATGCGATGAGCTGGACCGTGGGCTTCCTGATGATTCGGGGCTCGGAATGTCCCTTCCCCTCGGCGGTCATGATATCGGGCGGTGAATCCCGCCACGCGATATAAGAGATTGGGGTTGGGTTATCCGCGACTGCCGTTCCCGGGCACTCGCACCCCTTAAATATGGCGAGCGAGTTGTTTCGCGACGCATCAGCCACAGAGGTGAGTGCATGGGCGAGTACACGGGCAGGCTTCACTATGGCGAGCGCGTGATCGAGGACTTCCTCCCGAAGAAGATCGTGGACGAGGGAAGAACGATTCCCATCGAGCTTCCGAAGGCGCCAAAGGAAATCGCGGACATCGAAAAAGCCCTCGACGACGCAATCTCGAAATCCCAGACTCCCGCCAAAGTTCCAGACCTGAGGACGATACTCACGAAGCACTATCACGGCGGGCTCGTCTCGATCATAGTTGACGACCACACCCGCCCGAACGTCCACACGAGGATACTCCTGCCCCTGCTCCTGGAGAGATTGCAGGCCATGGGCGTCAAGCGCGACAGGATCCGCCTGCTGATTGCACATGGGACGCACAGGGCGGCGAAGGGCGAGGAGTACGTCCACATCTTCGGCAAGGAGGTCTGGGAATCCTACAAGGATGTCGTCGAGGACCACGATTGCGTGAAGAGCGTCGAGGTGATTGGGAAGCTGGATGATGGCATCCCGGTGGAGCTGAATAGAACCGCCTACGCTTCCGAGGTCTTGATCGGACTGAGCGACCTGGACTACCATTACTTCGCCGGAATGGGCGGGGGACCTAAGCAATTGATACCCGGCGTGGCGGGGAAGAACACGATTACCCGGGAGCACCTCAAGATGTTCGGCAAGGTCGGGTTCGCCGAGCACGTGGAGATGGGGAGTCTCAGCCACAACCCCGTCTACGAGTGCAAGACCAAGCTCGTCAACTTCATAGACAAGGCACTCAAGGCGAAGGGCGGCTGGCTGTACGGCATTGTGACAGTCGTGGACGCTCATGACAAGCTGGTTCACATCGCAGGCGGTGATGTCTTGGAGACTCACAGGCGTGGCGAGCCCATCCTGGCCAGCGTGAGCACCGCCAAGATCCCGCGGCTGGCCGACGTGGTCATCATGGCCGCCCGCCACGAAGGGATCGACCTCTATCAGGCCGGCAAGGCGTTCAACTCTGCGAGGCACGCGGTGAAGCTTGGCGGGAGAATCGTCGTCCTGGCCCCGCTGACCGACGGATGGGGCAGCGAGGAGTTCAAGGGACTGATGGCGGTGGGTGCACCGATCCTCCAGGAGACGGCAGCGAGATTGAAGACCGCAAAGACGAGTGAAAAGGACAAGATATCCGATGCTGGAATGGAGAAAGCTCTCCTGGCGGTCCAAGAGGTCGTCATGAGGGACTTCAAGATAGGCAAGCAGAAGCCCGTGGACCTCCTCGTTACCGAGAGGAAGTGCGGCTGGGGCCACCTGCTCCTGATCCAGGACGGCTTGACCGCCAAGGATGAAGTCATGCTGCCAATCGCCTTCATCGGAAAGAGTGGAGAGAGCCCGGATAAGAGGCTCCGCGACTGGATAGTCAAGCTTGAGGGAGAGACTGACGGCAGATTGCACTACCTGCTGGTCGACGACCCCGGTTTGCTCATATCCGCAGGGCAATGAGGCATTCTATTCTTCATCAACGTTTAAGTAGAGATATGCCACTTTCTGTCCAGACTGGCTTCCCCCTCGTCAGGAGACCCCTTGATGGCCAGAAGAAAGACTTCTGAAGCTGCGTCGGACACGGAGGAGCGCGAGCTTGCTGAGCGGTCGACCAGGGCGGAGGACGTGAAGCTCCGCTCGGACTCGTCGAAGATCGCCCTCCTTCAGCTTAGCCTGGGCCGCACCGCGCAGATGTTCGGCATCTACTCCGCCCTCGCCCTCGCTCTGAACGCGATACTTGCGACTGTCAGCCCCCTCGGAGGGTTCCAGGACATTCCCTTCCTCACGCAGGGTTACTTCCTCTGGCTCATCGCGCTCATCGTCGGTCTCGCCATCTCAGTATCCCTCGTGATCCAGAAGTGGAGGCCGTATGTGGGCCACAAGAACTCCGGTCACTTCATCCTCACCGCGCTCGCCGTTGTCATCTCCGCGCTGATGCTCGTGCTTGTCATACTCCATGTGGCCGGGCAATTCGTACTGCCTTATGTCGGATGGGTCTATCCGGTCTCCGTCCTTCCAATCTCCTTAACGCTCGCTTCCATCGCCGCCACCTGGGAGGGCAGGAGCAGGCGGAAGGTCGCGAGCATCGTGTGCGCGGCAGTCCTCCCGCTGTTCTTCCTGTTCACCCTGATGCCCAGCATGCAGACGCCTGACACGGGTTGGCTCGTCCTCGCTTACCTGTTCGGGGCTCTCTTGATCGAGCTGAGCGGCTCTCTCCTCCTCATCATCGCAACCGCAACGGAAGCCCAAGAGCGGGAGATAGTCAAGGCGGGGGACACCCACCTCGCCATCCTCCGCGAGGAGTACCAGAAGCGGCAGCAGGCGATCGACTACAAGGAGAAGGCGATGAGGGCCCAGGAGTCCCATCTCGATTCCAGAGAACAAGCGCTGAGGGGCCTCGAGGACGAGATAGCGGAGAAGACGAAGGCCGCCGAGGCGCTGAACATCAAGTACGAAGCGCAGTGGAAGGAGCTGAAGGGGCTGGAAAGGCAGCTCAGCGTGATGAAGGTGGATGTCCAGACGAAGGCCGAGGAGCTCGAACTGAGGAAGAAGTCGTTCAAGGAGAGGGAGGACGAGGTCGAGCGCCTGAAGGACGAGATCAAGGAACGCGAGCTGAAGATGCTCGAGCGCGAGAAGGAGCTCAGGCGTCAGGAGATAGACATCTCGGAGAAGCTGCGGAAGGCGGATGAGAGGGCGTCTGCCGCCGAGGAATCGGAGAGGAGGCTCAAGGTCGAGGAAGAGGCGATCGAGAAGCGGAGGAACGACACGATACAGTCGGAGAAGAACATCGAGCTCAGGGAGAGCGAGATGCAGATGAAGATCGAGGAGCTCGAGGCGGTGCTCTCGAAGGACCAGGAGACGAAGGTTCGCGAGATCAAGGACTGGGAAGACAAGGTGATGAAGAAGGAGAGGGACCTGGCGAAGCTCGATGTCGAGCTCCGCAGACTGGACAAGGACACCAAGACCAAGGCGGACGAGCAGCTGAGGTCCGACGCGCGGCTGCAGCAGCAGAGGCTGCAGTTGTCCGACAGGGAAAAGGATCTAGTCATCAGGCAGAAGCAGCTCTCAGACCTCGAGGCGTCGATGACCCAGAGAGCGCAGCACATGGAGCAGCAGATCAACGCTGTCAAGGCCGAGAGGGACAGGCTCAACCTCAAGGAGTCCGAGTACTCCAAGCTGTTCAGGTCGATTAAGGAGACCGAGGCGGCGGTCGTGGCGGCGCAGGAGGAGCTGAAGAGGCAGCAGGGCGATGTCGGCGGCGAGAGGCAGAAGGCCAAGTCGATATCAGAGAACTTGAGCAAGGAGGTCAGGGGACTGAACGAGAAGAACAGGAAGCTGGCCGAACACGAGAAGGAGCTTGAGCAGAGGGAGAGTGATCTGCAGCTTAGGATATTGGAGCTCGACAGGCGCGAGAAGGCGCTCTCTCAGGCGCCGATCGCGGGCATGGTCGACAAGGAGCGGGAGAAGGCCATGGAGCTGAGGGAGAAGCGCCTCCGCGAGAGGGAGGAGGAGCTGCGCAGGCGCGCCTACCAGAAGGAGAAGGAGATGGAGGCGCTAGAGACCGCTCTGAAGGAGAAGGAGCGCACCCTGGCAGTGGCGGCGGGGGAAGAAGTTGCCCCTGCAGAGGAGGCGGCGGCGGCCGAGGGCAAGCTGAAGACCGGCATCGCCCGCCTGGACGACCTGTTCTTCGGAGGCCTGAGGATGAACACGAGCGTCCTCCTGGTCGGACCGGCCTTCGTCGGCAAGGAGGTCCTGCTCTACAACTTCGTAGCGGAGGGTTTGAAAAAGGGAGCCCCCGCCATCATCGTGACGACGACGAAGCCGCCGGTGGAGATCGCGAAAGAGATCGCTCCGGTGCTGCCCTCGTTCATCGAGTACGAGCAGCTCGGGCTTGTGCGGTGGATAGACGCGTCAGGGACACTGCCGGCAGGCTCGAAGCCGAAGAAGGACGGGGCCGTCTACCGGGTCAACGGCGCAACGGACTTCGCCAACATTCTCGATGTCATCGACCTCCTAGACGCGGAGTTCAAGGAGAAGAAGCACCCGTACTTCCGCCTGGCCTACATCACGCTGTCCTCTAGCACAACTCACACGGAGGAGAGCAAGGCTGTCGGTTTCGTGCAGCAGCTGGTCAACCGCCTCAGGCAGACGAAGGAATTGAGCTTCATGACGCTGGAGAAGGGCATGCACACCGACCAGCAGATAGAGACGCTCGAGCACTTGGCTGACGGGGCGATTCTCTTCAAGTCCGAGGGGAACAAGATGATGTTCTCCGTGGCGGGGCTCGGAGATGTTCAATCGCGGGACTGGGTCGGGTACAAGGCGACGAACAAGACGCTCATAATCGGGGCGTTCGCTCTGGAGAGGATCAAGTAGTTCGCTCCCGCAATCCCGTCAATCGAGGAAGCTTTCTAGTGTCCTTGCGGGAGGTGCCGTCTTCGCCAGCCGCTCCAGCGCTTTCCTCACTCGCTGTTCGGAAAAGTCCCGCTCACCGCAAAGGAACTTGATCGCGGCATCTAAGTCCATGCGCTTCTTCTCGATGGCGGGATTCTCGTCGACTTCGGGATGGAGGAAGTATTCGCGGATCGCATCGTAATTTGGCGGGAGCTCGTCTCTTATGGCGCCGGGCAGGCTCTCGATCGAGCCGCACTTCTTCAGCGCCTCGACCGCCTTCTTGGGGCCAATGCCCTTGACCCCTTCATCGAAGTCAGTCCCCACGAGAATGGCGGCTTCAACCAGCTGCTTCCTTGACAGGGACATGGCCTTGAGGTTCTCCTCCAGGTCGATGATCTCCGGCGGGCTGACGCGGTAGCGGCCGATGCTCGGGAGGAATTCCCTGCTCTGCAGCGCGATGAACCTCGCGAGGCGGGGAGAGCCGAAAAGGAGCGAATCATAATCCTTTCCCGCCACGGTGTAGGCTTGACCGCGCTGAACCATCGAGGCCGCCTGCGCCTCGCCCTCAGATGGAGCTTGCGCGAACGGAATCCCCAGAAGGCCGAGCAGACGTTTCGCGTCGTCGACCATTTCTCTCGTGAGACGGGAGCTCATCACGACCTTTGACCAGGCGGTGGCCATGTCTCCCGCCGCCTTGGCCTTCTCGTACTCCGCGAGCGCTTGCTTCCTCGCCTCCCGCCGCTTCTCGATTTCCGCCGCTTTGAGGTCCGGTGGCTTCCCATCGAAGACGAATATCGGGTTGATGCCGTAGTCCGCGATGAGGCGGGTCGTCCTGAAGACGATGCCGCTAAGGTGAGAGGTCACATGGCCATGCGAGTCCATGAGCTGAGAGCCATCGCGCAGTCGAACGATTGAGAGGAACTGGTAGAGCTCGATGGCGGCATCGACCGCCAGGGTCTTCCCGCGGAAGTACTCAAGATCGACTTGATGGCGGGAAATGACTGGTGTGAGATTGACGCCCATGACGGTCCCCGTGAACGCTCTGAATCGGAATAGGCTTTCGGCTTTCTGTCGAATCGCCGAATGTCTTATTAATCGCCCCCTTCTTGTCTGACACCAGACCCATCATGAGGGGAGGAATTGCCGCCAGTATTGGAGGATTGGCTCGAGGAAGTTGGGAGTGAGGGCGAGCGACTCTTCTCGCTCTATCGGATTCTCGTATGGATCCTCGCCGCCGCAGCAGCTGCAACTGTGATGCTTGGTGCCATGATGTATCCGGCCATAGATGGAGCCCTCCTTGCTTCCTTTTTCGGCACCACATTCGCATTCAGCGCTGCCCTTGCAGGAGGGATGATACGCAAGACGAGACAACAGCTCGTCAGATACGTGACGTTCAAACGTTTTCTCTTGTCGGATGATTCTATCGCGATTTCCCAGGTCTTGTGCAAGTCCGGCTTCGCATTCCATCCCGTCGCCAAAGGGTTCCTCCCTGTCGACGGGCAGCAAATCCCCATCGCAATCGAGCTGGATCCTAGACCTCCCCAGATTCTCGCTCACACTCCGTGGAAGCGCCCTGACGACATATTTGTCAACGGCCAGTACTTCTACGCCGATGTCTCAGCCCTGCATCCCTTGGAGAAATTCTCCTTTCGGAGAGACATCTGGGAATCTCCATATGAGGGGCTCTTCACGAATTGGGTCTTCAAAAGACTGGATCTTCGCGCTCTGATTCCAGAATCGAAAGAACTGGCGAGCCTGGAGGCGGAGAGGTTGAAGCGGATGTTCGATAGCTTCCGTGAGGCAATTGGGCTTTCTCTCAGTCCCCCGGGCGTGTTCGCACCGAGATACCGGGAAATGCCTGCGTATGGAACCTCGACGGTTTATCTGAACATGATTTTCGGTTTCATACGGACGGAATATTGCACGCGTTGCTCCTACATGCCGAAGGTGCGCGCTGAGACTGGCGCAAGGATTTGTCCTAAGTGTTCGGCGTCGATTGTCAAGGTCTTCTCCAGAAGCGGTCTCGGTTATCAGACTCCCCGAAAGAAAGCAAGAGTGATACAACAGTTCACCGGAGAATCGTGAACTGAGGGCAGAGGCGTTGCTCCTATCGTTCAGAGTCCTCCCCCGGCTCTAGGCTGAGATTTATCAGCTCTTCATCTTTGACGCGACAAATCCCCCGACACGGCCAGATTCCGCATTCAGGTTGACGCCGTCGGCGGGAAAACGCGGAGGGCATCCGGGAAAACGTGGACAATCCTTCAGAGAATCTGAATCGAGTATCATGGCATCCGAGCGGTTGCGAAGAAGACTGTCAGTGATTTGAAGAGACTTAGACGGCGTCTCGGACAATGCGGACGGAGCCCGGGAAAATGCGGACCTCCTCGCGGAAAACCGGAACCGATCGTCGGAGCATCTTGGCGGATGCGAGGAGAGTCATCGATAACCGGAAAAAATGCGGACGGTGTCGGGGAAAATGCGAATGGACTTCCGGCGCATGCGGAGCGTGCTCGGGAAAATGCGGACCGCTCTTCGGAAAATGCGCCCGAGGTCTGGGCGCATGCGCCTCTGTCCCGGGAAAACGCGGAGCGAGTCCGGGAGCAATGTTACGTATATACGAGAACGCGGACACAGCCGGGGAAGATGCGGAGGGAATCGCGGAGAATGCGCCACAAGCCTGGGACAATGCGCCCGAGGTCGGGGAAAACGCGGACGGATGCCCGGAAAACGCGCCCGAAGCTCGGGGAAATGCGGACTGATTCGATTCCGATGCGGGAGAATGCGGTGCCATATGGAGGAGAACCGGCGCGGATCAAGCGGTGGTCGCTGTTGTTCAGGCGTGGATGACCGCGGTTGCGAATGCGGTACGCCACTGCCTGGAAGCTCCCAGCCACGAGGATGCCCGCCCCCGCAGATACTGAAGAGAATCCTGCATTGCTCGAATGTGCTGAAAGCTAGAGCATCCGTCCCGCCCTCATCATCGTTAAATGCCGCGGCGGGTTTGTCTCATTGGTGGTATCGATGCCGGGTATTGCGCTCATCACGGGCAGTTCGCGCGGAATCGGCAAAGCAACGGCGCTTCGCCTTGCCGCCGATTGCTTCGATGTCGTCGTCAACTACGTACGGAGCAACAAGCAGGCAGCACAAGTCGTCGACGCAATCGAGGCAAGTGGTCGCAAAGCGATCTCCGTCAAGGCGGACGTCTCGAGGTGGCGAGAGGCGAGACGCCTCATCGAGACGGCGGTCAGGTCGTTCGGCAGGATCGACGTCCTCGTCAACAATGCGGGCATCTACGAGCGGACTGTCCTCGACAAGCTGACCCCGGAAGAATGGGACAGGAGGGTCGCCACGAACCTCAGCAGCGTCTTCTATTGCACCAAGGCAGCCATGCCATATCTGAAGAGGGCGGGCTGGGGTCGCATCATCAACATCTCCAGCCAGATCGCCATCAAGGGCACAGACCACGGTTCCGAGTACGCAGCATCAAAGGCCGGCATCCTCGGCTTCACGAAGGCGGCGGCTCAGGAGCTCGCGAGGTACAATGTCACGGTCAACGCGATTGCCCCCGGGCCCGTCGACACAGACATCCTGGCGGGAGATACTCCGGAGAAGAAGAGGCAGCGTGCTCGCGAGATTCCATTGAGGCGGATCGGAAAGCCGGAGGACATCGCGGCAGTGGTCAGCTTCCTTGCGTCGAAGGATTCGGACTGGATAACCGGGACAACGTTGCTCGTCAATGGCGGCTCGGTGATGTACTAGCCCTCTCTGACGGCGAATGTCCACGCGTCGAGGGCCTTCCTCATCTCTTCCAGGATTGATAGAGCCCTCGCCCTCGGGAGCATTATGAAGAACTTGCCGACGTGCTTGCAGAATTCCTTCCCCGCGATCCGTTTCGCCCAGTCGTCGCAGTCGTGCTCGATCCTCTTGGCTGAGAGGTCGAGGGTAATCCTGTAGTCTTTCACCTTCGCCGCTATCGAGGTCCCCTCGTCGTTGATGCTCACCTCGGTCGATGCAATCCGCTTCGCCCTGTCCAGTCTCGCACTGCCGAGGAACTTGGAAAGGATGGGGTCAAGCTCCGGGTCTGCAATCGGTGTCTCGGAGAAGTCCTCCAGGGTCACGCCTCTTCCCGACCCCCGCCGCTCGATGGCGAAACTGTGCCTGAACTCCTCGATTCGCTTCATCGCCTTCTGCTGCTCCGGCCCGATGCCGCCGAGCATCTCGAGGATCTGGATGCAGTTCTCCGGCGCGTATCCGTGGAAATGGTTGTTGAAGAATCCGTAGACCGTCTCAGACTTCGAGGCGGCGTCCTCGACCTTGGGGACCCACTCCTTGAGCTCGCCGAGGCTGTACCTGTAGTCGTACCAGGGCTGGTCGCCGTGCCCGTGCCAGCGGAAGTACGAGAAATCCGCGGTGACGTGGACATCGCCCGGGAGCAGGGGCTCGTCCACGACCGTGTACGCGACATTGTGCTTCCTGAGGAGGTCGAAAGCCTCTGGGACCATCCACGACTTGTTCCTCGGCTCCAAGGCGAACAGGTACCTGTCAGGCAGGGTGCTCAGGAAGGCGTCGATGTGCTTCGCCTCGAACCGCAGGCGTGGCGGGAGCTGCAGCAGTAACGGACCGAGCTTCTCAGCGTCGCGGAGGGGCCTCATCAGTTCGCAGTAGTTCGCAAGCTCCGTGGCGGCGCCCTTCTCCACGTCAAGCAGCTTGTCGTGAGTGACAGTCTGGGGGA
Organism: Methanobacteriota archaeon; assembly: GCA_017885655.1. Taxonomy (GTDB): domain Archaea; phylum Thermoplasmatota; class Thermoplasmata; order RBG-16-68-12; family JAFNFQ01; genus JAFNFQ01. The sequence continues at coordinate 45,975 of JAFNFQ010000026.1, read as the reverse complement.
CCTTGGCGGCGAAGACGAACCCCTCGGGGCTGTTCCTCGCCCAGCCGTAGACCATCCCTGTCTCAGGGGGGCGGTAGAAGGTGCTGTTGATCTCGACGGTGTCGAAGACCCTTGAGTAGGCCTCCAGCTTGCTCTCGGACTCGGAGCGGTAGAAGGGGCCGATCCATTCGTCGTAGGACCAGCCGGAGCAACCGAAGCGGTACTTCTTCACGGGCGAGGGCATTATTCGATGACTACTTGATTCCTCTGCACCGCCAATCCACCGACCTATCGCGAGCCAGCCCTCCCAGGCTAGGGGGCGGGGCGGTGGTGGCGGCGTGTATCACTGGCCTTATAATGGTCTGCGGCTATTATTTCATTGGAGCTTTGTATGCTTTGTTCGCGTGGCAATTCTGGGTGGCCGGCGCAATGTTCGCGAGTTTCCTCATATGCACAGCAATCGCATGCGCCCCCTGGCTCGTCTTCCATCTTCTGCCCTGCCTCGCAGAGAGCCAATCATGCGTCTAGGAGGTGGGGTGAGTCCGCCCAAATCCATTGCTGCTGACTCTGCGCTTGGTCGAAGGGATATGGGCTTTCGGCCTCACCGTTGCCGTCATGGTAATTGCAATTGTCGGACCCGGGGAATTGGCTGTCGGACTGTACGGACTCTACCTCGCCGTGATTTCGGCGGTGTTGGGCTCGGTGCTGGTTAGGCGGCTGATTTCGGCCCGACATCCCGAGGCTCGTGCGGCCCTGTTTGGGGATCAGGGCTACCACCCCACGATGATTTATCAACTCCCGCCGCAGCTGGTGGACCAAGGTCTGGCGGTTCTGATGCTTTTCTGTGGGATTCTGGCCACCATGATGTGGCCCGGCTGGGCAGTTCTCATCTTGGTTATCTTCGTAATTAGTCCCGAGATGAACCGTCGCGCGTTGGGCGTCTCCGCTGGCGTCCCGCTCTGGATCAGCATATTGTGGATTGCGGTCCCCATCGTGTCAGCGGCATGGGTTGCCAACTACCTGTTGGAGCCGCTATGGGAAGGTCCTGGTACTTGGGCCACTACGTTATGGGCGTTTGCCGGCTTGATGATGCTGTTCGGACCACCAGTTGCCTGGCTGGCAGGCTTCTGGCGCATGAATTGCAGTGATATTCGTGCAGTGTCAAGCCTCGGTCGCGATTCTCCAGGAAACTAGCTTCGTAGTCTGACAACAAGCCCCAAGCCAAAAGGATGGCATGTCCGCCAACACTCCGAGTCGCGATGGCGATTGCGGAGCATCGACAGGCTGCGGCAGCGGGTGATCCAGAGGCTACGCGCTGAACGGTGACAGCTATACCCTCACCCGGGATGGCGACTACAACATGGTCGACGTGGGAATCATCCTGCTTGGACTGGGCACCACCGTCGCGGTCGGCGGCCTCGTGTTCCTGGCGGGCTTCGTCATACAGAGCTTGGACTACCGGAACGAGAAGAGGAAGAGGGTGGCCCGCGTGCCCACGACCACGTACTACGTCGCATCTGAGCCGGCCGTGTCGGAGCCGTATGAGCCGGCACCGCCGACACCGCCGCTGGAGTGTCCGTCGCAGTATTGGCATCCCATGATTCCGACAGTCATCCCCTGCGCGGAACGCATTCGCCGCGAGAGTGCATTTAAGTAGCCCGACGGCGTGTTATCCATCGATGGCCCTGACGACCAAGGTGAAGATCCCTGAAGAGGTAGTGGAGCTCCTCGGCGAATCGGAGAAGACGCTCCCCCGCCGCATCGAGGAATCCCTGGCGCTCCAGCTCTACCTGGAGGGGAGGGTCTCCATGGGCAAGGCGGCAGAACTCCTCGACCTCACCGTCTCCGAGTTCCTCAAGCTGATGCGCCGCCGCAAGATCAAGCTCCGATACACCGCGCGCGACCTGAAAAAGGACGCTGAGACTCTGGAAACTTGAGATTGGGAATACCACCAGCATCAGGCCCAGGCCGAGTGACTATCTTCCCTCCTTTCAACTTCTCGCTGTAAGTGCTGAAGATGCGCTGACTCGGGTGCATGCTCCCAAGGTTCGAGCGCGTTTTCCCGAAATGTGTCCACCTTTTCCAGATTGAATGGACGATGCCGCCGTCACTTTCATCCCCCTCATCCCGCAGCTCTTATACCACTCCCGCCATCTTTCATGCCCGATGAGCGGCGAGGCCTTCATCGGCGCCGGCGGGTGGGGCTACTTCTCCGGCGGCCTCCGCACCTATGCGCGGGCATTTCAGTTCGTCGAGGCGAATAATACGTTCTATCGCCTTCCCGAAGCAAGGGACGTGGCCCGTTGGCGGCAAACCGTTCCATCGACATTCAAGTTCTCAGTCAAGGCTCCCCGCCGAATCACTCACGATGGCGGGAGACTAGACGATCCCGAGGCGAGAGAGCACCTAGGTCGGGCCGCCGCCATCTGCGACCGCCTCAAAGCCCCTTGGCTCGTGCTCGAGTACCCGCCATGGCGGAAATTCGACGATTCCTCCTGCACCGCCATCGTGAATCTCGTCTCTTCAGTCGATCTGCGTGCGACGGTATGTATCGAGGCAAGAGCCTACAGTGGTCGGGATCTCCCGCTAAAGCTTGCCAAGACGATGAGCGACATTCATGCCATCGACGTTGTCGATCCCATCTTGCAGGATCCGAGGGTGCCGTCCGACCAGGCGTATCTGCGCATCTTCGGGAAGGGCGAGCATAACATCTACCAGCCGACCGACGAGGAGCTGGAGGACGCAGACGACCGGACATCCAGGGGCGGGTTCGACTTCGCCGTGTTCGCATTCCACGGAGTGAAGATGTACAAGGATGCCGCCCGGTTCGCCGCGTTCAAGAGGACGGGAATATTCCCGAAGGTGACGAAAGGCGAGGGCCTCGCATCGCTCGACGAGGTTCTCAAGGAGGATGCAAAGTTCCCGTCTTCCAGGGATGAGCTGATACGCCACCAAGGCTGGAAACTCGTCGATCTTGCGGACAGCAAGCGTGTTCGGGCCTCTGTGCTGTTGAAGCAGCTCGACGACAGAGTCTATCGCTCGAGGGCGGAGGTGACGGCTTCGCTGAGCTCTCTCCCGCCTTCGAAAGCTTAATCATCAGAGTGAAGATTCGTCCCCTCAAAGGGCTGGGGTCACCATGCACCGCTCTTCGTTCTCCCGAGTATCAGAGATTGTCTGCGCCGTCGCGATCGCATCTCTTTTCCTGATCCCCGTGTCCATGCGCTCTGGCGGGGATTCTGGCGGTACTCTCCCGATGCCCGCAGCCTCCTCGTCCGTGTTCGCCCTGAATGTAACCAACACCCTGACGATCGACCGGCCCGATGAGGTCATCCAGATGAACTTGACTCTGCCGGATTCAACAATCACAGATTCCACCCATTTCACAGTACGCCGCCAATCCGATGGCAGCGAAGTCCTGTCCGGTCCCCTGAACTCTACCGTTGAACTGTACCCGAGCGGCTACATCCACAGGATGCGGATTGCTTTCCAAGACAGTTTCGCGCCGGGCGAGAGGAAGGGCTACTTCATAAATGCGGGTGAGAAGACCGCCCTCAAGGGGGACATGACTTGCAGCATCGGGTTCACGGCTGTGACCGTCACCGATGGGAATGTGACGGACAGAAGGACGTACATGCTAACCACGGACAACTCCATCAACTACTATACCACCGGCATCAGGGTGTACTACGATCACACCACATATCCATACGAAGCGCAGAGCGGGATACTCGTCCGGGTCGGCGGGGACCAGCTCTCGCTGGACCAGACGAACTTCCAGATGGGATGGGGGACACCGGACTCTCTCGTGGCGGATGTGAACAGCGCCATGGTCTCGGTCCATCTTTCCTACCACAGCCCGTATTCAGCTCAATGGGGCTACGGTGCGACTTCGTCCTGGTTGAAGGACACTGACGTCATCTGGGCGGACCTCACCGTCAACTTCTACAACAACAACTCGATGATTGACGCTTATGTCTCGAAGAAGGTCAACGAGAAGTTCTACAACCACAACGGCTTCCTCATGGAGACGTCGCTTCTCCTGGCGGGGGACGGCAATTACGAGTACATCTTTGGGACGCCTGACCACACGAGGCAATGGGCAAACACCACGTCCCTCAACTGGGCGCTCGACTGGCATGAGTTCCGGGAGGTGGAAGTTGGGAACCGGAGCGCCCCCGCGCTGGGAGACCTGGACAGCGACGGGGACCTCGATCTGATCGTGGGCTCGGCGGACGGGAACTTGACCGGGTTCAACAACACGGGCGGTCCGACGAATCCCGCATTCACACGCGATTTGAACCTCACGCCGACCGGCGGGCCTTGGGATGCAAACACCAAGCCCACCCTTGGCGACCTCGATGGAGACGGGGATCTGGACCTGGTGGTCGGCCTCCAAAACGGGAGCCTGATTGCGTTCAGGAACACTGGAAACGCCTTCATGCCCGCATGGACCCGAGATGATACCCTACTGACGGGCGTGCTTGCCGCCGCCAATGTCCAGGAAGCTGCGCCAGAGCTGGCGGGCCTCAATGGAGACGGGACATTGGACCTCCTCATCGGGTTCGCCAGCGGCATTTTCCATTATTACAAGAATGTCGGCACGGCGGCATTCCCACAATTCTCGTTGGACGACCTGACCTTCAGCTATCTGAACCATGGCAACACACTGAAACTAGGCTACTACTGCACTCCCGCAATCGCCGATGTCAACCGTGACGGAAATGTTGACTTCGTCTCAGGCACGAACTACACGAGCTTCGGCACCCTCGTCTACTTCCAGAACGAGGGCAACAACTCGGAGCCGAGATTCACCAAGCTCTACCCCGCCATGTTCAACAACGTCCGCGGGCCGGGGTACTATGACGCCGACTACAGTGCGCCGGAATTCGGCGACCTGAACGGCGACGGGCTCGAGGACATAGCGATCGGCATCAACAACGGGACCCTGGAGTTCTATGCGAACCAGGGATACTCTCTGCCCGAGAGACACGCGAACACGATGCAGCCCCTGCAGAACGGTTCGTACAGGTATTACTATGACCAGGACGGCAACGACGGGCAATATGTGATCAGGAATTACTCCAGCGACTTCTACGGATGGTACGTCGTCTCCAACCCTTCCGCCAACGCTTCGATATTCCGCTACGTGCCCGACTTCGCGAGGTACGCGTACAGGGACGAATATTCAGGCGAGATGTATCCGTGGGCCGGCGGGAACACGAGCTACTACCCGTTCATCCCGGGAGAGGACGGGCGGATCGGGAGGGGGATGCTAGTCACCCGCGCCGCCACCGATGCGACCGCAGGCGGCTACGGATACGGCGGAACGTACCTCTCGCAGACCGGGACGGCGGGCGGGTTCCTGCAGGTCCCGATGACCGCCATGGACCACAGGAGCAGGGAGACCCTGGTGCTGGAGCTGCCGTACGACCATTCCGCCGCGCTCTATGATTCGATCGCCGCGAAGATGAAGAACCCGTTGATTCTGGACAGCGATCCCGATCTCACGCTCCGCCCCATCGACATCACGACCGATCCATCGGACCCCGGGCAGGGACAGGATGTCTGGGTTCTCGCCAACGTGTGGAACACCGGGTTCAAGACCGCGAGCAACGTCCAGGTGGAGTTCTTCGATGGCGATCCGTCGGCTGGTGGCACGAAGATTGACACGACTTACGTGATCCCGTCGATTCCGGCCGGGAGCGTCTACAGTGCGAGCGCCCTCTGGAGCACAGTGGGCATAAGTGGGGCGAGGACGATCTTCGTGGCGGTGGATCGGGGGAACACGGTAGCGGAGACCGACGAAGACAACAACGTCGCTAGCAGGACGTTTCAAATCACAGCCACGCGGAGGGCATGGAGCGGGGATTGGATACTCTCGGAGTCAACATACAACGACATGGATCCCGACCTCGTGACCGATGCCAACGGCGACATCTGGGTGGCGTGGCACACTTTCGTCAGAAAGGATGACTTCGACATGTTCGCAAGGGTCTATGATGGGAATACAATGTCTGGCGTCCAGCAGCTCACATCGGGAATGAAGCGGACGAGCGCGCCCGCCCTCGCCGCAATGCCTAACGGGGACGTACAGCTGATCTTCTCCAGCAATATCGTCGAGTATGACAAGTTCATCACGACGAAGAACGGCATTTATTACTGGAGCCAGAAGTTCGACCTGTGGGCCCTGAACCACTCGTCAGGCGGCTGGCAGGCCCCGTATCGTTTCTCCCAGGCGGTCGAGAAGGACAACGCCGACCAGGCGCCGCGAGTGGCGGTCGCCCAAGACGGCACGCTTTGGACGGCGTTCAGGCACACGCACTTCGACCTCTACTCCCATGGGCAGCAGATGTACAACATCCCCTATCAGGACATGAACATCTCCGCCAGGTCGTTCAACGGGACCTCCTGGAGCGGCGAGCAGGTAGTCGACAACCGAGCGGGAAACCAAGGCTGGTGGGGCGGTGCCTACCTGACGGTGTCGCCGTCCGGCACGATCTGGGCGTTCTACGAATCCGAGCTCAGCCAGACGCAGTTCGAGATCTACTACAGCAAGAATAACGGATCTGGATGGAGTGCGCCCGCGAGGTTGACGAACAACCCCGGGCAAGACGTCAGGCCCGTCGCGACCTTCGACTCGCGCGGAAGCCTTATCGTCGTTTGGGAGAGCGACAGGGACGGCGAGAAGGACCTGTACGTGAAATACCTCAACGGCACATCGTGGTCGAACGACATCAGGCTCACGACCGAACCTGGCGAGGATATGAAGCCCGCGATCTCCACGGACGGCACGGGAAACGTCCTCATGGCATGGGAGAGCGACAGGACCGGGAATAAGGACATCTTCCTGAAAGTCTTCGACGGCGCCGCCTGGACGCCGGACCTGCAGGTTACAAAAGATGCCCGCTCCGATGAGCAGGTCAAGATCGCGGGGACCGGCTCAGGGGGCGCGATGCTCGTCTGGGAGTCTGACAGGAATGGCTACGGCGACAAGGACATAATCGCCAAGGTCCTGCAGTTGCCGCCTCCTACGTTGAAGGCGGAGCTGTCCGGAGCCCTCTACGAGGACGTGAAGTTGACCTGGAGCTACCCCGTGCACGACTGGTCGACCAATCTTGTGAACGGATACACGGTCATGTGCGGGGATGTCTATGATAGAAGCGGAGTCGGCTACGTCAATGTCGCAGACACACCCGCCAGCGTGAGGTCGCTGACCTTGGCTGGCCGCGGACAGGGCGACCCGAGGAATGTCTTCTGCTATGTGATCGCGCACACGCCCTTTGCTTCGACCGCGCCTTCCAACCAGCAGGGTGCGTACAAAATCGCGCTGACCGGGCACAACCTCATCTCGATCCCGTTGCTCATCGAGGATCCTGCTGTTACGTCCGTGCTCGCGACTCTCACGAACATACCATCCAACTTCACATACATGCGATACTACGATGAACTCGACGCGGTGAGCCCTTGGAAGATATTCTCGATGATCGGCCCCCGCGATTCAGTGGGAATAGGCAACGACATGGGATTGTGGATCGGCAGTTCTGGGCCAGGTCAGCTCACGGTGACGGGGACGGTGCCGAATGGATACACGATCATGTTGAAGGCGGGCTGGAATCTAGTCGGCTATTCCAGCCTCACTCCACGGACAGTGTCGGACGCGCTGGCGGGCCTGCCTGTCGTGCGAATCGAGGGAGAAGACCCTGCCGCTCCTCCTTACAACCTCAAAGTCCTGGGCGGCGACGACATGATGTCCCCAGGCCGCGGATACTGGATTTACGTCTCCTCGGACGCAACTTGGCTGCTCGGTGGATGAGCATCGCGAGCGACTGGGATGTCGAGCATCGTCATCTCGAGGCGAATCGTGAGGCTTTTCCGCCATCGTTCGGGAATCGGGGATTTCCCGCCGTGGATATTTTCCAGCCATGCCGCCACGGCCTGCTCCTCGACCGTTTCTATGGGGAGGACCTCCGGGACGGAATCTTCCTACATGTAGGCGAGGTCCTCCTACACCGAGGAGGAGTCCTCCTACACGTAGGAGAAGGTCGTTCTCACTCTGACCAGGGTCTAAACCATGCTGACGGCCCGAATCGCGTCTGGACGGAGTCCTCCTACACGTAGGAGACATGTTCCTACACGCAGGAGGGAGCCTCCTATGTTCGGGCAAGGTCCTCCTACACGTAGGAGAAACCTGTCCCCGGTCTGATGGGGTGTAGACGACCCGGATGGAGTCCTCCTACACGTAGGAGAGTTCCATTCGGATGTAGGAAATGTCCGTCCCGCTGTAGGAGGACAATTCCTACGCGTAGGAGAGGTCTTCCTACACCGAGGCAGGGTCCACCCGGATCGAGGGCGATTCCGCAACGATCGAGGCGGGGTTCGTCAGAATCGAGGAGGACTCAGGAACGGTCGGGGGGAGGTCCGCAACCGTCCTCGTTAGATCGGCGTGGAATCGGATAGCATCGACGCGGATGTAGACAAGTCCCATAACCGTGCGGGAAGACCCGGTCTGGGCGTAGGAGAAGTCTATCTCGAAGGGTAACCCGACTCCACGGCGACGCCGGCATCATGTATGGTTCGCGCCGTCGAAAGTTTGATGTTGGCCCTGCGGCTTGACTCCCCCAAGGGGTCGGGGTCACTTGTCGGATTCTCCAACCGCACGGCTGACGAAGGTTCTTGGCGCTGCGATTGTCGCGACGATGCTTTTCATGCCGGCGTACTTGCATGGCGGGAGCGAGGCGGGCAGCGAGTCGCCACGCCCGATGGCCTCGCCATTGGCGGTTGCGCTGAACGTCACCAACACGATTGCAGTCAACAGGCCGGATGAAGTCATCCAGATGAACCTCACCCTGCCCGACTCTATGATCACCGATTCGACGAACTTCTCGGTGCGGCGGCAGACCGATGACAGCGAGGTCCTGTCGGGACCGTTGAACTCCACAGTGGAGCTCTATCCCAGCGGGTATGTTCACAGGATGAGGATTGCCTTCCAGGACAGCTTCAACGCGGGCGAGAAGAGGGGTTACTTCATCAAACCCGGCAACAGGACGGCGCTCGTTGGAGACATGGGATTCTCCATCAATCCGCCGAACATCTACGTCACCGACGGCAACGCCACCGACATGAGGAACTACCGAATCTGGATCGACAACTCCGACTTCTACTACACGAACAGCGTGCGCGTCTACTACAACCACACGACCTACCCCTACCAGGCACAGAGCGGAATACTGGTGAGGGTGGCGGGAGACCTGCTCGTCCCCGACCAGCCGAGCATCCAGCTGGGATGGGGCGTCCCCGACTCGATCGTCGTCGACAGCAACAACGTCATGGTGTCGACTCATCTCGTCTACAAAAGCCCCTACTGGATACACTGGGGGGTCGGGATGCTCTCGAGCCTCGAAAGGGACACGGACCTCCTCTGGGCCGTCATAACCGTCATCGTCTACAACAACCGCTCCGTCATCGACGAGTACGTCTCGAAGAAGGTCAACGAGAAGTTCTACAACCACAACGGTTTCGTCATGGAGATCTCGGCGCTTATGGCTGACGACGGGAACTACGAGTACATCTACGGGACGCCGAACCACGTCCGGCAATGGGTGAAGACTCCCGCGCTCAACTGGACATGGGACCAGACGAAACTGGTTGGCCTTGACGTCGGCAACCGCAGCGCGCCATCTTCTGGCGACCTCGACGGCGATGGCGATCTGGACATGATCGTCGGTTCGCTGGCGGGTACCCTCACGGGCTATGAGAACACCGGCGGGCCATCGAATCCGATATTCACCGCAAGGCCCAACTTCGCTCCGCCCGGCGGGCCCTGGAACAGCAACACCGCCCCGGTCCTCGGGGACCTGGACGGCGACGGCGACTTGGACCTGGTCGTGGGTCTGGCGAGCGGGCAGCTCATCGCCTTCAGGAACACGGGGACTCCCGCCTCTCCGGTCTGGATGCGGGACGACGCGATGCTCACGGGCGTCAACAGCATGGCCATGCCGCTCTTCGCCGCCCCGGAACTGGCTGACGTGGACTCCGACGGGGACCTCGACCTCCTGGTGGGCAAGTTCGTTGGTGGTTTCGATTTCTATCGCAACGACGGCAACAGGGTCAACCCGGCGTGGGTCAAGGACGATGTGACGTTCTCCTACCTCAACCATGGCCCGACAAAGATGCCTGGGAACTTCACGACGCCCGAGATCGTGGACGTCGAGATGGACGGGTTGCTCGACTTCGTCTCGGGGCAGAACTTCACGACTTTCGGTAGCCTGATCTATTTCGCGAACACCGGGACGAACTCGTCACCCCGCTTCACACAGCTCAAGCCCTCCGTGCTCGGCACGATAGGAAGTGGCGTGTGGTGGAACAAGGACTACACCGTCCCCGAGTTCGGGGACTTCACCGGGGACGGCTTCCAGGACATCGTCATGGGCATGAACGACGGCACACTGCAGCTGTATACGAACACCAGATGGGGCTGGTATGAGCGGCACGTGAACGAGATGCAGCCCCTGGAGAACGGCTCCTACCGGTTCTTCTATGACAATCAAGGAAACGACGGGCAGTTGGTCACCACCAACTACTCGACGGGCTTCAACGGCTGGTACGCCGTCGCGCAGCCGTCAGCCAATGCCTCCATTTTCCGTTACATTCCCGACTTCTCCACGTACGTCTACAGGGACAGATACTCCGGACAGATGTATCCCTGGGCGGGAGGGAACGTGAGCTACTATCCGTTCTTACCTTCTGAAGACGGGTATGTGACGCGCGGGATCCTCGTCGGGAGGGCATATTGGACCACCCAGTATCACGGATACGCGTACGGCGCCACGTACATGACCCAGACCGGCGAGGCGGGCGGGTACGTGCACGTGCCTGTATCCTCCATGAACATCACAAGCCACGAGGTACTTGTCATGGAGCTGCCCTACGACCATTCTGTGGCGCTCTACGAATCGCTGGCGGAGGTCATGAGAAATCCGCTGAAACTGGAGGCGGATGCTGACCTCACATTGAACATGCTCGACATCACGACAGACCCGACGGACCCTGCTGAGAACACGGCTGTGACGATTACCGCCAACATCTGGAACGTGGGGTTCAATGACACCGCAAACGTCCCCGTTGAGTTCTTCAACGGCGACCCGAGTTCTGGCGGGACGAAGATTGGCCTGACGCAGGTCATCCTCGCCATCGCCGCGGGAGGCAGAGAGACCGCGAGCGTCGTCTGGGACACCGCCGGCATCGTCGGAATCAAGAACATCTTCGTTGCTGTTGACCGCGCTGGAGTGATCAAGGAGCTGGACGAGGACAACAACATCATGAGCAGGCAATTCACAATCACCCGCGAAGCGCGGACATGGAGCGATGAGATACTCATCTCCCAGAGCAAGCACAACGATATGGATCCAGACATCGCAGTCGACACGAATGGCCGCGTCTGGTTCACCTGGCACACATTCGGGATGTACGAGAACTTCGACGTCTATGCCACCGACTTCGACGGGACGAGCTGGGGAAAGGTCGAGACGATAGCCGAAAACTACAAGCACACCGGCGCGCCGACTCTCGCTCCGGATCCGAACGGCGACATGTGGCTCATATTCTCGAGCAACAAAGTGGAGTATGCCAACTACATCGCCACGAGGCACCCGATGTGGTACTGGGCGGCGAAGTACGACCTCTATGGTGCAGTGCACTCGTACGACGGCTGGCATGCGCCCGAGCGAATCACCAACGCCGTCGATCACAACGAGAGCGACGGTGCACCATCTGCGGCCTTCGCGCCGGACGGCAAGCTCTGGACCGCGTATAGGCACACGTATTACGCGCTGTACTTCCGGCCGGGCATGCAGATCAGCAACACCCCGTTCAACGACGAGAACATCTCCGCGCGGTCGTTCGACGGCACGACATGGACCGCGCAGCAGGATGTAGACAAGAGGCCTGGGAACCAGGGGTGGTGGGGCGGGGCGAAAGTCGTGGTGTCTCCGACCGGGACCATCTGGGTGTTCTATGAATCGGAGTCCGGCAAGCAGTTCGACCTGTACTACAGCACGAACAGCGGCTCCGGATGGACGACGCCGACGAGGCTCAGCACGAACGCCGCGCAGGACGTGAGGCCCGTCGTGACGTTCGACAACGCGGGCACGCTTTGGGTCGCGTGGGAGAGTGACCGCAACGGGAACAAGGACATCTTCGTCAGGAGCTACGACGGGTCGACTTGGTCCGCTGAGAGGCAGTTGACCACGGATATCGGAGAGGACATCAAGCCCGCCATCGCGACGAACCCGAACGGCTACGTCTATGTCGCCTGGGAGAGCGATCGGACCGGCAACAAGGACATCTTCCTCAAGGTGTGGAACAAGACCGGCTGGTCCCCCGACTTCCAGGTGACGACGGACCCGCACGCTGACGAGGAGGTAGCCATCGGTGGCGGGGCCAGTGGCGCGATGTGGCTCGCCTGGGAGAGCGACAGGAACGGCTTCGGGGACAAGGACATCTATGTCAAGGCGTTCACAGGATCGGGGGCGGCTCCGATTGTGCCGGTGAGAGGGCCTTCAGACCTCCGAGCCGAACTGGATGGCAACAGTCTCTGGGATGTCAGGCTGACCTGGAACCTATCCGCCGATGACTGGCTGTACAGGAGAGTGACGGGCTATGTCGTGAGGTGCGGAAACGTGTATGACCCGAGCGGCGCATCCTATGGCCCGGTAGTGGTGGCGCCCCCGGGATACGACTGGGCGGTGCTGCAGAACATGGGCCAACGCAGCCCGGACAACATCTTCTGCCAGGTACTCGCGAACTCCACGGCGGGCCTATCTGCGCCGTCGAATCAGGCGGGTGCGTACAAGATACATCTCACGGGGCACGACCTCGTCTCGTTCCCGCTGCTGATCGAGAACACGAGCGCGTCATCTGTGCTGGCCACCGCAACGATTCGTCCATTCAACTTCACATATGCGAGATACTTTGACTCAACGGACTCCGTCGATCCGTGGAAAGAGTACACCGCGGCGGGATATCGCGACCTGTTCTTCGTGGACAACGGCATGGGGCTTTGGGCAGGGAGCTCGGGGCCTTCACAAATCACCGTGGCGGGAGTCGTGCCGTCAGGGTACCCCGTGCATCTCAAGGCGGGATGGAATCTCGTCGGCTATCCCAGCATGACGCCGAGGAGGGTGGCAGACGCGTTGGCGGGATTGCCCATCTCGCGCATAGAGGGCTTTAGCCCGTCTGCCCCCGACTACAATCTGCGGGTGCTTGGTCCGAACGACCTGATGCTGCCGGGGCAGGGCTACTGGGTGTGCCTGTCGTCCGACGCGACATGGTTCGTGGGCGGTTGATTTGGAGAGAATCGCAACGGCGTGCCAATGCGTTCAGGTAGGCAAGGAGCAGTCTCCACTCCACTCGCCCATGATCTCGCGCGTCTTTCAGCGCCGCACCGTATCCGTTGACAAGGAATCCGATGCCTCTGGACTTCCTGGAGTTTTCCTTTTGATCAGTCATGCGTGAAAACCTTGCGCATAACATGAAGCGATGTCCCTGATGAGAGGCAGCCTAGACGCCTTTGAGGCCGACTTGGCGACACACATCCTAGATGACATTGCCGCGTCGGTGACTATTGGCAGGTCGTCCGTCTCCTGAGGGGGCTTGGCGCGGAGGTGCATACGAGGTCGGTGGCCTTGACGGCGGCGGACAAGAGGGAGCTCCGCATCTAGCCGCGGGAGGAGATGCGCTAACTCGGTATCTCATTCCAATTGTCCCAAAGCCCCCCCGCGCACAGCCATCACATACATGCTCGCGAAGAGGTAGATGCCAGGAAGACCATTTGCAGCGGCAATCTGGTTGTAGAACACTCTCTCGCTTTGCGTTAGGTTGTACCATGCATTCCTCGCCTTGGTGACCACTCTCGGTGTCTTGTTTTCGCCCGCCACTCCGGGGTGGTTTGGCACAGCGAAGCGCGGTGCAGCAGATGAGGGATTCCGGTCGTCGCGCGGAATCTGTGACGGATGGTTTCATCGCGGAGATCGACGAGCAGATAGTCACGCTCGAGTCGTCGGAGAAGTCGAGACTGCCCGACCAGGATCAAGAGAATGGATGACCGTAGACGGAACCATTGCAGTCGATTCTGGAAGGGGTCAAAGCGAGCGGGAGGAAGCGACTGAGACTCCCTGGTCGGTTTTCCCCGATGCCGACAGAGCCTGAAGGCTTTGGGGGGAAGCACCTCCGCATTCGGAGCATTCTAGTCCTAATGCAGAGGTCTCTCCTCCGCATCCCGAGCCGTACCTTCCGCGTGTGGAGCAAGGCGCCACGTGCGTGGAGCGGTGCGATTTGATTGGCCTAGGGCGGTGGGTAAACCGCCAAATCCCTCGCGGTCTCGACGATAAAGAATTCCCGGCTCTCCGAAGCGTCCACGCGAAATTCCTTTCCATCCCCCGTAATCGAAACCCATACGGGACCGCCCAGAGAGATTCCATGCCGCTCGAACTCCTTGATGAACTGGTTCTCTAATAGACGAGAGTTAGAGCCTGGGGGCATCTCGAGCAATTCGCGATACTCCGCGGGAAGGGTAAAAAGAGGATCCATTTCTCTAATCAAGGTCGCATCAAGTCTGCCCGTGACTTCTATCATCTCGCCTTCGTTAGGAGACATCCCGGGGGGCAAGAACACGCTGACGGGGACTCCGCAATCCACGACGAAGGCACGGTCCTCGTCCCGTACCTTCCCTACAACGGCACCACATATAAGGTGGTGGGTGAATCCAATGCCCCCCCAAGACGTAGTGCAGGAGCACCCTATCCCGCTCGGGGGGAAGTCTCGCGACCTGCCGGCATAAAACGATTCTCGGTCGAATGAGGGCCCTTCTCCCCAACCACGAGGCATCAGGTCTCCCATGGGTTCGGTCGCGCCATGGTTCCATGGTCCAATCAGGCAGGAAGCACATGATGGCTCTCCTACTGGGCAATTGGAATCGACCATGCCCATCTCCCTCGCCACCCTCAAGGCCGACAATCCTAACTCGAAGTGAAGGCGCGTCCATTTCAGGAGGAGCTTGTGCGTGCGGCATCTTGACATCACTACTCGATGTAGGCTGTAACAATACTGCCTTCGGTAAGGTACGTTTCTCCAAGGACGACTATCAGCTTGAGATGCTGGGATTCGACTGGACTCCAGAACTTTTCCACGACATTATATGGATTCCCTTCCAATGGTTGCCCTTCCTTGAGGGCGGCGACAATCAGACCTACCGCGACACGCCGAAACATATTCCGCTTCATCTTCTCCACTCCCATTTCGCAGGGAACTTTGGATCGCGGAACGGCGGATTGATATTTATCCCTTCTTGCAGGGTCTGCGAGTGCTCAGTGACTCCCGTTACGGAAGGGAATTCCTGCAAAGCGGCCCGGAGGGTCTTGAAGGTCCTCCGTTTCCGAGGGTGTCATCGAGACCCCCACGTAACATGAGGGTGTGGCGGCCGGAAAACAGGTCGGACTCCCGCCTGTCACCGCTTCTGCGGCGCGCCCGTTTCTCCTGCTCCCGATGGTCTTGTCCTCACCGTCCGTAGAATCGCGGTGACCATTCCTGCAAGGGCAATCGCCAAGTCAACGGCAGTGCCCACTCCAACCAGCGGCGGCATCGACAGCTGCCCTGTGAGGAAAGACGCCACGCCAGTTGCCGCCTCCGCGACGACGAATGGCATCGAGGTGAAGGTGAACGCCTTCGCCACCGCCATCCCGTCCTTCCCGGCCGTCCATGGCCGCTTCTTCGAAGACCGCTCTCCCGCCACGAGCAGGATGATCGCGAACGCGCGCAGTGCAATTGACCTCGGCTAGTATGCCACCAGCTTTATTCCCAGCTTCCTGCTCTCGAGCACCTTGGGGACTCCCGCCTTTGCCAGGTCCCTGATCTCCAGTACCTCCTCCCTCGCCATTCCATTCTTGAGTACGAAGAAGTAGGGTGAGTCCGACTGTGTGAGCGCGACCTCCGCCCTGCCCTCACCCAGGCCGACCCTGAACACCTCGCGCTTCCCCGCCATGACTATCAGGTCGCCGTCCTCGATGAGCCCCCCGCCAGCGGTCTTCCACCTCATCTCCACCGGCGTCTCCGGCTCCTCTCCATCCCGCACCGCCTTCACGTACCTGCTGATGAACAGGTTGAACCCGCTCATCCTCTCGGCGATCCTGTCGTAGAACTCCTGCTGCACGCCGGAGAACCCCTGCCACTCCTCGACGGCCGCGGCGAACCGCCCCCTCGCCCTTCGCTGGTTCCTGGTATTCGGGTTGTGCGGCTTCACGTAGGTGCGGATGTACTCGTGCCCCTTCCACGATGAGGCGATCATCTTCTTCCCTATCCTGCCGCTGAAAGTCGTGCCGAAGACATTGGAGATCTTTGCCATGTCCGCACCTCGCGTCAAGGCGACTGAGTGCGTCGCCCCAGTCTGACCTGAGCGTGAAGCCCACTTGAAGATAAGAAGATTTCGGGCATCAAATGTCTTTGTGGCGCTTCCAGACCGTAGTTGGAGCGTTGTTGGTCCGTAGTTGATACGTAGATGACATTCCGCATTCTCCAAGAAATCCGGAATCAATCACAAAGAGTTCAGGAGAAAATCACCGTGCTCAGACGACACCCCCGCCAAGAAAGAATGAGCCAATCTCTCCCTTTTCCCCGTCTCGTAGTAGGCATAGCTACAAAATGTTTATTTGCAGACCGTTTCTTCATTCCGGTCAAGTGATTCAAGATGGCTCTGTGCGGTGCTAACGGGACTGTGCTGAAAAAAGTCTACGAGGAGTCGCGGGACGAGGGCATGGTCACCACGCCCTCGAAGCTCGAGAAGGGGTTGCCCCGGCAGACGGAATCGCTCTGCCCCGAGTGCGTCAAGATCATTCCCGCCACGATCTACGCGGACAAGGGCGCGCTGATGATGAAGAAGGACTGCGACGAGCACGGTCACTTTGAAGACGTCCTGTGGTCCGACGTCGAGCTCTACCTCAAGGCGGAGAAATGGGCCTTCGACGGCGTCGGCATTGAGAACCCGCAGGTCACCAACGCGACGACCTGCCCGACAGATTGCGGCCTGTGCAACCTCCACTACACCAACACCTGCCTCGCCAACATCGATCTCACCAACCGATGCAACCTCAAGTGCCCCGTGTGCTTCGCGAACGCGAACGCGGCGGGTTACGTCTTCGAGCCGAGCTACGATCAGATTGCGGGGGAGCTCAAGATGCTTAAGGAGCAGAGGCCTATCCCCGTCAACGCGATACAGCTGTCAGGCGGCGAGCCGACTATCTATCCAAGGTTTCACGATGTGCTCAGAGAAGCCAACAGGCTCGGATTCACGCAGATCCAGGTCGCCACGAACGGGATCAGGATGGCCAACGAACCGAAGTTCCTGGACGATGCCTCGAAGGCGGGGCTGGACACCATCTACCTGCAGTTCGACGGCCTCCGCGACGAGAACTACAAGAAGACTCGCGGTGTCGCCCTGCTGGATACCAAGAAGAAGGTCATCGCCAACGTGAGAGAGGTGCCGAAGGAGAGGCGACCCTCCGTGGTCCTCGTACCGACGATAGTCAAGACGTTCAACGACGACCAGGTCGGCGAGATCATCAAATACGGCATCGAGAACGGGGATGTAATCAAAGGCATCAACTTCCAACCTGTAAGCCTCTCGGGCAGGATCCCCGACGAGGACCGGAGGAAGCTTAGGTACACCCTGAGCGACCTAGTTCACGACGTCGAGAAGCAGACGGGATACCTGACGAAGGACGACTGGTACCCGCCGCCGTTCGTGTCCCCGCTGTCCGAGCTGTTCTCGATCTTCGCGGGCACCCCGAAGACATCTTTCACGACTCACCCGGGCTGCGGCCTCGCGTCGTACTTCTTCCTCCAGACGGGGAAGCCCCCCCTGCCGATCACCAGGTTCGTCGACGTCGAGGGACTGATGGAGGAGCTGTGGGCCCTGACGCAGGAGGCGAGGGGCAAGAGGATGCTGCTCCTCACGAAGGTCAAGGCCTTCAGGATCCTGAGCAGGCACTTCGACCAGACGAAGTCGCCCGACCAGATGAGCCTCGTCAAGATGAGGAAGATACTCGGCTCGATGCTCACCAGGGGTGACAAGCAGGGGGTATCGGAATTCTCCTGGGCGACGATGTACGTCGGCGCGATGCACTTCATGGACCTCTACAACTACGACATAGAGCGGGTGAAGAGGTGCGGCGTGCACTATGCCACGCCGGATGGCAAGATAATCCCGTTCTGCGCGTACAACACAGGGCCTGTCTTCCGCGAGTCGACAGAGAAGAAGTTCTCGGTTCCCCTCGAGGAATGGAGGAAGAAGCATGAGGCCTAAAGGTTACACGAGCGGAGACGACAGCGGCCGCATGACCGTTGAAGGCACTCTCTGCATGCACTGCGGAGCGTGCGTCGGCACATGTCCGATGAACTCGATCTTCCTCTACGAGACGTTCCTCTCTTTCGACGAGAAGTGCACGCAGTGCGGCATGTGTGTGCGAGTGTGCGCGGTCGGTGCGATCGACTACCCGCAGGGGCACAGGCTGTCCAGGCGGAGGTGAGGACATGGAATACGATGTCGTTGTTGTTGGCGCTGGACCCGCCGGGAGCCTGACCGCCAGATACGCCGCAGAAGGCGGCGCGACGGTCCTGATGATCGAGAAGCGCCAGGAGATAGGCTCGCCTGTCAGGTGTGGCGAGGGCATCGCGAGACATTTCCTGGAAGAATGCAATATTCCATATGACAGGAGATGGGTGGCTATCGAGGTCAAGGGCGCCAAGGTCATCTCCCCTGGCGGCAAAGTCTTCAAGATTGATGAGAGGCACGCAGGGAATGAGGTGGGGATAGTCGTCGAGAGGGACATGTTCGACAAGACGCTCGCCAAGCACGCCGCCAAAGCGGGCGCAGAGATCTGGGTCAAGACTACGGCATTCGGGCTGCTGAAGGAGAACGGCAAGGTGACGGGCGTGCGCGTCGGGCGGCTCAGCGAGAATATGGACATCAAGGCCAAGGTCATTGTCGGCGCGGACGGCTACGAGTCGCAGGTAGGACGGTGGGCGGGGATCAAGACGATCCTCAAGGCGGAAGACGTCACCGCTACACTGCAATACAGGCTGACGAACATCCAGCCCGACGAGGACTTCCCGAACTACTGCGAGTTCCTCCTCGGGAGCATCGCGCCTGGCGGGTACATATGGGTCTTTCCGAAGGACGAGTGCACCGCCAACGTGGGCATCGGGCTTTCGCTTGACAGATTGAAGGAACCCAACGAAATCAGGGGTTACCTGGACAGATGGATAGCCAAGGAACCGCGCATGAAGAAGGCGCAGATGCTCGACATGGTCACAGGCGCGGTCTCAACATGCGCGCCTATAGACGAGACTGTGCGGGATGGTGTCGCCCTCGTCGGCGATGCTGCGAGGCTGGTCGATCCGATCACTGGCGGTGGAATCGGGAACGGCTGCAGGGCAGGGAAAATCCTCGGTGAGGTGCTCGGGGAAGCGGCAAGGACGGGCGACTGGTCGCTAAACCAGCTCATGAAGTATGAGAGAGGCTGGCGGGCGATCCTGGAAGAGGGCCTCTACCGCAACTGGATGGCGAAGAACAAGCTGGTCACGCTCACCGACGAGGAGTTCGACCTGATCATAGGGACTCTCGCCGAGGTAGGTGTCGAGAAACTTTCGATTCACCGCATCCTGAAAGTCATCAAGGAAAGACACCCGCAGCTCGTCGAGAAGTTCCTGGACCTCATCTGAGAATGCGCACTCATTGGCGGGAGGCGACCGACTCCGCTGAGTGAATCGCAAGCCACGGCCCTCGCAAACACCTTTATAGCGTGGCAATCTTTCAGCGTGACCCAATGTCAGGCGCACAGCAGCCTCCATACGCGAGACTCAAGGACATCAGCCCCTCGGATGATGGAAGAATCGTCAGCGTGGCGGGCTGGGTGGAAGACATCCGCAATCTGGGCGGGGTCGTGTTCATCATTTTGAGGCAGAGAGAGGGGACTCTCCAGCTCACATTCAAGAAGAAGGACGACCCGGATATTCTTGGACAGGCCGTGGCGGTGAACCGCGAGTCGGTCATCGGCGCAACTGGAAGAGTCGTAGCGAACAAGCAGGCGAGGAATGGCTTCGAGATTCTGCCCGCCAAGCTGGAGGTGCTGAGTCCCGCGGAGGCGCCACTGCCCCTCGGCGTCGTTGACAAGGTCGGTGCGGAGCTCGACACCCGCCTGGACAACAGGTTCATGGACCTGAGGAAGCCCGAGCACAGAGCGCTGTTCGCAATCCGTTCGCTTGCACTCAGGTCGATCAGGGACTACATGTACGCGAATGGTTTCGTAGAAGTCCACACGCCCAAGCTCGCCGGCGCGGGCGCGGAGGGCGGCGCGTCACTCTTCGAGACCGACTATTTCGGGAAGCGTGCATTCCTCTCTCAGAGCCCGCAGCTCTACAAGCAGATGCTCATGGCTACCGGGTTCGACCGCGTCTTCGAGATAAGTCCCGCGTTCCGCGCGGAGCCGTCCGACACCGTCCGCCACATCACCGAATTCATCTCCTTCGACGCGGAGGTCGCGTTCATCAGGCATCAGGAGGATTTCCTCAAGATGCTCGAGGAGTGCGTCGTCGGGAGCATTGCTTACGTGAAGGAGCACGGCAAGGAGCATCTGGAGATCCTCGGGCTTGACCCGAAGGTCCCGAGCCTCCCGATTCCCCGGCTGCTGTATGTCGACGCAATCGGGATCCTGCAAGAGTACGGCAAGAAAGTCAAAGAAGGCGACGACATCGACACAGAGGGCGAGAAGATCATCGGGAGAGCGATGCAGGAAAAGGGTCACGAGCTGTACTACATACGCGACTATCCCTCAGCAATCAAGGCGTTCTACGTCATGCCGAAGGAAGACGACCCGGAGTACAGCAACTCGTTCGACATGGAGTACAAGGGCATGGAGATGGCCTCTGGCGGGCAGAGGGAGCACAGGTATGACAAACTCGTTGAGAGAATGAAGGCTTTCGGACTGGACCTCGTGAACTTCGATTTCTACCTCAAACCGTTCAGGTTCGGCATGCCGCCGCACGGCGGTTGGGGGTTCGGCATCGACAGGTTCGTGCAAAAAATGCTGGACCTGCCGAACATCCGCGAAGCCGTGCTTTTCCCAAGGGACAGGAATAGGCTGATTCCCTAGGCATCTCGTCGATTTGCCTGGCGATCGCGTACAGCGCTCAGGCTGACAGAGCTTGCAGCACCAGGATTGCGTCGGAGACTCACTGGAGAGTCTTGTTCGCGATGAGCCACGCGAGCTTCTGGAACCCGGACTCTACGTTCTCGCCTGTCTTGGCGCTCGTCTTCATCCAGGGCGCCTTGTAGCTTTCGGCCACCTTCGTGATCTCCTCGTCGGTGATGACGCGCTGGTTGACAAGGTCGACCTTGTTTGCCAGCAGCGTCATCGGGACCGCGCCGGCAACCTTGTTCACCGCGTTGACCCACTCGGGCAGCTCCAGCAGCGTGTCCTTGCGTGTGACATCGCACAGCGCCAGGATGCCCTGCGCTCCATGGAAATATGCTTCTTTGAGCAGCTCACGGAAGCCTTTCTCTCCCATGATGTCCCAGACTGTCATGTCTATCTCGAGGTCTGGCCCGCCCCTGGGGTCGGGCATACTGATCTCCTTCTTGGAGACCTTCGCCCCCAAAGTCGAGATGTACTTGTCGTCGAACTGATCGTGGATGAAGCGGCGGATGAGGCAGGTCTTGCCCACCGCCCCCTCTCCGACCAGACAGATCTTGACCTTCATCCTCTGCTTAGTTGCGGTGACCGCTCCAACTGTCGACATCGAGGAAATCCACGTTCCCGCGATTATAAAGCAGTTACTTCGTGGTTATCTCAAGTGATATCCTCAGCCAGTCTCGTCCGAATATGCCGCGACTATCGCCTTCGATATCGACTTGAACGCGTGATCGATGTTCTCGCCGGTCTTTGCGCTCGTGAGGTAGTAGGGGGACTTGTGGATCGCGGACAGCTTCGCAAGATCCTCCTCGTCCACGAGCTTCTCCTTGGACAGGTCAGTCTTGTTCCCCAGGAAAACGAACGGCACCTCTCCGACCTGCTTGACCGCAATGTTCACCCATCCGCTCAGGTCGAAGAGCGTGTCCGGCCTGGTGAGGTCGCAGACCGCGATGATGCCCTGAGAACCGTGGAAGTACGCCTCCTTGAGTAGTGTACGAAAACCTTTCTCGCCCATGATGTCCCAGATCGTCATGTCGAGCGTCCTCGGTTCGTCACGCCACAAGACATCCGCGCTTTTCTTCGTGATCTTCGTGCCGACCGTCGCGATGTACCTGTCATCGAATCTGTCCGTCACGAACCTCCGGATCAACGATGTCTTGCCAACGCCGGTCTCGCCGACGAGGCACAGCTTCGCCTTCACATGCTTCTGTGTGAGAAGAGTCTCAGTCTGCATGAAGAATACGAAATGAGTCCCGTGATGTTATAAACTCCTCTGCACGTATCAAATCTGCTTCTCACGCTTGATTACGCGTATCAATTCGAATACCAGAGAATGACAGGGGTGAATGGGGTCTAGTCTCTGGGCGGGCATCTCCGTGCTACCGATGGCCAAGCGAACACTACTCATCGGTCGTGTTCAATTGTGCTTTGGGTGCGGGCCATGCTGGGAAAGCCAAATCCACAAGAGGTGTCTGATTCATCCGCAATGAATAGGCAAGAGGGGTCGATGCTGCTCACCCTGATGCTCTTCATCATCGCCATCTCGATCCTCCCAGCCTTTGACTGGAACCATTCGCCGCCGACATTCAATCCGATGCCAATGTTCCTCGGGATGATACTCGCCATCATTGTGTTTGTCGCGTCCACGGCGGCAAAGATGTCGAGAATGCGACCTGTCCGGCATGTGGCCGCCGCGCCCCGGCAGATGCACTGCTGTGCCCCTACTGCGGCAGCATCTTTCCGCAAAGGCATGGCTGATCATTCATTGAGAAAAAGACAGCCCGCCGGTTCATCTCCGACGCAAGAGGGCTATTCCTCGACTGGTTCACGCCTGGCCAAGCGCTCTTTGGCCACCCGCTCGGCGAGGGATTGGAACGCCGTCTCCACGTTCTCCCCGGTCTTCGCGCTGGAGAAATAGAAAGGCGAGTCGTAGGCCTTCGTGGCCTGGACCATCTCGGCCTCGGCGAACTCCATCTTCTCCCTTATGTCGCACTTGTTCGCTATGAAGACGATCGGGATCTTACCTGTCACGCTGTAGACCCCTTCGATCCAGTCGTCCAAGTCGTCGAGCGTGCTCCTTCGCGTCGAGTCGCAGACGGCGACTATGCCCTTGGCTCCGTAGAAATACGCCTCTTTGAGCAGTTCGCGGAATCCCTTCTGTCCCATGATGTCCCATATGGTCATGTCGACCTTCAGCTCGAGGTCCAGGTCGGGGTGGTTCGTCTTGAGTTCCTTCTTCGAAACCTTCGTACCCAGAGTCTGAATGTACTTGTCGTCAAAATCATCCAGGACGAAGCGCCGAATGAGGCTTGTTTTTCCCACCGCCGCCTCCCCGACGAGACAGATTTTCATCTTCATTCGCTTGGAGTCCATTGATAACCCCGGCCTTGCTATTCAGTAGCCAGAGGTTTTAATATAAACGTTTCCACGACGTTACCACACCCGATACTCTCCATCCAGCGGGCGAGGGGATGCATTGCGGAACATGCAAGCGTCCAGGTTGAACCCCCTGCTTCATTACTTATTTGTAGAGCATGAGGGCATGCACCGCAGAAGAGGGCGACTTGCAAGTCCGAAGCGCCACCGTCAACGACGCGACCGCCATAGTGAAGCTGCACGTCGCGGAGAACCCATTCGGGTCTTGGTTCCGCAATCCGATCACACGCGACAGCCCGTGCAGCTATGAGGACCTGACTCCGTTCCAGCGGCTCCTGCATGGCGGAGACTGGATGGACGACAGCCTGTGCAGGCGCCACATCCACGAGTACATCACGAGGGGCTTCCCGATAATGGTGGCGGAGGAGGGCAGGAAGGTTGTGGGCGAGTGTGAGCTCTGGCTCGCCGATGAAGGACCGCCGTTCAAGAAATATGCCGCCCTGGAAATGCTGATGGCGAGCAAGGACGCGGGGAAGGAGTCCGTCGAGAGACTGCTCTTGGAGAAGAGTGAGGAACGCTGCAGGAAGATGAGCATCAAGAATTTGGACGTGGGTTCGAAGCATGGCGGGGATTCGCTGGATTTCAGGCGCCTAGGATTCAAGGAACTCTGGGACACGAGAGAGTGCGAGATCGACCTAAGAGAGATGGAGGAACCCGATGTCGATTTCAAGGTGACGCCGGTGGCGGAGGACTACAGGATAACCGGCTTCCTCCAAGCATGGAACCACAGAGAGCCGCCGCAACTCAGGTTCGAGATTGCCCTGGCCGCTTGGCCCCCGTTCAAGATTGCGGGCGTTGACCGCCACAACAAGCACCTGCTGGTCCGTGTCAAGGTCGACCAGCTTCAACTGGGATTCCTACTCCTCGCATCGAGATGCGACTTCTTCGCGGAGACTGTCACCGAGATTGACGTGTGGTCCGGTTCAGCCGAGGCAAGAAGGACCGATTCGGTCCAGACAATCGTGAAATGCGCCGCCGCCACAGCGGAGAGACTGGGTGCGGGGCTGCTGAGGGTCTTCGTTCCGAAGCATTTCCTGCCCGCCATGAGGGAGCTGGGCTTCAGAGGAGGGGAGAAGCAAGCTCCGTGGCTCCGCAAGGAGCTCAGGGACTAGTGGCGCCGTCTCTGAGGTGTCTCAAGAAAGGGGGGACTTCCCGCGCTCGTAGAATTGTCGCGCACAGATCCGGGGTCATATAGTCAAGTTCGCGTTCGGGCCCTTGGTCAGGAGCTTCAGCAGAATCGGCGCGCACACAGTGGTCACCAGCGTCATGAAAACGATTGCGGCGTACAGGCTCTGGGTGATGATTCCGGCCTGGAGACCTATGTCAGCCAGCAGGAGTTCCATCATGCCGCGCGCGTTCAAACCGACTCCGAGTGCGGCTAGCTCGCGACCCCTGAATCCCGCAGCGTACCCGCCAATCGCTCCCCCGATGATCTTGCCCAGGAAAGCGACGGCGGTCACCACCGCCACCAGGAGCCAATCTACCTGCGTTATCGATATGCGGAGACCCACATACGCAAAGAAAACGGGCGCTAGGAAACCGAGTCCAACGCTTTGAGTCGTGTTGCGGACGAGGGCGAACTGAGACACCCCGACCGCCTCCGAGGTGAGAAAGACCCCCGCATAAAACACGCCGACCACGAAGTGTATGCCGAGCATCTCCGCCAGCGCGCCCATTCCCAGCGCGAGAGCGACGGCGATGCCGAACGCGGCCTCCGGTCGCCTCAACTTCGCAGTGAACGCTGCCAGATGCGGCCGCCCGTCTGCGCGTTTCAGAAGGAAAAGCCATCCGATAATCGAGACGAGCAGGACGAATAGGAGGATCTTCCCCACACCGAGCGCGACGCCGCCAAACAGGTCCCCCCCGGTCGTCGTACCTTGGAGAGTCAGGATCACGCCCAGCATGGCGAAAGCGATTATGTCGTTCACGACGGCCACTGAGATAATCGCGCGGCCTAGACGTGTCTGGAGGAGGTCAAAGTCGATCAATATCCGGACGCTCACGGGAAGCGCCGTCACGGCCATGCCGGTTGCGAGAAGTAACGAAGGGAGCGGATCGAGGCGGAGCGCTTGGGCAAGGAGCGTCCCCAGGTAGAATGGGAAGATGAACTCGACCACGGCGACGATTGCGGTTCCCTCCCGCACGGCCTGTCGCAATCCGCTACGACCGACCTCGATTCCCGCCGCCAGGACGACGAAAAAGACACCGAGCGTCGCCACGGTCCCGAGCCCGGCCCCCGCGCTCGTTGCAGGGTTCGTATCTACCAATGCGAGAAGGCTCGGACCGAGGATGAGACCGGCGAGAACTTCGCCGATGAGCGGGGCGTGACCAAGGCGGCGGAATCCTTCACCGAGTGCAAGAGCGGTGACAAGCACAATCAGCAGAGCCGCGATGAATTCCAGGGCTTACACCTGCCGGCGTGGCCGGAAGAAGGCAAGGCGTTTCCTGTATTTGGTGGCTACGACGTGAACATCAAATGCGCAACGTTGTCTGCGCCGGAGCCCAAGCTCGGGCTCTAGTCATGGCGAGATGAGAAGGCTCCAGTCTGCAAAATCCGTTCGCCGCAACAGCCTTTCTGATTGCCTTCGGCCAGCAGCCACGCCCCATGATGACGGGGGTCTGCAGATAGCAAGCGTTAAATACGGCCGCATGTTTTGACGACAGACAGCGTCGAACCAGACGTGAGTGGGTTATCCCTCACGGAACCCAACAACACGCCTAGCCCTTTCTAGGGCGTAGGAAGCGTCACGGTCGACGCGAAAAGAAGGCTCTCTGACGGCCTTGTCCCAGCAGAGGGCATCTTCGAGGCTGAACATGCCGAAGGAGCACAGGCCACGAAAGGGCTCGATGGCGTACTCGCCGCGGAAGAGGAGCGAAAGCCAGATTCCGCATTTCTCCGGATGGCCCGAGATACAGGACGGGCCAAGACTCCAGGGGTTCGCGGGTTACAAGGCGGGCATGACGCACGCCTTGATGGTCGACTTTAGGCCCACGAGCACGACCACCGGGCAAGAGGTCCAGGTCCCAGTCACCGTGATCGAGGTGCCGCCCATGAGAGTCGCGGCCGTCAGGCTGTACGAGAGGACGCACAACGGTCACGAGGTCGCGCAGGAAATCTGGGCAGACAAGCTCGATAAAGAGCTCGCCCGCGCCTTCCCCATCCCGAAGAACAAGAAGTCTAAGGGCGGTGAGGTCGAGGTCGACATCTCGAGAATCGACGAAGTCCGCGTCATCATGTACACTCAGCCCAGCCTAGTGACGGGCATCCCGAAAAAGAAACCCGAGATCATGGAGAACCGAATCGGCGGAGGTACCGTCGAGGCGCGACTCAAGTATGCCGTCGACCTCCTCGGCAAAGAAATCAAGATCACCGACTTCACGAAGGAAGGGGCGATGCTCGACGTCGCTGCGGTGACGAAGGGCAAAGGTTGGCAGGGTTTCATCAAGAGATTCGGCGTAAAGCTCCTGTCGCACAAGAACAGCAAGCACAGGCGGATGATCGGAACCAGGGGAAATTTCAACCCGGGCTACATCAGACCAACAGTGCCGCAGGGCGGGCAGGTTGGCTACCACCAAAGGACAGAGCATAACAAGCGCGTGCTCAAAATCGGGGATAACGGCGCGGACATCACGCCCGACGGCGGCTTCCTGCACTACGGCGTCGTGAGGAATCACTACGTGCTTCTGCACGGTTCCATACCTGGGCCGACGAAGAGGCTCGTTCGCCTTCGAGACGCCGCGAGGGTCGCGAAGCATGTCACACTAGAGAAGGCGCCTGAAATGACCTATATTTCAAAAGAATCGAAGCAGGGGGGCTGATGGGGATGGCGGAGAAAAAGGAGGCGACGCGCGTGGTGAAGAAACCAATCCACGCGAAGAAGCACCCCATTGTGGCGACTCAGGCACCGCCAGCTCGCACGGTCAACATCTACGACCTCGAAGGGAAGGTCGACCACTCCGTTGAGCTGCCCGCCGTCTTCATGTCGGAATTCAGGCCCGACCTGGTCATGCGCGCAGTGACGGCTTCCCGGGCAAACCGGCGTCAGGCGTACGGCCCAGGCAGCAGATCGGGCATGCGGCACTCAGTCCGGTGGTCCGGGAAAGGACAGGGCGTCTCCCGAGTCCCAAGGATAAGGGGCACGATGATCGGCGCGCAGGCGCCGGGAACAAGAGGCGGCCGCAGGGCGCACCCGCCTCGCCCGGAAACTATCTGGGCGAAGAAGATGAACCAGAAGGAGAGAACATTGGCCCGCAACTCGGCTTTGTCCGCGATATGCGTCGCCGAAAACGTCCGGAGGAGAGGCCACCAATTCAGCCCGATAATGACGCTCCCGCTCGTGGCGGTGGATGAGATCGAGAACACGGCTACCGCCAAGGATGCGCTCAAGGTGCTCGACTCACTCGGCGTCACAGAGGATGTCGCACGCTCGAAGGAGAAGACGTCACTCCGCCCCGGCAAAGGCAAGATGCGGGGAAGGCGCTACAGGTCTCCGAAGAGCTTCCTCCTCATCGTGAACGACACGAGCAGAGTGCGGAAGGGTTTCGGGAATATGCCAGGCGTGGACGTGACCACGCCATCAGGTCTAAACGCGGAATTCCTGGCTCCAGGTGGAGACGTCGGCCGGCTGACAATCTTCAGCGCTGGCGCCTTCGAGAAGCTGAGGGGGTGGTGATCACGGACCCGCACGAGATATTGATGCATCCATATGTGACGGAGAAGTCCCTGAACATGCTCTCGGGCACTCCGACTCAGGACCTGAAGGATGGCAACAGGATCGAGTTCATCGTCAAGAGGACGGCGACGAAGTACGACGTCAAGAAGGCATTCGAGCAGATGTTCGAAGTCAAGGTGGACAGCGTGCACACGTTCATCAGAAAGGACGGGAAGCACGCGATCATCAAGTTGAAGCCGGAATTCTCCGCCGAGGACATCGGCATGAGAATAGGAGTGTTCTAGGTGAGGCCATGGGAAAGAACCTGAGGACTCAGAGAAGGGGTCGCGGAACGTCGCCGACCTATCGCTCTCCTAGCCACAGGCACTTCGGCGCCGTCAAGCACTTCAAGGGCGAGGGTGAAGGCGTCGTGGAAGACATAATCCAGGCTCCAGGCCGTTCCGCACCTGTCGCGCTTGTCCGCTACGGCGAGAAGAAGACGATGCTGATCGCACCCGACGGCCTCGAGGTCGGACAAACAGTCACGACCGGCAAACCGGTCATCGAGAGAGGCTGCACGCTGCCCCTGGGTGAGATCCCCGAGGGCACTCTGGTCTACAACATCGAGATGCAGCCCGGCGATGGAGGGAAACTGGTCCGTGCCGCTGGCACCACCGCGCTAATCGTCAGCCAGGGCGCGAAGACGATCCTGCAGCTCCCTTCGGGGCAGATGAAGGACTTCGATAGGCACTGCAGGGCGACAGTCGGAGTCGTGTCCGGCGCAGGCCGCGGTGACAAGCCGTTCTACAAGGCCGGAAGGAAGTTCTTCGCATACAGATCGCTCGCCAAGGCGTACTTCAAGGTCAGCGGCGTGGCGATGAATCCGGTGGATCATCCTCACGGTGGTGGTGCGCACCAGCATGTAGGAAAGCCCAGCACCGTGTCGTCCGGAGCGCCGCCGGGGCGCAAGGTAGGTAGGCTGTCACCGCAGAAGAAGAAGAAGGTGAAGTAGTGGTCAGGAAGAAGGGCGGTTTCGCCAAGGCAGCGCGCAGGAGGCTCAGGAAGAAGGCAGCGGGCACCGAAGTCCGCCGCAAGAAGGAGTTTACCTACCGCGGCTACACCCTCGAAGAGATGAAGGCGATGACATTGGACGAGATAGTCCAGCTGTTGCCTTCGAGGGCAAGGAGGACCTACAAGCGCGGCCTGGACGAAGCGCAGGCGATTTTCGTTCAAAGGCTCAGATCCGATGGCGCCAGCGAGGACCCACTCCGGACTCACTGCAGGGACGTGCCCGTCCTGCCTGACTTCGTAGGAAAGACCGTGGCAATCTACAACGGCAAGGAATTCGTCAAAGTGGAGATCAAGCCGGAGATGATAGGGCACTATCTCGGAGAGTTCGCGATGACGCGGAAGACAGTCAAGCATTCTGGCCCGGGAGTCGGTGCGACCAGATCGTCAAAGTTCATGCCGTTAAAATAGGTGAACAGATGAAGAAAGCGGGATATTCGGCACAGGACGTCGACCCCGAGTCGACAGCGAAAGCCATGGGGCGCGAGCTCTTCATCCCCACCAAGAAGACGTTCGAGCTCTGCAGGGCCATAAGGGGCATGAACGTGGAGAGGGCGAAGGAGTATCTCGAGAATGTCATTGCCCTGAAGCAGCCCGTCCCTTTCAAGACATACAGGCGCTGGGTCGGCCACAAGAAAGGCATCGGACCCGGCAGGTACCCGGTGAAATCCGCGCGCGCGGTGCTCAAGGTCATCGAGAACGCCCAGGAGAACGCAGAGTACAAGGGACTGACATCTGACAATATGAGAATCAAGGTCATCGCGGCACACAAAGGTTCGCCCAACAAGGCCATGATGCCGAGGGCCATGGGGCGATCAACGCGGTGGTACCACGAGACCGTCAACATAGAGTTGGTTCTGGAAGAGGTGAAGTAGTGGCGAGCGAAAGGAAGATCGTGGCCGATAAAATCAAGCGCGTTCTGCTGAAGGAATACCTCATGAAGGAGACACAGAGGGCCGGCTTCGGCGGCGTGGACATCCAGAGGACACCCATGGGGACAAGGGTTACCCTCATAGCGGAGCGCCCGGGTCTCATCATCGGCCGCAAGGGAGAGGCCATCAAGGCCTTGACTGAGGCCGTTTCCTCGAAGTTCCAGTTCAACAACCCCCAGATAGAGGTCCAGGAGACCGAGAACCCTTCGCTGAACGCCCAGGTCATGGCGGAGAAGCTCGCGAACGCCCTTGAGAGGGGTTGGCATTTCCGCCGCGCTGGCCACTCGACAGTCAGGCGGATAATGGACGCAGGGGCGAAGGGCTGCTTGATCATCATCGCAGGCAAGCTCACCAGCCAGCGCCACAGGACTCAGAAGTTCAAGGCCGGCCACATAAAATACTGCGGGGAACCGAGGAACCTGTTCATGAGAAAGGGTTTCACGATCGCCAAGCTGAAGCCGGGAGTAATCGGCGTCACCGTGGAGATAATGGACCCGAATGCGAAACTCCCCGACGAAATCGAAGTGCTCGAGATGAAATTGCCCACGCAACCCGCGGAAACGGCAGCCGCCACGGAAGCACCGCCGCCCGCCAAGGGCGCGCCAATCTCTCCGGTTCCGGGCGAGATGCCCGAGCCGGTTGAGCCCCCGACCGAACCCGCCTCCGCTACGGTGGAGGAAGGGAAGAACGAGAAGGGGGAGAAGGTCAAGACCGGAAAAGTCGCGGAGAAGAGGCTCAAAAAGGTCCTCAGGGAAGCAAAGGAGCTCGGCACGGAAATGGACGTGGATGTCGAGACGAAGAAGAAGGAGACAAAGTAATGACTCTGATCAGGCCGCGCGAGATACGGGAGATGGACCCCGAGGCGAGAGTCGCCAAGCTGAAGGAACTGAGGACCGACCTGATGCACGAGCGCGGCGTGGCGGCGATGGGCGGCGCACCGCCGAGCCCGGGAAAGATCCGCGCGCTCAGAAAGAGCATCAACCGCCTGATCACTATCATGAAGGAAGAGGAGAAAAGAACCAGAGGTGAGAAGAAAGTGCCAAAGGAGGCAGCGAAATAATGCCCGGCATTTGCTCCGTCTGCGGTTTGCCAGAGGAGCTGTGCATGTGTGAAGAGATCGCCCGCGAGCAGCAGCATATCAAGATCTACAGCGACAGGAGGCGGTACGGGAAGACGGTGACGATAGTCGCGGGCATAGACTCGAGCGACATCGATCTGCAGGAACTAGCCCGTGTGCTGAAGACTAAGTGCGCCGCTGGCGGGACTGCGAAAGATGGAAAAATAGAGCTCCAGGGCGAGCACCGCAAGAAGGTCAAGCAGACCCTGGAAGAGATGGGTTTCACCGCCGAGGTAAGGTGATGTGAGCATCAGGAAAGGAGAACTGATCGGGCTTCATGTCGAGGTCATCGGGGCCACGGACCCCAGCCAAACCGGGCTGAGGGGCCGCGTGGTGGACGAGACCATGAAGACCCTAATCATCGAGAAGGAAGGAAAGGAGAAAATGGTACAGAAGAAGGGCGCACTGTTCCGGTTCGACATCCGCGGCGGAATCGAAGTTCACGGAGAGGACATACTGTTCAGGCCAGAGGAGCGGATCAAGAGGGCGAGGTGAGCAATTGCCGAAGAAGACCAGCAAAGCAAGGGACATAGGAATCGACGTCGCCCCGCCCAAGGCGACCTGCGACGACAAGCACTGCCCATTCCATGGGAACTTGAGCGTGAGAGGCCAGATCCTGAGTGGGGTCGTGGTGTCGACGAAGATGGGCAAGACCGTCGTCGTTAAGAGGGAATACATGAAGACTATCACCAAGTACGAGAGGTTCGAGAAGAGAACGAGGCGCCTGCGCGCGCACAGCCCTCCGTGCCTCGGCCTCGCGGAAGGCGATAAGGTGACACTGATGGAGTGTCGGCCGCTCAGCAAGACAGTCTCGTTCGTTGTCATCGAGAAGAGGGGGACGACCGCATGAAGGGACTCCCTGGAAGGCGAACGAGGGGTCTGCCGAAGGGGGCAAGGCTCGATTGCATCGACAACACCGGTGCCAAGATCGTCGAGATCGTGGAGGTGCCCAAGTACCACGGGACGAGACGCCGCCTGCCGAGCGCGGCGGTGGCGGACATCCTCGTGGTGACAGTCAAGAAGGGGACGCCCGAGACCCGCAAGCAGCTTTTCAACGCGGTCATAGTCCGGCAGAGGAGACCGTGGAGGCGCCCAGACGGAACAATCGTGCAGTTCGATGACAACGCGTGCGTGATCATCACGCCTGAAGGTGAGACGAAAGGATCGGACATCAAAGGTCCGGTCGCGAGAGAAGCGGCGGAGAGGTGGCCGAGGATAGCCGCCACGGCGGAAATGATTGTCTAGGTGACAGAAATGGCGACGATAAAGGCGAGGAAGCAGAGGAAGAGGGCGTTCAACGCGCCGCTCCATGTGAGGCGCAAGATGCTCTCGGCACACCTGGCATCGAAGTACTTGGAGGACGAGAAGTCCGTCTATCCGCGGGCAATTCCCGTGAGGAAAGGCGACACGGTCTACATCATGAGGGGAGACGACAAGGGAAAGGAGGGGAAGGTCGCGACCGTCGACTACCGCGGGGGCATAATCACGATCGAGGGCATCACCCACGCGAAGGCGGACGGGAAGCAGGTCGCCAAGAAAATCCATCCATCCAATGTCATGATCACGAAGATCGACGATTCGGACGCATGGAGAAAGGGCAAGTTGGAGTCCCTGGGGAAGAGAGAATGAAGAAGCACATGAAGAGGCTGGCAGCGCCGAGAACCTGGCGGGTGGAGAGGAAGGTACAGGTTTGGACGGCAAAACCCTCGCCGGGACCTCATCCGACTGAGCGTTCGGTACCCATCGTATCTGTGCTGAGGACCTACCTCCACTATGCGGACAACTGGCGGGAGGCCAGCGCGATATTGAACGGCAGGAAGGTCCGGGTGGACGGCAGAATCGTCTCGAATCTCAAGTTCCCTGTGGGTCTGATGGATGTCCTCGCCCTGGAGGAGACCAAGGAAACCCACAGGATGCTCCTGGACAGGAAGGGTAGACTGGCACTCGTCAGAATCGGGGAATCCGAAGCGAAGTGGAAGCTAGCGAGGATAGAGGACAAGCACACCGTCAGAGGGGGCGTGACTCAGCTGAACCTGCACGACGGCAGAAATGTCCTGCTGGAAAAGGATCAGTACAAGACGAGGACCACGCTCAAGATACAGCTCCCCGACCAGAAGATCCTCGAGTCATATCCGCTGGAACGAGGGAACACTGTCCTCTTGATAGGCGGTCGCCACGCCGGCGAAGTCGCGCATATCGACCGGCTCGAGCTCACTAGGAACCCGAAGGCCAACTTGGTCTACTTCAAGGAAGGGTTCTCAACGATAATCGACCACGTTTTCGTCATAGGGGGCGAGAGAAGCGAAGTCACGCTACCTGAAGGGGCGGCGCTGTAGGTGTTGGAATGAACAAGATGCGCGACGTGAGGATTGAAAAGGTCGTAATCAACATCGGCGTCGGCGCTGCAGGCGAGAAGCTCGTCAAG
This sequence comes from Methanobacteriota archaeon, assembly GCA_017885655.1. Lineage (GTDB taxonomy): Archaea > Thermoplasmatota > Thermoplasmata > RBG-16-68-12 > JAFNFQ01 > JAFNFQ01. The sequence continues at coordinate 12,127 of JAFNFQ010000026.1, read as the reverse complement.
GCGCAGAAGGTTCTCGGCCTCGTGACGAAGAGGAAGTCTGTGCAGACCCTGAGCAGGAGCACGATCAGGGATTGGGGCATAAGGCTGAACATGCCGATAGGCGCGAAGGTCACGATCAGAGGGAAGGACGCGGAGACGTTCGTGCGCAAGGCACTCTCCATCAAGAACAACTCGCTTCCCGCGTACTCTTTCGACCCTCAAGGCAACTTCAGCTTCGGCATCACGGACTACACGGAGTTCGAGGGCATGAAGTACGACCCCGAGATCGGCGTCGTCGGCATGGACGTCAACGTGGCACTCGCAAGGCCCGGGTATCGCATCATGAGAAGGCGCATCGCGCCCAAGCGCGTGTCGACGAGCCATCGTCTAACCAAGGATGACGGGATCGCCTTCGCGCGAGAGAAGCTGGGCCTGGAGGTGGTCGAGTGAAGCCGAGGAAACAATTCGGCAGGAAGATTGGCTGCAACAGGTGCGGGCGCAAGAGGGGAATAGTGAGACGTTACGGCATGCATCTGTGCCGCCAGTGTTTCAGAGAGATTGCATTCGAGCTTGGATTCAGGAAATACTCCTAGGTGATAGATTGCTGCAGGACCCGCTTAACGACGCAATGGTGGCGATGAAGAACGCCGAGACGACCGGGAAGGGCAAGTGCGTCCTACGGCCGGCCTCGAAGCTTGTAGGCAGAGTGCTGAAGGTCATGCAGGAACACGGCTACATCACGGGCTTCGAGTTCGTCGAGGACGGGAAGGGCGGCCGTTATCTGGTAGCACTCAAAGGCAGCATCAACAACTGTGGCGTGATCAAGCCGCGATTCGCGGTGCGCAGGAGCGAGCTGGAAAAGTGGGAGGCCAGGTACCTGCCTGCCCAGGATTTCGGGCTGTTGATTCTGACCACTACGCAGGGAGTGATATCGCAGGCCATCGCAAAGGAGAAGGGGATTGGCGGGAAACTACTCGCCTTCGTTTACTGAGGGATAACATGACAGTCGCCGGGAAAGTGGAAGAAATAATCGAGGTCCCTTCGGGGATGAAGGCGAGCATCCAAGGGCATGTCATCACGGTCTCGGCCAAGGGCATCAAGCTATCCAGGAGGCTCTGGCACCCGCGTGTGAAGCTCGCCGTCTCTGGAAACCACATCACGATCAGTAGCGAGATGCCAAGCAGGCGCGAGAAGGCGTTGGTCGGCACGTTCTCTGCGCACATCAGGAACATGATCGTCGGAGTCACAGACGGCTTCAGATGTGAGATGAAGATGGTCTACAGCCACTTCCCGATGAAACTGATCGTCAAGGATAGGGGATTCGTCATAGAGAATTTCTTGGGGGAAAAATTCCCGCGCAGGGCGCGGATCATGGGCGAGACGCAGGTCGAGGTAAAAGGGGATCAGGTCATTCTCACCGGCCACGACATTGAGGATGTTGGCCAATCAGCTGCGAACATCGAGCGGGCGACCAAGATCAAGAACTTCGACCCACGGGTCTTCCAAGATGGAGTCTACATAGTCGTCAAGCCAGGGGAGGTGCCCTGATGGCCGAAGAGAAAAAGGCGCCGGCGCGCGATAAGGGCATTGCCGCCAAGAAGACGGACCATGAGAAGACACCCACGACCGCGAAGCGCGAGACCGAAAAACCCGCGCGCACCGTCATAACCCTCGAGGCCGTGAAGAAAGCGAAGAAGGCAGAGTTGGTCGGGTTCTGCAAGGAGCTCGGTTTGGACGCGGAGGGCAAGGTCGATGAGCTCCGTCACCGTCTTCTCGAGCATCTGGATAAGCATCCGCCCAAAGCGCAGAAGAAGGAGAAGGCGAAGGGTGAGAAGGAAGAAGGCGCGGTCGAGATCAAAGAGGAGGGAGCCTATGTGCCGAAAATCAAGCCCGCCGCGAGCGAAGAGAGGAGCCGGCAGCTCGCCCTGCGAGACAAGATCGCGAGGAAGCGCCCGACCTTCCTCAGACAGGAGTGGTTCAGGTACAAGAAGCTCGGTCTGAAGTGGCGAAGGCCACAAGGCGGCCAATCGAAGCTCAGGAGGCACTTCAAGTACAGGATCAACGTCGTCTCAATCGGATACAGGGGACCCAAGAAGACCAGGGGGCTGCACCCCTCGGGCTTCAAGGAGGTCCTCGTACACAACCCCGCGCAGCTGGAGGGCGTCGATCCAGCCAAGGAAGCAGTCAGGATCGCGCACGCGGTCGGGATGAGAAAGAGGAAGCTGATCGAGGAAGCCGCCGCCGAAAAGGGCATCAGGGTGCTGAACAGGAGTGGTTCGAGTGGATCTTAGGAATCAGAGGCGAATGGCGGCAAAACTGCTCAAGTGCGGAATTCACCGCGTCTGGATGAACCCTGACAAGGTCGAGGATCTTGAGGATGCAATCACAAGGGCGGACATAAGGACGGCAATTCGATCGGGTACCATAGCCAAGCTTCCCGTCAAGGGCATCTCGAGCGCAAGGAAGCACTACATAACGGCGCAGAAGGCGAAAGGCCGCAGAAGGGGGCACGGAACACGCCAGGGCGCGGCCCGAGCCCGGATGCCCAAGAAGGATGCATGGATCAGGACAATCCGGCCTCTCAGACAGAGACTGCGGGAACTGAAGGAGCAGGGCAAGGTGGACAAGAGCACCTACCGCATTCTCTACATGCAGGCGAAGGGCGGGATGTTCAAGAACAAGGCGCACCTCGAGCAACAGATCAGGGCCGCGGGCCACCTCAAGGAGGCGAAGAAGTGACGCAGGGGCCGAGGACGAAGGTGCCCTTCCGGAGAAGAAGGGATGGCAAGACGGACTACCGCAAGAGGCTGGGTCTCTTGAAGGGAAATGCACCCAGGGCGGTGTTCCGGAAAAGCCTCCAGAACGCAATCGTGCAGATAGTCGTCTATAATCCCGATGGCGACAGGACCGTCGCGTCCGCGTTCAGCAGGGAACTCGTGCGTTACGGATGGGGTTCCGCGACGGGCAACCTGCCGGCGGCATACCTTACCGGTCTTCTTGCTGGCAAGAGGGCAAAAGCGCGAGGGATTGAGTCGGCCGTGCTCGATATCGGACTCAACGCTCCCACGAAGGGCTCACGGGTCTTTGCATGTCTCAAAGGACTCCTGGACGCCGGCATCGAAATCCCGCACGACGAAGAGGTGCTGCCGTCGGCGGACAGGCTTGAGGGTAAACACCTTGGTGAGAACGTGATGAAAGCCTTTAAAGACGTGAAGGCAAAGTTGGAGGCTCTGTGATGCAAGGCCGAGGCTCTGGGAGAGCAAGAGAAGACCGAACCCGCCAGTGGGTCCCGAAGACGAAGCTAGGGCAAATGGTCTTCAGAGGGGAAATCACCACAATGAGCGAAGCGTTCCGGAGCGGACTGCCCCTCCGCGAGCCCGAGATAGTGGACATATTGCTGCCCGAGATCGAGGATGAGGTTCTCGATGTCAACATGGTGCAGAGGATGACCGACTCCGGCCGCAGAGTCAACTTCGCCATAACATGCGTCGCGGGTAATAGCGACGGCTTCGTCGGGGTCGGAAGGGCGAGGGGAAAGGAGGTCGGGCCCGCCATCCGCAAGGCAATCGACATGGCAAAACTGAGCATCATCGAGGTCAAGAGGGGTTGTGGGTCCTGGGAATGCGGGTGCTACCGCTCCCATTCGTTCCCGTTCAAGGTCATTGGCAGATCCGGTTCTGTCGAAGTCGTCCTCAAGCCGGCACCCCAGGGCGTAGGCATTGCCGTCGGCGATGTCGCCAAGAGCATCATGCGACTTGCGGGCATAAAAGACGCATGGGCTTTCGCCAGAGGGCATACCAAGACCACGGTCAACTTCGCTCTCGCCGCATTCGACGCCCTCAAACAAACGTCACTCATGAGGGTGAGCGACGACCAGGCGTCGAGGCTCCGAATAAGGTCAGGAGCCGAGAAGGTGTTCGTCTACTCCCAAGCCGGAGTGGGCGTCCCCGCCGGTGTTGCTCCGGAAGGAGAAGCGCCTCCGCCCGCGGAGAATGTTGCCAGCGAGGCACCCCCCGAAAGCACCAAGAATGGAAGTGAGAAGTGATGGCGATCGCTGCCGTACGCATCAGGGGAACTGTCCTTGCCCGGCAGACGGTCGTCGACACTCTCAAGATGCTGCGCCTCACGAGGGCAAACCATTGTGTCATTCTGGCAGACACGCCGTCGACGCGCGGCATGCTCAGGAAGGTCAAAGACTATGTTACATGGGGTGAGGTCACGCCCCAAATCATAGCAAGGGTGCTTCTGAGGAGAGGACATGTCGAAGGGGACGAGGGTCTCAACGACGCATATGTCAAGGCACATTCCAAATACTCTTCAATTTGGGATTTCACGCAGGCGCTGTCCAAAGGCGAAGCCAGCCCCCGGGATGTTGAGGGACTGAAGCCCGTCCTCCGCCTCCATCCGCCACTGAAGGGATACAAGAGTGTCAAGCGCCCTTACGGCGCAGGCGGTGACCTCGGCTACAGAGGGAAGGAGATAGACAACTTGCTGACCAGGATGCTCGGGGTTGAGAAGTGATGGTGTCCAGGACAAAGAAGCTGAGGGGGAGCAGGACGCACGGCAGGGGGAAGAAGCATGGCAGGGGCGCTGGCGACAGGGGAGGCCGTGGAAACGCCGGACTGCACAAACACAAGTTCAAGTGGATGATCAAATACGACCCGGATCACTTCGGCGCCCACGGTTTCGTCCGCCATGCGGCGACTAGGAAAGCGAAGCTGTCCGTCAATGTCGGAGACATAGAAGACAGGCTTGCGGAGTTCGGATTGAAGGGCGCGGTGCACAAGACGGATGCTGGCTACAAGGTGGACCTGACTATGATCGGCATCGACAAGTTGCTCGGTGCCGGAAGGGCGAACCTGCCTCTCGAGGTGATTGTCGCCGAGGCGACCGAATCCGCGAAGAGTAAGGTTGAGGCAGCTGGAGGCAAGGTCATAACGACGGTTCAGGAGATCCAAAAGGGAGAGTAGATGGCAGAAGAAAGGAAGAGCCTGCTCTACAAGCTGAAGCCGGTGACCGACAGGCTGCCGGCTGTGACTAGGCCTGAGGGCCACGTCCACTTCCGGACGAAGATGATGTGGGTTTTACTGATTCTAGTCCTGTACTTCGTCATGACGAACATCTTCATCTACGGTTTGGATAAAACGCAGACCATAGACTTCTTCTCGAGCCTGCGCGCGATCATGGCGGGGGCCCAGGGGTCCCTGATGCATCTAGGCATAGGCCCCATAGTCACCGGCTCGATCATCATGCAGCTCTTCGCCGGCGCGAAGATCATCAAGCTGGATCTGAAGGACGACGAGGACAAGTCAGTCTACCAGGGCACTCAGAAGCTACTGGTCATCATCATGATCTTCGTCGAGGCGATTCCGCAGGTGTTCGGCTTTCTGACGCCATCTGCCAGCTTCACCGGAGGTCTCGAGAGGTTCTCTCCGGGCAACGGACATCTCCTGGCGCAGTTCATCATAATCTTCCAGCTATTTGCGGGCAGCTACCTCGTTTTCCTCATGGATGAAGTCGTGTCGAAATGGGGCATAGGGAGCGGAATTTCCCTATTCATCGCGGCCGGCGTGGCGCAGCAGATATTCACGGGGACGTTCAACTGGGAGGTGAGCCAAGGCGTTCCGACCGGCACAATCCCGAAGACGCTCTTCTACCTAGGGAACTTCAGGGCGGATCAGCTGGCCAGCGGAGGCTATGAGACTATCCTCCTCTCGAATCCCAACCCAGTGGTCGCGCTGGTCGGAACCGTCATCATATTCCTCGCGGTGGCCTATGTTGAATCGACGCGCATAGAACTGCCCCTCGCGCACGGCGCTGCCCGAGGTGCGCGAGGACGTTATCCCATACGCCTCATGTATGCGTCCAACATCCCCATCATACTGGTCGCGGCGGTCCTTGCCAACGTGAGCATGTTCTCGCTGCTTTTCTGGCAACATCCGGAGTGGCCGCTTGTCGGCAGGCAATGGTGGTTAGGCGGCTATCCATCCGCGAGCGATCCTTTAGTAACGGGCGGCCTGATACAGCAGACGACGCCTATCTCGGGTGCCGCCTACTATCTTTCCTCGATCAACGGGCTTTCTGACTGGCTACTGCCGTTGCTGAACCCGCAGAGGTATGGCACATACCTCAGGGGACACGCCTATTGGCAGGTCGCATTGCATCTGTGCGTCTGGCTGTCCGTGATGGTCGGCGGGTCTGTCATGTTTGCGAAGTTCTGGATCGAGACAACAAATATGGGCCCCGAGGCAGTCGCGGAGCAAATAGAAAGCAGCGGGATGCAGATACCGGGGTTCCGCCGAGACCCGAGGGTGCTCAAACGTGTCTTGGAAAGGTACATACCTGTCGTGACGGTGATTAGCGGAGCTGGCGTGGGGGCGCTGGCGGCCGTAGCTGACATGATAGGGACTGTCGGCAATGCGAGCGGCACAGGGGTCTTGCTGGCCGTAGGCATCATCATCCAGATGTACGAGGCGATAGGAAGAGAGCAGATGATGGAAATGCACCCGGTGCTGAGGCAGTTCTTCTCGAGCGCCTAGGGCTCCGTCATTTCCCTGGCGCGGTGTCCTCCATCCTCCCGAGGTGGATGCGCAGCAGGGCAAGGAGAGCTGCCAACAGGATCATGTTGACCAAGATGAGCCACCAGAAGTCCCTCGCAAAGCTGAAGGTGCTCACAGGTTCAGCGAAGGGCCAGAGGTACGGCATCGAAGTGTGGGTCAGGAAGTCCACGCCGACATGTAATACAATCCCAGCATAGACGCCTGCAATCACGCGCGGCAGCTTGTCGATGTCGCCAACATCGACCCCGCCGAAGTGGACCCATTTCGTTCCGAATCGACCTTCCCACCATCCCGCCAATGCAGGGTACAACAGGTATACGGCCAGGACCGCCAACATGGCGTCGAATGTCAGAGCACCCAAGAGTGAGTGCATGATTCCATGTCCCGTCTGCGTCTCAATACCCGTTGCGTAGAGGATTGGGATTTCCGCGTCCGGAATAACGCTCCCAATGCTCAACCCCGCGAAGCTCCACTTCCTCCGCGCGGTGAGGAAAACGCTCCAGGCGGGGGCAAGATGGAGAGGCGTCAAGGGCATTCTGGGCAACCTCTCGCAGACGCATTGCAGCAGTGGCCGACAAGGAGTTGGCGCCGACACTCCGCAGCAAGCCTCATGTCCCGCCAAGGAGGTGCACGAGCACCGCCTTCTGCGCGTGCAATCGATTCTCTGCCTCATCGAGGACGACAGAATGTGGACCGTCGAACACATCGTCCGTGATTTCCTTGCCTCGGTGCGCTGGGAGGCAGTGCATCACGATGCAGTCGTCCTTCGCAGCAGACACGAGCTGCGAATTGACCTGGTAGTCCCTGAAAGCCTTCTCCCGTCGCCTTCTTTCCTTCTCAGCACCCATCGATACCCAGACATCAGTATAGACCACATCTGCCCCCTTAACGGCGAGCATTGGATCCTCGACAATCTCCACCCCACCGCCATACTGCGCCGCGATGCGTTTCGCCGTCTCGAGTATGCGCTCGTCCGGACTGTAGTCTTCGGGGCAGCCCACCGTCATATTCATTCCCAGGAGAGCGCACCCAAGAAGTAGCGAGTTGCAGACGTTATTTCCATCGCCGACATAGGCGAGCTTGAGCCCTTTCATTTCACCTTTCTTCTCCTTCACCGTCAACAGGTCTGCGAGTATCTGGCAGGGGTGCTCCAGATCGTCAAGGGCGTTGATCACAGGGACCGTGGAATGACGTGCCAATTCGAGCATGTCCTGATGCTTGAACGCCCTGTACACTATGCCGTCCACATATCTGCTCAGCACGCGCGCCGTGTCGGCGATCGTCTCCCCCCTGCCCAGCTGGAGGTCCGCGGTACTCAGGTATAGGGCATGTCCGCCGAGTTCCGTCATCGCGACTTCGAAGGAGACCCTTGTTCTGGTGCTGGGCTTCTCGAAGATCATCGCCAGGCTCTGCCCCTTCAATGACTCGGAAATCTGTCCGGCCATGCTCCTGTTCTTGAGGCTCTGACTGAGCTCGAGAAGGGCGATGAGATCTTTCTCCACATCCACGATTGAAATCAAGTCACGCTTCATGCTGACCCGTCACAGGGAGTGTGCACTCGGTCTTAAGCTTCTCGCCCGCCAAATCCCTGCATTCAGCGGAGTACATTAATAAACCTTGGAACTCTGAGGGTCCCGACCACTGTGAGAAGCAGACAGAGACCCCCCGCGCCGATGGATGATAGGCTTCGCATGCAGGGAATAGTCCTCGGCTCGTTCGGCATAGTCCTTCTTTTCATTTCGGCGATCGCGATAATCCTCACGCCGGCGGACGTCTTGGTATGGTTGCTGATTCCGCTGGCGGCAGGCCTTGCTCTCATTGTGGCGGGGTATTTGCAGATGCGGCGGGGAGAGCTGGTTCTGCTTGAGCGTGAAATACCACCGCGGCGCAGAGAATGAGTGTTGCCTTTCTTCCTCGCGCCCTTGATGGCGGTCCGTGATTTCGCGCTGCGAAAGTTCTTTAGCCCGCCGAAATCGGGCCGATAAAACGGGAACGCTCCATAGACTCGCTGTCCTGTCCCGTCCCCACGTCAAGCCCCGCTCGGAAGGGCGGGGCACCTTTCCCTTTTTCATGGCGTGAGACAATCAGGGGTGCCGCTCAACGTACTCGAAGATCGCCCGCTTCGCCAGGGCATACATGGAGATGTTCTTGCGCTTCGCGTACTCCCTGAGCTTCGCGGTCTCCTGCTTGTTGAAGTACGTCACGACTCGCTCCATGGAGTCCGTCAAGGTTTCACCGTGCATTAGGGCGTAAGGCACCATAGGGCTTATAGTGCATTAGTGCATACCCGCACCAGGGCAAGTGCCCCGAGAGTGAGACAATGGAAACCAACGAAGCGGCGAGTGCCGCACCGGTCCTGGCGATAGACCAGGGGACGAAGGTGAAAACGATCTGCAGTCTGAGCGATTCGCAACGGTTGACCGCGGCTCGCAAAGGTATCGCGCTGGATGCCGGAGGGAAGCTCGTGGTCGAACTCCCCCTCGATGCACCACTCCTGAGCGGCATGAAGGAGAAGACAGGCGAGGCGACATGGGATGTCTCATACTTCTACGGAAGCACACAGAAGATAGAGAACATCCTCATCGAGGCCGTCCTGGCGGGTACGGACCCGATAGCAGCCCTCGCGGCCTTCCGCGATCACATCGAGACAAGCGAGGCGAAACGGCTCGAGGCGGCGGCGAAAGACGAGGCACAGCGCCTGGCGCACGAGGCGGCTCAGCGCAAGGCGGTCGAGACAGCGGGGTACACATGGCAGCCCTCGCTCGTCTTCTCGTCCGACACGCCAGAGGATGCCGTGCGGCGCTTCCGCAATGCCGAGGAGAAGACCGAGCGAGATGCCGAAGAGAAGGTCAAGCGCGAGGCCGAGGACAAGGTGAAGGCCGAATGGATATTCGCGCACGGCTCCGATGCCCTCAAGGAGCGCCACAAGCGCGGCTATGACTGCCAGCGCAGGTACATGGAAGAGCGGGTCAAGATGGAGCTGCCGGAGGGATGGGTCCTGGCGAAGTGGGACGGCCTGGGCAACTGGGAGTTGAAGGACCGCACGGACCCGAGCGACGAGGCCCTGGCCCTCGAGAAGGACATGGAAAAGCGGGGCTTCATGGCGAAGGTGAAGTGGGCTGAGTGGGAACATGGCGAGTCATGCGACGAATACTGCGGCGAGGTCCACAAGGGCGAGGTCGTCCTCATCGAGGACTTCCATGAATACCAGATCTACTACAAGACGCTGGTAGAGTGACGGGCAAACATCGAGGGTTCCCAATGCCCGATCTTCCCTGGCTCTACCCGCATATGGACTGCAGCGGATACGATATCGTGTGGCCCAACGGCTATCGCGAGGTCATGCACATCAGCTACGACCGTTCCTACGGCAAGGTCACCGAGATACGCGCTGGCTACACGAGGCATCCCGACGGCAGGATCACCGATCGCTTCAGGACGGAGACGGTGAAGCATAGCCGGAAAGACTGATATGCCATAGGCTGTCAAGGACTCATGACGGGCCGGGCGGAATCCCGGCACCGGTGCGGGGCGGCCAATCCCCGCTATCCTATCTCGGTAGTGAGATAAACAAGATGAAGACGGAGAAGGGAATCAAATGTGGAAGACACCATGACGGACCATTCACCCCGGATTACTCGAAGCCGCAGACAGAGGGCTGCTTGTGGTGCATCGCCGAGGCTACCCCGCCTGAGCCAGTAGCCGAGATCAGGGATGAGCGGAAATACATCAGGTGCGCCTGGTGTAGCAAGATGTTCTACGGGTGGGTCCCGCATGATGATCTCTGCGAAGAGTGCCGGCTTCTACCGGCACCGCCGAAGATACACCTGGAGTAGATAGGAGTCAGCAGCACAAACATCGACAGCAGGGTATACCTATCTACGTCGACATAGACAGGAGCTCCCCGTCGGCAGCCGGTCTACGTCGACCATGAAACTGTCACTCACCATCGCCTAGAAATCAATGTCACTTCGGGACCACCACGACCCACTGCATATGGAGCGAACTGGCGTCCCCCTCCATACTAAGGAGGTCACGGAATCCGCTTTCGAGTCGTTACATATGGGTAAATGACCGCTTTCTCCATTGCGGGGCAACTCTCCTATGGAGGGACTTTGGCGGGATGATATTATCGCGTGACCAGAATAGAACTCGGGTGTGTCTTGCGTCCTTGAGCATTCAATTGAAAACATCATGTTTTCACTATTTCTATATCGCGGATACGATATAATCTTGGCCGGATGGCATCCAAGCACACCCTCCGCATCGAAAGGTTGCGAGACATCCTGTCTACCCTGAAGGAATCAGGCGGCAAGTCCTCCCGCAAGGACATGGCCGCCGTGATACTGGAGCGACACGGGATCGGCAACCTGACGCTCTCCCGAGACCTGAACGACCTCGCCCTCATGGGTCAATGCACGATCGAGGTCGAGCAGATTGGCAACGGGAACGGCATCGTGGTCACGTTGACCAAGAAAGGAGAGGGGTTGCTCAGGAGGACGTCCAGGCGGTGTTCTAATGAAGGAAAATCGAACTGTTGAGCATGAATACAGATGCAACTTGCCGATGCGCGGCGGGACCGGGATCAGGCCACTGACCATCCTCTTGATGGCAGCCCTCCTCCTCACACCCATCCTCCTCGTCGCGCATCCATCCCGAGGAGACGAGATCATCGATTATTTTGTTTCCGCCGAGGTCTCTGTCAAGGGCGTCTCCAATGGATTCCTTCTTGAGTCGGCGGCAGACGGCATCTCGAATACCAAGACCGAGGCCAATAACGGGACGCTGACCGCTATGATGTCGCTCGATGGCGATGTCTCTCTCAATTGGGATTACGTCCATTCAGAGCCGTCCTGCATCATCGCGGGGACGGTGCATTGGTCCTATATCAGCGGATTCTGCGACAGCGAGCCGGACGGGAACACGAGTTACGTCACCGCGATGGTCACCGCGGCAGATACGGCAGACACGGACCTCTACACGCTCACCGTGCCCACCATACCAGGCGGAGCCGTGATCACTGCAGTGACGGTCTTTTCGTGGTCACGAGTGAACGCGACGTACATACCACCGCCGACGTTGAGCTACCGCCTCAAATGCAGCGGCGGAGGCTATACCGGACTCCTCTATGTTGCACTTGCTGGGCCGTTCGCAAATCGAACCGCGGTCGCTCCAACCAGCTGCAGCGGAGCGGGGGCATGGGTGGTCGCTGACCTCACAGGGTTGCAGCTCGAAATGACAGTGACGATCGGAGGAATCGAGACGAGCTACGTCACCGCCACCTACGCCGGCGTCGTCGTCACCTACCAGACCCCCTACTGGCTCGACATCTCCCAGGTCATCAACGTCCCGACTGAGCAAGTAGCCTCCGTCGAGATCTTCCTCAGTTGCTCCCTCGTTGGCGACACCGAGGGCTTCACCATGCAGATCAACGGCGTCACCGCCGCAACCAACCTCTGCATCGCCCCCAACATCGACACAAGTTACCTGACAGACCAGCGCGGCGATGTCGTCATACGGACCTATTCCAACCCCGACCCCACGCAGACAATCTACTCCATCGACCTCCTCGTTGCCCGCGTCACCCT